>CAZQWO010000083.1:0-6363 GCA_964597015.1 uncultured Dehalococcoidaceae bacterium
CCAGAAGTCTGGCGCGCGAGCTGGGGAAACACGATATAAGGGTGAATGCCATTGTCCCGGGAAGCATCAGGACCGAAGGCATCCGTTCCGTATTTTCCGGTCCAGCGAGCAGCGAGGCGAAAAGGCATTTAAAGGCATTTATGTCCCGCATGCTTCTGGGCAGGATGGGTGAAGCCGACGAAGTTGGACGGGTGGCCCTGTTCTTGGCATCGGACTTGGCCAGTTACATCACGGGCAGCATGGTGGTGGTGGATGGCGGCTACCTTGTTACCTGAAGGCAAACGGCGGTAAAGGTTGTAAAGGAGGTCTGGAAATGGCAAAGGTAATGGTTATGACGGACAGAGTCGCTGGCATTCCGAGAGAGCTTGCGGAAGAGTATCAAATCAACGTGATACCCGCCGCCCACATTATTTTTGATGGGCAAGACTATATTGAGGGGGTTACGCTGAGTGTCACGGAGGCCTATCAGCTGATTAAAAAAGACCCTGACAAATTCACTACTTCAGCGCTCAATCCCGGCTATTTCCTGGAGGAATACCAGAAATTAAGCCAGAAATCGCCGGATATACTGCACATAGTCCTGTCATCAGCGTTGAGTGCCAATTTCAAGACAGCCAATCTCGCGGCAGAAACACTAAAAAAAGAGTCACCGAAAACGAACCTGCGGGTATTTGACGCCAAGACGGTGGCCGGCGCCCAGGGGCTTATCGTTCTGGCCGCCGCCAGGGCAGCAGCGCAGGGGAAAAGCCTTGATGAGGTGGTCAAGGCTGCGGAAAAGGCCAGAGAGAAAACAAAAGGTCTGATGATGCTGGATACGCTGCGCTACGTTTACCGCACGGGTCGCATGTCCAAGCTTGCCTCCAGGATGGCCGCCCTGTTCAATATCAAGCCGATTAACCGGGTGAACGAAGACGGCACACTGGACTTCGTGGACAAGGTGAGAAATCGCGAGGCTGGATATCAGAAACTGGTCGACCTGATAAAAGCGGACGCTGAGTCCAATTCGCTGCACTTCATGATAATGCATGCCGCCGCGCCCGAGATGGCGGAACGGTTCAGCAATCTGCTGCGGCAGAGTTTCGATTGCCAGCGCATACTGATAAGCGAGTACAGCCCGGTGATGGGCTATGGTGCTGGCCCGGGAGCGATATTTGTCGGTTACCATCCCGATATTGAATTTTGAAGTAGTGCCACTCAAGGCGTTATAATAGCCTTTTAGACTGCCCGGGCAGTCCAGCGGGGTAATGTCAGCCAGCTGATTATGGTGATAGAAGTTAAACAGTCAACCAATTTGCCATTGCGGACACTGGGGCGCTTTCGCCGGGTAAATGATGCTTTCCCCCAGACCGAACAGATTCTGGAACACCGGCGCCAGGGCCATAAGGTATTCGGCTGGCTCTGCACCTATGTCCCCGAGGAGATTATGCATGCCGCGGGAATTCTGCCGGTCAGGGTCACTGGCTACTCTCAGGAAATGGAACTTGAGGACGGCAACGCGTACATGTATATTAATAACTGCTCGTTTTCCCGAAGCTGTCTGCAGATGGGCCTCAGGGGCGAGTACGAGTTTCTCGATGGCATGGTCGCCGGCTCCACCTGTGACGGCGCCCGCCGTTTGTTCGACCTGTGGCAGCACTATATTAAAACCCCGTTCGCCCACATATTGACCATACCGCGGAAATATACCGAGAAAGCTCACGACCTCTACTACCAGCAGGTGGTGCAGTTCAAGGAGCATCTGGAGGAGTTCCTCGGGCAGAAAATAACCGATGAGCAGCTTATCAACTCCATTGAAGTATTTAACCGTTCCCGGGCTCTCCTGAAACAGCTGTATGAACTGCGGAAAGCGGATGCGCCGTCGATTTCCGGCGCCGAGACCATGGAGGCGCTGAATGCCAGCTTCCGCATGCCCAAGGAGCTGTTCAATCAGTGGCTGGAAGAACTGCTGGAAGAACTCGGCAAGTCAAACAACCACCATCAGGGACGGGCGCGTTTAATGGTGGTGGGCAGCGTGATGAACAACCCGGAGTTCGTCAAATCGATAGAGGCGCAGGGAGGCCTGGTGGTGACCGATGAGCTCTGCACCAGCACCCGCTACTGGTCTGACCCGGTGGTTCTGGAGGAAGGCCAGAGCCCGGTCAGGGCGATTTCCAGGCGCTATCTGAATAACTTTCCCTGTGCGCGCATGGTGCCCTCTGACGAGAGGTTCAATCGCGTTCTCAACCTGGTAAAAGAGTTTAAAGTGGACGGGGTCATCAGCCAGATAATCCGCTACTGCGTCCCCTATGCCCACGACCTGCCTCTGCTCAGGGACAGGTTAAAAGAGATAGGGGTGCCGGTTCTGGCGCTGGATGTGAAATACGGCACCTCGGGGTCGGGGCAGATTCAGACCCGGGTGCAGGCGTTCCTGGAAATGCTGGAGGCAAGGAAGAGATAGTGACTGCATTGGAAACCAGGAGCAGCAAAATAAATGCTATTATACGGGCCTGCCGTATCATCACGCGAATGAGTCGGGCAAATCCTGATACACCGAAGAGCGATAACCTGTACTATGAGATGCTGGCCAATTACTATACCCGCCTGCTGAACGCGCATGATGAAGGCAAATTCATCGCTGCCCATACCGTGTTTTTTCCTAGCGAGATTTTCTATGCCATGGATATCGTGCCCATGCACACGGAGACGACCACCTGGATGATGGCGCTGTTTCTCGGTGGGCAGGCGGAGATTCTCTCGGCCGGCGCTGAGCTGGGGCTGGTCCCGGAAATATGTTCTCCGCACCGCGGGCTGGCCGGAGCTTTCTCACTGGGCGCGCTGCCTCGACCCGATGCCATGCTCTGGTCCAACCTCATCTGCGATAACACTGCCAAGAGCGGTGAGCTGGTAATGGAACTGAACAAGTGCCCCGGGTTTTTCCTTGACCATCCCTTCCAGCGCAGCGAGGCGGAAGATAAATACTTGGTCGGTGAGCTGGAGGACATGATTCATTTCCTCGAGGAGAAATCGGGTCGGAAGATGGACTGGGATAAGCTCTCCGATATTGTAGCCAAAATGGACTACCAGACAGAGCTTTTTCGGGAGATCGGGGAGCTGCGTAAAGCCGTGCCGTCCCCGTTTCCAAATCGCGGCTTTTTGCAACTCCTGACCGTGGACTACCTGTGCCCCGGCCAGCCGGATGCCATTGCCTATCTGGAGGCGCTGCGTGACGAGCTTGCGGAGATGGTTCGCCAGGGGCAGGGAGCAGTTTCTCCGGAGCGGTTCCGCCTGATGACCCTCTTTGTGCCGCCGATGTACCTGACGGGTTTAATGGAGAAGCTAGGGCATGAATACGGTGCGGTGAGCGTGGTAGAGCCGCTCTTTACCCGCTGGGCGGAGGGCAGGCTGGACCCATCAAGACCGCTGGAAAGCGTGGCCCGGAAGGCGGCCATGATACCGGAACGGCGCAGCATGTACGGCCCCCTCGGCCAGGAGGTGCTGCAGGACTTAATTGACTGCGCCGAACAGTATAAAGTTGACGGCGCCGTCTACTGGGCGTTCATGGGCTGTCGGCATACCTGCGCCACGGTTAAGTTATTCAAAGATGTGCTCAACGAGGTCGATGTGCCGGTGCTGACCATCGACTGCGATATCGTTGACCCGACCATCAACTCAGAGGAGGAGATACGCGGGAAGCTGGAGCAGTTCTTCGAGCTGCTGGAAGACCGCTAGTAGCATTGAATTCGATATGAAAGCGCTGGGTGTGGATATCGGCAGCCTGACCGCGAAAGCGGTTATTCTGGACAATGAGAAGGTCATTGCCTCAAGTGTTCTTTCGACCGGTGAAGAGGCCGAGCAGGGTGTTAGGGCCGTCATTGATGAGGTGATGAGGCAGGCCGGGCTCAAATCTGACAATGATGTTTTCATTGTCGCCACCGGCGTCGGTATCAGGGATTTATTGCCGGGTCAGCAGTCAAAATCGCTGACCACCTGCCTTGCCCGCGGCATACACCGCCTTTTCCCATCCGTCCGTACTTCAATAGATATGGGTGCTGAGAGCAGCACGGTCATCAAATTGAACGAGCGCGGACGCCTCAACGACTGGGTGAACCAGGATAAGTGCGCCGCCGGCACCGGCATCTTTCTGCAGCAGATGTCGAAGCTTATGCAGATACCACTGGCAGAGATGGCCACGCTGTCCTTTCAGGCAAAAGGCAGGGCTGATATTTCCAGCACCTGTGCCGTATTCGCCGAGTCTGAGGTGATTTCTCATGTCCACCGCGAGCCGCCCACGCCGAAGGAGGACATTGTCGCTGGTATCTATTATTCCGTGGTGAGCCGTATCGTCTCGCTGTGCAAGCGTATCGGCATAGAACGCGATGTTGCCGTAACCGGCGGCGTGGCGTTGAACCGCGGGCTGGTCAGGATTCTGGAGAGCGAGCTTGGTTTCAGCCTTCTGGTGCCGGAGGAGCCGCAGCTGGCGGCGGCGCTCGGTGCGGCGGTGGTGGCTCAGGAAAACATTGAAAGAGGCATTGGCCGATGATTGTCGCTGGCATCGATATCGGTTCTCGTGCCGCCAAGGCGGTGGTGATGAATGACGGCAAAATCGTTTCGTCGGTCATCTGCGATACCGGCCCGGAGAGCGTCAAGACCTCCCGGATGACGATGGCCAGGGCGCTGGATGGCGCGGGCCTTTCCATGGATGACATTGAATATGTGGTCGCCACCGGCTACGGCAGGGTGCTGGTGCCCTTTGCCAGCGAGAATATCTCCGAGATAAGCTGCCATGCCCGCGGCATCACCTGGTATTTCCCGGAGGTCAGGACCATTCTGGACATGGGCGGGCAGGACTGCAAGGCAATCAACTGCGATGCCGACGGTCGGGTGAACAATTTTATCATGAACGATAAATGCGCCGGTGGCACGGGGCGCTTTCTGGAGATGATTGCCGACGTGCTCAATATGCCTCTGGAGGAAATCGGCCCCGCCGCACTCAGGTCGAAACAGGCCATCCCTTTCAACACCATCTGCGCCGTCTTCGCCAAATCGGAAGCGATAGCCTATCTGCGCAAAGGAGTGAGCAAGGAGGACATTCTGGCCGGATTGAATGAGGCGATTGCCACCCGCTGCCTCAATCTGCTCAAGCGGGTTTCCATCCAAAAGGAGTTCACCATCACCGGCGGTATTGCCAAGAACCAGGGGATGGTGGCCCAGCTACAGGAAAGGGTGGGGCTTGAACCTCTTCTCTGTGAAGACCCGCAGCTCATCGGCGCACTGGGGGCGGCGCTATTTGCCCGGGACAGGTGTCAGGGCAGGGCGGCGGCCGTGGCCGGAAAGGCGCAGTACGGTTACTCCGATGGCACGGGCAACTATTTTATCACCATCGATACCGGCCGATGCGACGGCTGCGGTGAATGCGTGACGGTATGCCCGTCCGCCATCCTTGAAGTCGCCACAGAAGACGACGGGCAGCTCAGGGCGAGGGTGAAGGAAGAGGCCAGGAAGAATCTGGCCATGCTATGCCCCGGCTATGAGGCTTGTCTGGCTAAGCTGGAACGAAACTGCCACCGGGTATGTCCCGGGGATGCCATAAGCCATACCTGGTGATAAGGTCTTGAACCTAATCTACCCGGGCCCCGCCGTTGACGCTAACTGATTCTCCGGTGATGTTCCGGGAAATGTCGGAGCTCAAGAATAGCACCACGTTGGCGATATCCTCGGGGACCTGGGGCCTCTTCAGCGGAATGGTCTCCATAGCCTTTGCCCAGACTTCTTCTCTGGGCAGGCCGGTGCGTGCCGAGCGGGTGTCAAGGATTTTCTCCCACATGTCGGTGCGCAGGATGCCGGGGCAGACGGCATTTACATTGATATCGTGCTGCGCCAGCTCTTTGGCCACCGCCTGGGTAAAGCCGGTGACGGCAAATTTCGAGGCGGCATAGTGGGACAGACCGGGCATGCCTTCTTTGCCAGAGCGGGAGGAGATGTTGACGATTTTGCCATACTTTGAGGCTATCATGTGGGGCATCACCGCCTTTATGGTCAGGTACACGCTTTTGGCATTGACTTCAAGAATCCGGTCCCAATCTGCTTCCTCAATTTCGACCATCCACTTGTCCTGGGTGATGGCGGCGGCATTGACCAGAATGTCTATTCTGCCAAACTCCTTCATCGCGGTGGCAATCAGATTATCGACGTCTGCTTTTTTGGTCACATCAGTCTTGACGGCTATGGCTTTAGCACCGCTTTTGGCCAGTTTCTCAGCCAGCTCGCGGGCGGCATCAAATAAAATATCGCCGATGACCACGCTGGCTCCTTCTCCGGCAAATCCTTCGACGATGCTCCCACCGATACCCCTGGCACCGCCGGTAACGATGGCTACCTTTCCCT
>CAZQWO010000084.1:0-6285 GCA_964597015.1 uncultured Dehalococcoidaceae bacterium
GGTTACCGGATTGGCAGTATCCTCGGTGACGAAGCACTCAAACGGTTTGCCAAGGGCTGCGTTTTCAATCATCCAGGAATAAAACTGGGCGATTCCCGGCGTCTTCACCCCCGGGCCAATGACCCCACCGTAGCGCAGGCTGCGGAAGTCAAGGTCGAACTTACGGTGGTAGAACCTGCCCAGAAGCTCACCGTAAACCTTGCTCACACCATAGACGGTAACCGGTCGTTGCAGGGTGACATCGGTGACGACCTCCCCCGTGTCCAGCCCGTAGGAGGCCACACTGCTGGGGAAGATAACCTTCTTAACGCTGAAAAGTCGCGCCGCCTCCATCACGTACATGAAGCCGGCAACGTTGGTCTGGAAGGAGCCCCAGGGGTTAATCTCCGAGGGAACACTGAGCATGGCGCCGAGGTGAAAGATATCTGTAACTTTGTTATCCCGGACGGCGTTCATCACTTCGGGCCAGACTTTAAGGTCGCCCTGGATAATTTTCACGCTGTCCTTTATATCAGCCACGCGTTCCGGTCGGGCAACGATATCAAACAGGACAACATCCCGCCTTTTGGCGGCCAGCTCGTGCGCCAGTCCGACGCCGATAAAGCCCATACCACCGGTGATTAGAATTGACATATTTGGTTCACCTCCTTCCAGCTTTCATTTCCAGCCGTTTAGGCCGGTAATTTATCCGTGCCGGCTATTTCCCTCAGCAGGTTGATATAATAGCGGAAGCCTTCCAGGGTGACGTCCGGCGGCACCACGTGGTCAAGGCAGGGGAAGTAACCGCCGGTCTCCACGAGATATGGGACTTTGGACATGACCTCTTCCCGGATGGCGTCCTTGCCTTTGAGAAACACACGTTTGTCAATGTTGCCGCCCAGGATAATTTCTTTACCGTATTTCTTCCTCAGCGCAATGCCGTCCATCCCGGAAGCCACCTCCAGCGGCCAGGGAAAGTTCACCCCGACCTCCAGCCAGAGGGGGATGAGTTCTTCCACGTTGCCGTCGCTATCAGCGTGGATGATATCGATGCCCTGGCTGTGCAGGAAATCGGTGATTTGCTTATAGCGGGGCAGCATGTATTTCCGTATCATGTCGGGAGATATGAGCGTGCCGCTCTTGTAGGCCATGTCCTCCCAGAAGCGGACAGTATCGATTTTCAAGTCCTTAAAGGCGCCCTTGGCCATCTCCATATCCAGGTAGAGCACCTGGTCCATCATATCCTCAACGAGATTTGGGTCGTCATAGAACATATAGAGAAGCTGCTCCATGCCGGTCCTCTCGCGCAGCACCCCGAAGAAACCTTCCATAAGGAGCATGGTGGGGACATCTTCGCTATTTCTTTTCGCCACATACTCGTTCCAGGGCGAGGGCCAGCGTTCCGGAGTGTGCGGGTCAAGCCGCTTTTTATATTCGTTCCAGGTGGCCCGGTCCTTGACCGGACGGTCCAGGTACTTGGGCATACGCCAGGGGTGTTCTTTGGAAACTTCCACCACCGAGCCGCCGTAGGTCGTTTCCACGCGGTGGCGCTCGTCCTCGCGGAGCACCTTGATTTCAAACACGGGCATGACCGGTGGGGTGACATGGAAAGCGCCCAGGCTCTGTGCGGAAGCGATAACCTTTAAATCGGAGCGGTTGTGTTCCGAGATTATCTCCTGCAGCCCGTGAAGGTGCTCAAACCCGAAGTACTCGTTCATCCCTTCCTGCGTTCTGATTGATTCCGGAGCACCCTGCTTGATCCATTCGTCAACCGTGTCTGACCAGCAGCGGTGAAGCCAGTCCATGACCAGGAAGTCCCCTGGTCTCTCTCCCCGGCAGATAACTTTAAAGCGTTCCCGTGCTGTCATTTTTCACCTTCCATGAGAGAATTTGGCCATGCCGATTCTACTAACTACAGTTCGCCCTGCACCAGTGTTGCCGTATCCTGGACGCCCTGAACGCCGCGAATTTCACGGACAATGATTCGGGAAAGTTCGAAAAGGCTCTTCGCCTCGGCGATGGCGATGGCATCCCACTGCCCGAAAACGAGGTTGACTTCGGATACGCCGGGGATGGAGCGAATCTGCGAGAGGGCATCAGACTCCAGGCCCGGGACCAGTTTTATGAGCAAGTACCCTTTTACCATCACTGTGTCATTATACTCCTGTTTTTAAATTATTTATCTAAATAGTGACCTGACGTAATACCCGACCGGGTAACAAAGTCGGCAGCCGCTATCTTGGGCGAGTTTTCCGGCTGTACCCGCTTGACGAGTATGGCACCGCCCGGTGCCGCCACCAGAAACCCCGACTCTGTAATCTCGATTACCTCACCCGGCGAGCCTTTTGCATCACTGGAGTGAAGCTCGGAATCGAAAATTTTAATATTTGTGCCACCGTAACTGGTGGTGGCTCCCGGCTGGGGATTGGTGCCGCGAATGAGGTTGTAGATTTTCCGTGCCGGCTCGTTCCAGTTGATGGCTGCCTGTGTGCACAGGCCTTCATAGGTGGCCTGCGCTTCGTCCTGCGGAATGCGGGGCGCTTTGCCCTGGCGGATGAGCTCAACGCTTTCTTTTATGGCCTCGATGCCCAGTGGGAAGAGCTTCTTAAAATAAAGTGAGCCCACCGTATCGTCGGGCGCAATGTCAACCTCTTTCTGCAGCAGGATGGGGCCGGTGTCAATCCCTTTATCCGGCCAGAAAATGGTCAGGCCGGCCCTGCTCTCGCCGTTGATTATTGCCCAGTTGATGGCGCTGCCGCCGCGGTGTCGGGGTAAAAGAGAGGGGTGGTACTGTATGGTGCCCAGTCCGGGGTAGTTAAGAATGGACTCGGGCACGATATCGGTAACGAAGGCCATTAAGTTCAGGTCTGGCTTTAATTTAACATAACTGTTTTGAACTTCCGGGGCGCGCATTTTTTCGGGCTGGAAAACGGGAACACCGAGCTCAAGCGCCCGTGTTTTAAACGGATTTTCTCGGTCGGGAGTATCGGGAGGGGTGTAAACGCCGACCACCTCCTCCCCCATATGAAGAAGTGCTTCCAGCGTTTTTTCGGCGAAGGCCGCCTGACCGATTAAAACTATGCGCATCTGGTTACCTTTTCTCCCGGCAGTGCCAGACCATAATTTAGCCCACACCGGGGGATGTGTCAAATCAAGGTTGAACCTGATCCCGCATAGCGATAGAATGCAACGAGGGAAAATAATCAGGTGAGGGAAAGATGAAAAACCCGGTTAAGCTATCGGACAGCGCCATGCAGGAACTGGCGGATGGGGGGAAGCTGAAGCGCGCCGATATTCTGGTCACCCGTTCCAAGGGCAGCCTACTGGGCTGGCTCATCCGCTTCGGCACCGGCAGCTACTGGAACCATGCCGCCATGGTCTATGTCATCAGGAGTCCGGGACTGGGCTATGACAGCACCTTCATCATTGAATCGGGTGGTGGGGGGATTGACATCCATAACATCGGGCACTACTTCGAGCGCCCGGGGAAGTACGACGTCGGCATCAGGCGACTGGAGAAGGACTGGTTTCAAGATGACAGCGAGGACGGAGGGCTCAGGTTCCGGCGAAGGGTAAGAGGTTTTGCCCTGGAGGAGATTGATGATAAATATGACCACCGGCTCATTGTGGATATCGCCCGAAGAATATTGCGCCAGCTTATCCTGGCCGTTATTTTTCCCTGGCTGCGTCGGAAAGACCCCTCAAAAAGGAGGGCGCGGGTGCCGGGGATAGCTAAAAAGCTGGACGTGAACGCCTACATCTGCAGCGGTTTTGTCCAGTGGGCATACTATCGGGGGGTGGAAAAGGTGCTGGGGGAAACTTCTGATACAGATGTCCAGAAGCTGAAAGACGTTATCTTCAACCCTGAAGTCGGGCAGGATGATAGTGAGGACTCGCTCCTGTCAACGACGCCGGCGGACCTGGCCAATAACGATAAACTGACCTGGAAATACATTGTAAAAGACGGGGATGTCTGGGAAGTAAGCAGTCAGGAGGAGGTTGATTCGGTATTGAAACAGAAGTAGCCAAATAATATGGTTCTGGTGTAAAATGATGTCTGGTGCGCCATTTCACAGAGTAGCGGAGTCGATTCTTTGGGAAAACAGAAAGTAAACAGTATGCTTCCGCCCGGAAGCTACTACTTCTCCGGTGATGAAGCGGTGGCTGAGGGTGCCATCGCAGCGCGGTGCGGCTACTGCGCCGGCTATCCGATTACCCCGGCTACCGAAACGCTGGAAAGGCTTTCCATCAGGTTTGGTGAGATGGGGGCGGTGTTTATGCAGATGGAGGACGAGATTGCCTCTATCTGTTCCTGCATCGGGGCATCGTGGGCGGGGGCAAAGGCGATGACCATTACCTCCGGGCCTGGCTTCAGCCTTATGCAGGAGGCGATTGGCTACGCCGTTTTTACCGAGACGCCGCTCGTCCTCGTTGATGCGCAGCGTTCCGGACCCAGCACCGGGCAGGCGACCCGTGTGGGCAGCGGCGACATCATGCAGGCCAAGTGGGGCTCGCACGGGGATTATCAGATCATCGCCTTATCGCCCTGGTCGGTGCAGGAACTGTACGACCAGACCATCGATGCCTTCAACCTTGCCGAGCGTTTTCGGGTACCGGTATTCGTCATGGCCGAGGAGGCGACCGCCCACCTGCACGAAAGGATAGAGGTCGCTCCTGAAGTGGAGCTGTATAATCGCGAGAAAAAGCCGGGCGCACCTCCGTTCGGCACGGATGAGGAGGACGGCGTACCGCCAATGCCTGCCTTCGGTGACGGAGAAAAACTGCTCATTACCGGCTCCACCCATGATGAATGGGGGGTTAGAAAAATAACCCATCCCGATATTCACCAGAGACTGATGAACAGGCTGCACAAAAAAATCCTGAACCGCAGCCAGGAAATTATTAAATATGACAGTCACTACCTGGACGATGCCAGGGTGGTCGTGGTCTGTTACGGGTTCACTGCCAGAAGCGCCCTTTTTGCCGTGGAGCAATTGCGCGAGGAGGGGAGAAAGATCGGTGTGCTGCGCCTGAAGACGCTCTGGCCCTTTGCTTCTGAGTTAATCAAAGACATTGGTTCTAAGGTGGATAAGATATTTGTCCCGGAGATGAACATGGGGCAGGTGGCCGGCGAGGTCAAAAAATATGCCGACTGTGATGTGGTATCTTACGGCCAGGTTAACGGCGAAATCATCCACCCGCATACGATTATGGAGCAGTTGAGGAGGCTGGTGTAGTGGTCAGGGAACTGGAAAAATACCTGCGTCCCGGCATAGGGATTACCACCTACTGCCCCGGCTGCGGTGAAGCGATTTTACAGGGGCTCATTTTACGCGCCATTGACGAGCTCAAGCTGAATATGGACGATATGCTGTTCGTCTCGGGCATAGGCTGTGCCGCCTGGATACCGAGCCCCTATTTTAACGCCGATGCGCTGCACACGCTGCACGGCAGGACCATCGCCTTCGCCACCGGTGCCAAGATGGTCAACCCGAAGCTGAAGGTGATGGTGATAAGCGGCGATGGCGACCTTGCCGATATCGGCGGCAATCATCTCATACACGGCGCGCGCCGTAACATGGATATGACCGTCATCTGCGCCAATAACCAGAACTACGGCATGACCGGCGGCCAGGTCTGCGCCACCACGCCCAAAGGGGCCCTCACCATGACCACCCATCAGGGCAACCCTTTCCGTCCTTTCGACCTCTGCCGACTGGTGAAGGCGGCTGGTGCCGCCTACGTGGCGCGCTACGCCGTTACCCAGCCCATGGCGATGATACGGGGCATCAAGAAGGCCCTGCAGACGGAGGGTTTTGCCTTCGTTGAGGCGGTTACGCCCTGTCCGGTGCAGTTCGGTCGCCGGAACAAGCTGGGCAAGCCGGCGGACATGCTCAAAGACCTGATGTCCAGATGTGTTTCCGAGGAAAAAGCAGCGACGCTGCCTCCCGAAGAATTAAAGGACAAAATAATTACCGGAGAACTATAGGTGGGTCAGATTAAACAGACAGTAATCTGTGGCTATGGCGGGCAGGGAATCGTCCTCGCCGGCGCCATCCTGGGGCAAGCTGCCTTCAATGATGGCAGGTGGGTGAGCGGCACCAATTCGTACGGCGCGGCTTCGAGAGGTGGTGCCTGCCGGGCCGAGGTGGTCATCTCTGACCAGCCGATAAGCTTCCCTTACGTCATTGAGGTTGATGTTCTGATTGCCATGTACCAGTCGGCCTATGATAAATATATCGGGCAGGTGAAAGGTGAGAGAGGCATCATCATTTATGATGACCACTTTGTCTCTCCCGGTAAGGT
>CAZQWO010000085.1:0-6242 GCA_964597015.1 uncultured Dehalococcoidaceae bacterium
TTAATGCTAGTCCTGGTGGTTAGTGGTGGTATATATGCTTATACCTATACTACCGGGGTGGGGACGATTGGTATTGCTGAGCCTACTGGAGATATAGCCACCTGTAACGCAACCGAAGCTCAGCCTGACTGGGAAGATGTCCTAGATACCGTAGAGGATACAGAAACCCTCAGGCCGAATGCTGCTGGAGACGAAGCAAATATAGCTTCTGTACTTGGGGAAACTAATCACTGGGAGGCAGTGGACGAGGAAGGAGCCGATGATTTGTCTACTTATGTCTATACCAGCGCAACTGATTATGAGCGGGATTTATATAACGTGCCAGACCACAGTGAGGGTAGCGGGACTATAAGCGCTATTACTGTTTATGCTCGTTGCTACTGGAGTGGCAGCGCAAGCCCAGATCACGCAAGCATTAAAATAGCCATTAAATCTGGCACGGGAACTGGCGCACCAGACACTGTTGATGAAGGCGATGAAGAAACTCTGGCAGCTCTACAGGCTTGGGAAAATTTTTCAAGTGAATGGACTACGAATCCCGCCACTGGTAGTGCCTGGACCTGGGATGAAATTGATAAACTCCAAATAGGCATTGCCTTAAGGGAATCGTTCATTGGTGGCCAGGCAAATACATGTTGCACTCAGCTCTATGTTGAGGTTGAGTACGAGTATTTACCGCTTACCGGTAATGTGCCCACGGACGACCTGTTTGAAGTATCGGAGGACCTTGGCTACAGCGGCGACTTGGCGGTGAGGGTCTACCTGACCAACACCGCTGCTCTGATGAAAGCTTACGACTATCTTGACATGGAACTATACCTTGAGGACTCGGAAGAGGCTGGCGAGACGCCAAACTACCAGCTACTCACTCTGGAGAATGGAGAGGCGACCTTCACTCTAAAAAACCCAGTCAGCGACAATCACGCTCTATCCGTTATCGGCGGCGAATATGGTCTGGTTTCAGATAACACCTCAGAGTGGGGGGAGGGGTGGACGGTAACCCCGGAATTTTACTGCGAAGTAGAACAGCGGTGAAATGCCGGTAAATATTTACGAAAGCTTAACGGAACCTTTACGAAATATTTATGTTTTTTACGCCAGTCTTTATGCCTGCGTGTTAAAGTTATTGTAGAACGAAATAAGGTAAAACGGCACGATGAAGGAGTTTTTAACCACAATCCTCACCCGGACATTCCGTTTCAAGCGTGCGCTTACGCTGATTGCGGTAGTGGCAATATGCCTCACGGCTTTCATGGCGGTAAGAGGCGTCATGCCGTTTATGCCTGTTTTCGGCACCAGTATGGAACCCGAGCTTCACGCCGGCAACCTCATCCTGATTGAACAGATGGAAGCCGAGGAGGTCGAAGTCGGTGATATTATCGTCTATAACGTCCCGCTGGCAATCCAAGACTTTTACAACTACCCACCGATTGTGGCCCACCGGGTAATTGAAGTGCGCGATACCCAGTATGGCATTGCCTGGCGCACCAAAGGCGACAATGCCGGCGAAGACCCATTTACCGTTCGTGCCCAGGACCTGCGCGGCACGGTCAGCGACCAGATTCCCTTCCTCGGTTTCCCCTTCCTCTACCTGCAGAGCCGGCAGGGGCTGATGTTTGTCATCACCGCCCTGTCCCTTTTCGCCCTCTATCTCTATGCCAGCGACATCAGCCGCGGCGGGCAGAAGATACACCGCGGCATATTTGCCCCGGTTATCAGGGAGACAGTGCGTGATACCGAAACGCTGGCCGAGCGGATGGATGGCACCGAGAAAGTGATGACCCAGACACAGGAAGCGCTGAGCAGCTTCGCCACCGCCATGGCCGAATATGCTGAGCACCTGAGGAGCCACACCAGCGCCATTCAGGGCCTTGCCGAAGCATCTCACGAACTGAAAAAGGGCGCCGCCGAGCAGAACAAGGTCCTGGGAAGCATCGTTGAGGCCCTGCAGCAGAGAAAGCCTGCCGTTGAGGAAAAATTGCACCCCGAGAAGCCAGCACCCGGAAAGGTTTACCCTCCGGGCTGCGTGAGAAGCCGACAGCATGCCGGCGTCAACTGTGATATCTTCGGGGCGGCTTAAATCCGGCCCGAACTGCAGGAAGCACTCCTACGTATATACCGCAACCACTACCGCCTCCCTGGGATTGTGTTCATCGAAGAAGATGACCGCCACCTTTCTTCCGGCGCTCATTTCACCGGCGGGGAGATTGCGGGCCACGGTGATGTCCTCCAGATATACCTTGTGGCTGCCCGCCATCTGCACGGTCGCCGTGTAACTGCCAGCATTGAAATTCTGCAGGACGCCTTTTCTCAAGCTCAATTTACATGTCCCTCCATAAGCGCGATTACACTGACCCCAGCTGCAGGCGCTGGCGGTATTCCCCGCGACGGGGACTGTAAACGAGAACAAAACCGAGTACCCGCCGCCTGGCCGCATTGAGACCGGCACGAATGTCCGTGATATCAACAACGTCATAAAGTTGCTGGCCACAGTTCGCCGGCACCAGAATGCTGCCGCCCGTGGATGCCACCTCCGCATGGCGCAGATAAGCATCGCCGCGTTCCTGCGCTTTATCAACAGTGTCTATATTTCTGTCTTCCATCTGCCGCAGCCTGTCATACAGCCTGTCTATCTCGTCCCAGGCAAAACGGTCGACCACAATCATCTCGTCGCTGCCGGTGTCATAGCCCTCCACCTGGACGCGGTTGAGCTCCCATGCCCCCTGATAATACCTGCCTTCCATAACGGCGTGTTCCCCTCCATAGCTGTATACGTAGCTATCTGAAGATTGAGGATTTACAATATAAGCGGTCGCGCCTTCGATAAACAGCTTATCCGGGACAAAAGAGAGCAGTTTGCGGAGAATCGACTCACCAGTGTTGCCGGAATTGATGGTGAAGTCGGGATAGAAGCCGGTGATGACCGATGACTCTGATTTGACCGCCAGCTTCAGCCCCATCCGGGACAGGACGAAAGCCAGTATATCCCTGACGCTCATTTCCTCTGCGTCACGGTTCCAGCGGAACTGGTGTCTGGCTCTCCAGTCGGCAATGGCTGCCCAGCTATCACGGGCATGAAGGATGAGGCTAGCGGTGCCACCGGCACTGGTATGCTCGTATCCCGCCAGACAGAAATGCTGCCCGGCACTTGCCTCATCGCCATTTTCGGTCCGGTAGCCGGGGCTGAATTCCAGCTGGCAGCCGATGTCAAGAACGGACAGTTCTCCCTGCCCCGGCGAGGTGTACTGCCCGGCATCGTTGCGCAGCTCCACGACCAGTTTGCCTGATGCTGCCTCCGCTTCCTGCCGCAGCGCCAGCACATCGCCGGTCAGAGCCAGGTACTGCCACGGTCAGCCTGGCACGCCATACCCCCGCCGGACAGGAAAGCCAGCCGTAGTCGCCATAGTGCGCTATGGCCAGGCCATATTCCAACGACAGGTTGAAGGGCACCGGTTCCCGCCACAGATTATCAATGAATGCGGCACCAGGCACCGTATGCGACCAGAAGGGTCGATTGTATGTCTGGCTGCCGGAGAACTTCTCCACAAAGAAAGTGCGGTAGACGTCCGGTTTATCCAGAAACGGCTGCCGGTACTCAAATTCGCCGCCCGATGGCGCCGATGCCAGCTCCTTTAATGCTGACCAACTGCCAGCGGCGACGTCACCGCCATCGCCGTAGATGAGCGACCACAGTTTATAATTGCCCGATGAATCCCGGCCGGTGATGAGCAGGTTCCAGTCGTCCTCATAAACGGCGGCGACACCTGACAGGTCACCAGTGCTTTTATCCCACGCGGAGTGCGGCTGCCACTGACCGCCGATGTTCTTTTTTACATACAATGTCGCCTGGTCGGCGAAGAAGATAGCCAGGTCACCATTGGCTTTGTAGGCCGCCGCCAGGCCGCCGATGCTGGTGGTCGGGCTGTAGTCAATGACCTCCGGGCTTCCCCAGCTGGCACCGTAATCGGTGCTTTTCAGGCGCTGGATTTTACGGTTGACACCATCTGTCCAGAAAATGGAGACCTCGGCACCCAGCGAGGCGCAGGCGACCGCCGCCACATTGAGCTGGCTGGTGTATGTCCACTGGCTGAAGTCACTGGCCGGGCCGGGACTGGCCACCCGCTGTCGGTAGAGTTTTCGAGCATCACCGGGCGGGGTCGCCCTGACACGAATGAGTGAGCCATCACCAGGCATAGTCAAGGCATGATAGTAATCATCCTCAGCGCCGGAGTACAGCCTATTCCAGTCATACCTGACCACACCGGCGACCCTGTTTGTAGCCTCTACCTTAACATAGGGGATGGCCGACGCCTTTTTCTGCGCCGCCAGCAGTGTTGCCGATAGGTCCCGCATTATTTCTCCTTATACCAGTGCCGCCAGAATATCCGGCAGCGTTCTATTTGCCTGCCGATAATGCCCTGCCAGATGATTTGCGGCTTCAAGAATTTCTTCCGGGCTGACACGAACTCTTTTGACCTTATTTAACGGGGACAGCCTGCTCACGGCCTCGGTAACCTGAGTCCAGTCAACGGTCTGCTCCATGTCCATAGCACCCTTGAGCGCCCGAAGAATGCTTTTCTTATGGTGTGGCAAATGCCAGGTATCCGGGTTTTCCGGCTCCCCAGCGATAGCGAATGCCTCGCGGGGCAGGCCGTTTTTAAGACGCATCATCCGTTTTGCCATGGTAACCTCAGGGACCGTAGTCAGTTGACTTGGAGACGGCGGGATAGTATGGCCTGTACAGAGTATTGAGCCTGACCCGGTTCCTCCGCCCCAGTCGCCTCAGTTCCTTTCGGAACTCGTTCAGCCTTTCCCTGCCCCAGGTCATAAATTCCTTTGGCGTTACACTGCCGCCGACATTCACCTGATTGACCGCAAAGATGGCCCACTCGGTGGCGGCGTAACCGGCAGCGCCATTAGCCGCCAGGTCCTCGTACTGGCCAGGGATGGTGGAGCTACTGGCGTCAAGGGTGTGTAACTTACCGTAGTAAACATACGCGTTGGAGCCATCCGGTATCTCCTCACTCAATATGGTCAGGGTGTCTCCCCAGAGAGAGAACCTCTGGTAACGTAGTGGAAACTGGTCCACCGGATACTCAACCGCCATTACCGCTACCCTGTCGGCAATGTTTGATATATCCAGCTCCCGCGAGCCGGAAGTGGTGGCTTTGGTCGCCTTCTGCTCGCTTGGCAGGCGTTCAGATAAATCTTTGACCGCGCGGGCAATATGCCGGTTCAGTTCATCATCCGTCCAGCGGTAGTTGCCGGCGTCCTCATCGTGGAGGTCGCACCGGACGATGGCTCTCATGTCAGTTAAGTTCATAACTACCTCACCCCCTTTACTTAGATGGCCGCCTTCCTGACCTCTAATCTCTCCAGCCTGGTGCAGGGCAAACCCTCGTCATGCCGGCATATCTCCAGGTCGCAGAAGGAAATCTCCGCGTTATGCCGGTCCTCATTGATGCTGACGGCTTTGCCGCTCGCTTCCCTGGCATAGTCCATCAGCGAACGGGCATCGGCTTCGCTGCCGAAGCTCAGGTCGATTCTCACACGATAATTCATCGGTACCTCCATTTCGTTGCCAGGTAGTTGTGCTGAATTTCTTGAGGAGTTAAGCCACGGTTGTAAATACGAACTTCTCCAATATCGCCCAGGAATTTCTGGTTAGTGGTAAAAAGAGAGCCGATCCAGAGAACGCCCCCAGCGGTAGAAGCTACCGTTCCCGCTTGAGCAGCGCTGGCAACACTCGCGCCGTTGACATATATATTTTTTTGTCCACTGTTCCCATAAGTGCCAACTACGTGATTCCAGGCATCAACAACCATCGCTCCAGCGCCAGAATTAAGAACGCCCCCGCCAGCCAAGTCGGGGTGTTCCCATCTTACATTTGTCTCGTCGGCGGCCTCTTTACCCAGCATAACTTTGCGGTTGGCGTATGGGCTGGCGTCTGTTTTGGATAGAAACCGCCCATAATCATCCCCGCCATCACCGGGTTTAACCCAAACCTCGTAAGTCATAGCGGTTATTAAATCGAGGGCGGAATCGGCGCCTTCAGCCACCGCGATGCGGTCATCTGCCCCATCAAAGTAATGCCCGTTGGGTCTCCACAAGGCACCGGTAACCGTGCATGTGTGTCCATAGGCATCCTTTGAGGCAAATGAACTGCCGTCAAGCTCATACAATGGCAGGTTCTTCTCGGTAGGGGTTGATGGTATGTATAATATAGTAAATGAGAATAAGGC
>CAZQWO010000086.1:0-6120 GCA_964597015.1 uncultured Dehalococcoidaceae bacterium
TTTCTGGTGGAGACGGGGGAGAGTCGAACTCCCCGTCCAGAAGAAGCGACCCAGAGTATGCTACAGGCTTAGCCAGCTCTTTTTTCTCACCCGACCGACCTCTGCTGACCGAGTTTGGCCAGGCCAGCCGAATTTTTCTTTCACTGCCTTTATCGGCGTCCGGCAGCGGCACCGCAACTTTGCGTCACCCAGTCCCGACCCGTTGCGGAAGGGTCGGGGTGGGTGCGCAGCTATATTTTAAGCTGCGTAAACGACTTCAGGTTCGCCGTTTATGTTTTTGCCACCTGTTTAATGAGGGTGATGGCACCTCAGCCTGCGACCCTGTAGACTACTTCCCCTGTCGAAACCACGCGTCCCCAATGGCTGCGGCGAACTGCTTTTTAAGAAACCTCCTTTAGCGATTGTGCCTCTTCACCGTCCGCCCGATTTCCCTTTCCGCCTCGCGGCGGGCGATTGTTTCCCGCTTGTCGTATAATTTTTTACCCTTGGCCAGGGCAATGGCCACCTTGGCGTGACTGTCCTTCAGGTAGAGTTTGGTCGGCACCAAGGTCAGGCCCTTCTCAGCAATCTCGCTGGCCAGGCCGTCAATCTGCTTGCGGTGCAGCAGCAATTTGCGCGGCCGCTTCGGGTCGTGGCTCATATAGCTCCCGGCCTCGTAGCGCGCGATATGCGCGTTCAGCAGCCATAGCTCACCGTTCTCGGGCCGGACATAGGCATCCCCCAGGCTCACCCTCCCCTCCCGGATGGACTTTATCTCCGTGCCGGTAAGGGCGATGCCCGCCTCCAGGCTCTCCCCGATGTGGTAGTTATGGTACGCTTTTCGATTGGTGGCTACCGTCTTGACCGCCATTGCTCCAGATATAAATTATACCATAGCGGGGGTCTATTTATCAGTTTGGGAGAATCATTGAAGGCTGAATAATCAATGGCGCTGGCAGGATTGCATAACGCGGGAGGCAGTGTCAGCCAATTAGGCGTGTTAAGACTTGCCTGACTGCGCTTCCCGCAGCAGTCGCGGAACATCGCTCGGTTTTTCCGCCACCGGTACGCCGCAGGCGTTGAAGGCTTCAATCTTTGACCTGGCGGTGCCCATGGTGCCGCTGATGATGGCCCCGGCGTGGCCCATGCGTTTCTCCGGGGGCGCCGTCCGGCCGGCGATGTAGGCGATGACCGGCTTGGCGTATTTCTTCTCGCTTATGTACTCGGCGGCTTTTTCTTCCAGGTTGCCGCCAATCTCGCCGATGAGCACCACGGCCTCGGTCTCATCATCCCCGGCCATCATCTCCAGCAGGGTGACAAAGTCCAGCCCGATAATAGGGTCGCCGCCGAGGCCAACGCAGGTGCTCTGCCCCAGACCGGCGTTGCTGATGAGCCAGGCGATCTCGTAGGTGAGCGTGCCGCTCCTCGAAATCATGCCCACGCCGCCGGGTCGGAAAACATGGCTTGGCATCACGCCCATGTGCACCTTATTGCTGGGATTGATGATGCCCGGGCAGTTCGGGCCGACTATGATGGCGCCATTGCGATTTGCCCTGGCAACGAAGTCGATGGAGTCTTTCTGCGGCAGCAGGTCGGTAATCACCACCAGCGTTTTCAATCCGGCGTCAATGGCTTCCAGCACGGCAGCCGCGGCAAAGCGGGCGGGAACATAGATGACGGTGGCGTTGGCGTCGTGTTTGCCAACGGCCTCCGCGACCGTGTCATAAACGGGCACGCCCAGGACTTCCTGGCCTCCCTTGCCCGGGGTAACGCCGGCCACAATTTTTGTCCCGTAGCTGAGCATCGCCTCGGTGTGGAAACGCCCCACATTCCCGGTGATGCCCTGCACGATAGCCCTGGTATCCTTGCCGACGATTATACTCATATGCCGACTATACCTTCACCACCTCTTTGATGGCGTCCTCCATATTGGAGTGGCTGTTGATGCCCGCCTGTTTCAATATCCGTATGCCTTCCTCTTCCTTGGTGCCGATCATCCGTACCACAATCGGTTTACGGGCGGGCAGCTCATTGAGCGCTTCAACAATGCCCTGCGCAACGAGGTCGCAGCGCGTTACCCCGCCCAGAATATTGATGAAAACTGCCTTCACCTGCGGTTTCGACAGGATGACGTTGAGCGCTTTCCTGATAATCTCCGGCCCGGCGCCGCCGCCGATGTCCAGAAAGTTGGCCGGCCTGCCGCCGAAAAGCTGCACCACGTCCAGCGTTGACATCACCAGGCCGGCGCCGTTGCCGATGATGCCGATGTCGCCGTCGAGGTCGACATATGCCAGACCCTGCTTTCTGGCCTCAATCTCGGCCGGGCTGGCCTCTATTCTATCAGCTTCCGTACCTTCAAACTCAGGGTGCCGGAAAAGCGCGTTATCGTCGATGATGATGCGGGCGTCGCAGGCCACGAAGTCTTCAGATGCTGTCCTGACCAGCGGATTGATTTCAACCAGTTCGGCGTCATAGTCCATGGCCACGCAGTAGAGGGTATAAACGATATTGCCCAGACGGTCGGCGTCCTTCCTCTCCATGCCGGGAAGGCGGGCCACCATGTCCAGGGCCTCATCGCGGCTGAAACCGGCGACGGGGTCAATGTGGTATCTGGCTATCTTTTCCGGGGTATTTCTGGCAACCTCCTCGATGTCAACGCCGCCGCTGGTGGACGCCATGACCACGTATTTCTTGGCCTGCCGGTCTATGGCCACCGAGGCGTAGAACTCATCGGCGATGTCCAGTTTCTGTTCAATAAGTATGCTGGTCACCGTTAAGCCTTTGATATCGCTGCCGATGAGTCTGGCCGCGATTTCCCTCGCCTCACGGGGGTCGCTGGCAAACAGGATTCCGCCCGACTTACCCCTGCCTGAAACCAGCACCTGCGACTTAAGCGCCACCGGTCCGTCGATTTCGGCGGCGGCCGTTTCGGCTTCAGCGGGGCTGCTGACCA
The DNA here is from genome assembly GCA_964597015.1 of uncultured Dehalococcoidaceae bacterium. Lineage (GTDB taxonomy): Bacteria > Chloroflexota > Dehalococcoidia > Dehalococcoidales > RBG-16-60-22 > E44-bin89. Next base: position 2,933 of record CAZQWO010000086.1, read on the forward strand.
CTTTCCCCGCTGGCGTCAGGATGCCGTATTTATGCAGTATTTCCTTGGCTTCAAACTCGAAAAGCTTCATTCTTCACACAGGCGCCTTAAATTTCATACTCCTCGGTTGTCCCGCCAGATTTCAAACGACCCTGCAACCGGCGGGCAATGCCCAGTGCCTTGTCGAACGCTTGCAGATTGGCCTTCAGTTTTGCGGCGGGCAGTCGATTGGTAATCGCTCTGGTCAATGATTGACGGTTGATGAGTGGACAGAAGGGGACCAGAGAGCCGAGTGCCGCCACATTGATGGCCCGCTCCTCGCCAGCCTTCCGGGCGATTTCACCCAGGGGAATGGGTATTATCTTCTCCCAGAGCACGCGCTGCACCGCTTCGGCATCAACGATAACCAGGCCGTCCTCTTTCATATCCGGCAGGTTGCGGTCGCAGGCTAACTGGGTAAGGGCAATCAGCACGTCCAGTTCCGTGGACTGGGGAAAATCAATCTCGGTAGGGCTGAAAATGACCTCGGAAATTGAGTTGCCGCCCCTTGTCTCCGGGCCATAGCTCTGGCTCTGTGCCACGTAAAGGTCCTGGATTATCCCCGCCTCGGCCAGCATTATGCCGGCCAGAATAATCCCCTGACCGCCGGCGCCGGCTATCCGGACTTCATACCTTGTTTTTTTTATTGAGGAGACGGCTGTATTGCTCATGGTAGCTTGGCCTTTCTCTATCCACCAGAACGCCGATGACTATCTTGTCTTCCAGTTCGGCATCGCTCATCCCTTTTGCTTTTTCCGCCGTAATGGAGTTATCCTTCTGCCACTTCATCATTTCCACCGGCGATTTTAGCTGCCGGAAACGGCCGGCATAGGTCGTGCACTGGGATATAACTTCGAGCATGGCGAACCCCTTCTTTTTCAGCGCCATGCTAATGAGCCGTTCGAGAAGTTGTGTGTGGTAAACGGTAGAGCGGGCGACTAAGACCGCTCCGGCTGCCTCGGCCAGCCGGCAGATATCAAAGTCCGGCTCAAGATTACCATATGGCGATGACGTGGTTTTGACGCCATAGGGTGTGGTCGGGGAAGTCTGACCTCCGGTCATCCCGTAGACGTTGTTGTTCAGGATAAAGCTGGCTATCTCAACGTTGCGCCGGGCGGCGTGGATAAAATGGTTCCCGCCGATGGCAACGGCATCGCCGTCACCCATTACGGTGATAACCTTGAGGCGGGGATTGGCCAGCTTTATGCCGGTGGCAAAGGTGAGCGCCCTCCCGTGGGTGGTATGGAGGGTGTTGAAGTCAACATAGACGGGAAGTCGACCGGAACAGCCGATGCCGGAGATGAGGACGATGTCATCTTTGCTGTAGCCTTCCCGGTCAATAACCCGGATAAGCGCATGCATGAAAATGCCTATGCCGCAGCCGGCACACCATATGTGCGGGAATCGCTTGCTGGAGCGGAGATACTCATGGACAAGGTGAGTTGTTTCCCTCATGGGTAAATCTCCTCAAGCTTTTGCAGTATTTCCACAGGCTTGATGGGCGTGCCATCGACCTTGTTCAGTGTATCGACCTCGCAATTGCTTTGATTGACCCTTTTCACCTCTCTGGAAATCTGCCCGACGTTCAGCTCCGGTACCAGCACCTTGGCCGATTTTTCCAGTACCCCGGTTACGGTGCGGCGCATGAAAGGCCAGAGGATTTTCAGCTTTACCAGCCCCACTTTGAGCCCGTTTTCCCGCGCCTTCTGCACCGCCTGCAGGGCGGCACGCGCCACGCAGCCGTAAGCGATTACGTTTACTTTGGCATCTTCAGTCTCAAATGAGTCAAACCACTGCAGGCGGTCGAAATCTTTCGATACCTTGGTGAAAAGCCGGTGGATAAGCGGTTCCACCTCATCGGGCCGGACGGTAGGATATCCCCTCACGTCATGGTACAGGCCGGTCACGTGATAGCGGTAGCCCTCGCCAAAAGCCGGCATCGGCGGCACGCCGGTGCCCGGGTCGGCATAGGGAATATACCATTCCGGCGGCACGGTGGGGCGTGGCCGGTCTTCAATTTTCAGGCTATCCCTGGCCGGCAGAACCACCCCCTCCCTCATGTGTGCCACCAGCTCATCAACGAGAAGAATGACGGGGGTTCGATACCGTTCCGACAGGTTAAAAGCCTGCACGGTGAGTTCGAAAAACTCATATACCGATGAGGGTGCCAGGACAATGATAGGGTGGTCGCCATGAGCGCCCCAGCGGGCCTGCATGACATCGCCCTGAGAGGGCTGTGTGGGCAGACCGGTGCTCGGGCCGCCCCGCATGACGTCGACGATGACGCAGGGGACCTCGGCCATACAGGCATAGCCGATATGCTCCTGCATCAGTGAGAAGCCGGGCCCGCTCGTGGCCGTCATGCTTTTGCTGCCGGCAATGGAAGCCCCGATAACCGCCCCCAGGCTGGCAATCTCGTCTTCCATCTGAATGAAAACGCCGCTGGCCCCGGGCATTTTCTGGGCCATAATCTCCATTATCTCCGTCGCCGGCGTGATGGGGTAGCCGGCGTAGAACCGGCAGCCGGCCATCAGCGCGCCTGCAACGCAGGCTTCATTTCCCTGCAGGAGAACCCGCTTCTTCACGGCTTTCCTCATCCTTATGTACCACGATGGCAAAATCAGGGCATCTCATTTCGCAGAGCAGGCAACCGGTGCATTTTTCGGGATTTTTTACGATGGGGTAATCGGCGTCATCGGCTTCCAGGACTTTTTGAGGACAGAAAGCAATGCAGATGCCACACTTCTTACACCACCCCCGATATATCTCAACGCTATGCATATGTTAATTTTTTGGGAAGCTAACTTTTCTTTCGCTTCTCGGCGGGTTGCAGGGTTCTTGAATAAAACCAGGATTTGACATTATCGTTTCGGCGTTATAATATTATTACTAATATCGCAGATTGTCAAGCTGAAATAAGTTAATTGATTGCGTAAAGAGTAAATATTTATTGAATATATTGCATGTAGTACATCAATATCCCGTAATTGTTGTTAATATCGTCAGGATGATACAATATAATTGCACTTTTTGACAAATGACGATGCTGCCGAAAAATGAAGATAGACAAGCTTGATAAAAAAATAATCCTTGAATTGCAAAGAAATGGTCGATGCACGTACATGGACCTCGCCAAGATGCTGAATGTCGCGGAAGGAACGGTGCGGAAT
>CAZQWO010000087.1:0-6119 GCA_964597015.1 uncultured Dehalococcoidaceae bacterium
GGCGGTAGTCGGGGCGGTGACAGCGTTAAATATCCCGAAGGTCGCCCTCACCACCTACATTGGAGCTGTGGTGCTGGGAACGGGTATCATAATCCTGCTGCGCCGGAACTATCAAGGTTCTCTTTCCTGGAAAGGGCTTATCGGCGTTGGGCTGCTGAGCTCTTTCAACAAGGGGATGAGCGGCGGTGGCTATGGCCCGCTGGTAACCGGCGGGCAGATAATCAGCGGCCGGGAGGCCAGAAGCTCGGTAGGCAGCACTACGGTAGCCGAGGCGGTGGTCTGTGTTGTCGGCTTTCTGGTGTACCTGCTGGTGAAAGGAGATATCTTCTGGAAACTTGCCGCCGCGACCAGTATTGGCTCGGTTATCGCCGGGCCGGTGGCGGCATTGACCGTTCGCAAAATAAACTCGGCAAAACTGAAAATAATCATCGGCTTTGCCACCATTATTTTGGGCACTTACACGCTGCTGAATACGTTCGTCTTTTAGAGGGAGGATTTTATGCTGGACTTAAAAGACCTTGAGAATAGAAGTATATACATCGTGAGGGAGGCTTACGCTGAATTCAAGAAACCGGCGGTGCTGTGGAGCACGGGGAAAGACAGTACCACCATGCTCTGGCTGTGCCGTAAGGCGTTTTTCGGCCAGATACCATTCCCGGTGATTCATATTGACACCAGCTACAAATTCAAGTCGATGTATCAATACCGCGACAATCTCGCCCGGGAATGGGGTTTTGAGCTGGTGGTCGCCAAAAATGAGTCGGCACTCAGAGACGGGTGCTCACCCGAAGAGGGCAAATTCGAGTGCTGTACAAAACTGAAAACCGAAGCCCTGAAAAGCTGCCTGGAAGAGCGAGGCTTTGATGCCCTTATTCTGGCAATACGACGTGACGAGCACGGGATACGGGCCAAGGAGAGGTACTTCTCCCCCCGGGATGAACAGTTCAAATGGGACTATAAAGACCAGCCGCTGGAGATGTGGGACCAGTTTCAGGGACTTCTCGCTAAAGGCACTCACATGCGAATCCATCCCATTCTGCACTGGCGGGAGCTTGACGTCTGGGAATACGTAAAACAGGAAGGCATGCCGGTAAACCCCATGTACTTTGCCGAGAACGGGCAGCGGTATCGCAGCCTGGGATGTGAACCCTGTACCTTTCCTGTTGAATCGAGTGCGGCCACCATTAATGAGATTGTCGAGGAGTTGAGGACAACCAGGGTTGCCGAGCGAGCGGGCAGGGCGCAGGACAAGGAAAAAACCTTCACCATGCAGAAACTTCGCGCGCTGGGCTATATGTAATCAATCTGGAGGACAAAGTGAACTTAAACGCAGTTATCGTCGGGCACGTGGACCATGGCAAGTCAACCCTTATTGGCAGGCTGCTTTATGACTCGGAGACGTTGCCCGAAGACAGGCTTGCCGAAATCCAGAAACTTCTGGAAGAGTATAAAAAGAGGTTTGAGTTTGCCTACTTCCTTGACTCCTTCGAGGAGGAGTTGCAGGAAGAGCGTACCATAGACACGACCAGAGTCCTGTTCAAGGGTAAAGGCGAGAATTATTACACCATTGTCGACGTGCCGGGGCACAAGGAGTTCATCAAGAACATGCTCACCGGCGCCTGCCATGCCCAGGTCGCCATTCTGGTCGTCTCGGCGCCCGACGGCATACAGGAGCAGACCAGACGTCACGCTTTCCTCGTCCACATGCTCGGCATAAATAATATCATCGTCGTGGTCAATAAAATGGACCTTGTTGAGTATCAGCAGTCCACCCTCCAGCAGGTAGAAGCAGAGACCGCCAAACTTCTCTCCTCCCTCGGATATGCCAGCCCGATATTTATCCCCATATCTGCCATTGAAGGCGATAATGTATATCATGCATCGGGAAATATGCCGTGGTACCGGGGACCGACGTTAATTGAAGTGCTTGATGGCCTGAAGCTGAAGGAAGCCGAGGAGAAACCGCTGCGCTTCTTGGTCCAGGACGTGTACACGGTTGGCTCCGAAAAAATCACGGTGGGCAGGGTGGAATCAGGCAGGCTGAAGAAGGGGGAAGAGCTTGTCTTTCAACCTTCCAATCTCAAAGGTAAGGTGGAGAAGATAAAGCTATTCCCGGGGGAGATAGGGGAGGCGGTAACCGGAGACAGCATCGGCATTCTGGTTGACTGTGAACCGGTAAGAGGGGATGTTGCCGGACTGCCATCCAGCCAGCCGAAAACTGTAACCAGCTTTCTGGGTGAGGTGGCCCTCCTGGAAGGCACCCTCGGCAGGGGGGATGAAATTGAGATGAAATGCGGCACAAAGCGGGCCCGCTGCAAAGTCACGGCCATAAAAGAGCAGATCAATTCTGAAACCGGGGCCGTCATTGGCAAGGATATCGACCGGATTGGCGAGAATGAGGCAGCCACCATCATCTTTCAGAGCGAGCCGGTGGTGGTTGAAGCCTTCTCCGAGCTGCCGGAACTGGGCCGGTTCATCCTCGCCCGGGGAAGGAAAAATATTAGCGCCGGCGTCATTTTAGGGAACGGGTAACGTGATTTTCGTTTTAGGTATCGATGCTGCCACCTGGACGGTGATAAGGCCCAATTTGGATAGCCTGCCTGCATTTAAGAGACTGACGGAGATGGGGCAGGCGAAAGAAATTATTCTGGGAGAAAAGGAAGTGCTCAAATCACAGGCCATCTGGTGCGGCATGTTTTCCGGGAAGACGCTGGAGGAGCACGGCCACGAAGAATGGGTCGTTGGGGATGAGCTTGTCAAGAGAGACGATATAAAGGTTGACTTCATCTGGGATATTTTGGACAGAGAAGGTAAAAAAGTCAGGGTGGTCAATGTTCCTTTTGTCGCGCCTTCTTATTCCTTTAATGTTGACTTCCGACCGGTTGGCTTTGGCATGCCAATTAACGAGAAGGAATGGCAGGAAGAGCTGGAGAAAGTGAGCGAGAAAACGCGAGAGCTGCTTGCTGAACAGCCCGACCTGCTGATAGTAGTCTATACGCTCCTTGACCGCATCCAGCACTTTCACTGGGGCGAGGCCCGTGTCCTTGAGTGGTACCGGAAACTGGACAGGAAGCTGGAGGAAATTATTTTCGGCACCGGTTTTCTGGATAACGGGCAGAACAAACTTATAATTATTTCTGACCACGGCATGTGTTCCTTCGGGGAGGCCCGCGTCCAGACCCTGCCGAAAAAGACCGAGTGGGGAGAGCTGAAGGGCGACCACCATGAAAATGCCGTGCTTATTACCGTGAACGTTGATTACCCGATTGACAAGCCCCAGGACGTATTCCGCGCGGTGATGAAGGACTTTGGTCGGTTAGAGTAGCCCGGAGTTTACTGCGGTCGCTGACCCACTTCCAGCGATATATCCAGTGCCGCTGAATCCCTGATGACCGTCAGCGTAGTTGGTTCGCCAGGGCTCAGATTTTCCCCCAGGTACGATGTCAGCATCGCCATATTCGCGATTGCGGTGCCATCAATGGACGTGATAATATCATCAGCCTGAACTCCGGCTGCCGCCGCCGGGCTGTCAGCCAGTGCCTGATTGACCAGCACTCCATGAATGGATTCCGGTTCCAAATCCTGTACCTGCTGTGGGGTTAAATCAGAGATATTAACACCCAGCCACGGGTAGTCAAAACTGCCCTGGTCAATGATGGCGTCAGCAACGCGCCTGAACTTATTCGAGGAGACAGCATAGTAAATGCCATCACCTTCTGCAGGTTGAACGCGGGCAATGGCCAGTCCGATAACATCGCCATCGGAGTTGAACAATGGACCACCGGAATTGCCGAAATTCACCGCGGCGTCAAATTGAATCAGGTTCGCTACCCAGCGCGCTTGCCCGTTGTCGGTTATTTCCGCAAACCGGTTCACCTGGCTGACAATGCCGGTGCTCAGTGACTCAGACAGGTCGAAAGGGCTTCCGATAGCGGCAACGGGGTCGCCAATTTCTACCTGGTTGGAGTCAGCTATCTCAAGTGGCTCGACACCGGGCTCGTTATCAAGCTGCAAGACCGCCACGTCACTGAACTCGCATGAGCCGACAACATCGGCGGGGTAGGTTTTACCGCTGGGCATAATGGCATATATTTCATCCAGTTTATCTATGACGTGATAAGCGGTCAGAACATGGCCTTCAGAGTCGTAGATAAAGCCAGACCCCGCCGTTCTCTGTCCATTTCTAATCCTGACGACGGCTTCGCTGACCTGGCGGTACAGGTCAGGGGCATTAATAACGGAATCAGCAAACAAAATCGTTTCGGCGAGCTTCTCACCGATGGCATCAATCTTGTCCAGGTTGCCGCTGACCTCTTTTTCCAGCGATTGAATCATGCCCTGGTTGCTATCGATATTAGCTTGGAGGTCAGTTATGTGATTGATATTTTCGTCTATCTCGGTACTCAGACTGTCCAGGCCAGACCGAAGCTCACTGTTCAGCGACGTTATTTCGCTGCTTATGGCCTACGTTCGCGTGGCCTGCTCGTTCTGGAACGCGCTGAGCTCTTCTCTCATCAAGTCTATCTGCTGCTGAGACGTCCAGGCGTAATAACCAAGTCCACCGACCAGAATAAGCAGGATAATTAACAGGATGATTGTTATCTTGTTCACCATCTGAGTATGCCTCCTCTACCAATAGCGACAGACATGCCCGTTTCAATTATTCTCACAGAATAACTGGTCGTAAAGAACTTCCAGGCGCTTTTTATGCTCGAGTTCTTCATTGGCCAGACCGGCGCAAAGCTGCCTGGCCTCTTCTTCCCGCATCGCGCCCGTCATCTTGCGATAAAAAGCCGCTGATTCCTCCTCGCGTTTCATGGCAAAGATAAGAGTATCCTGGAGGCCAGCGCCCTCCAGAGTCTCACCGCCGGTGAGATAGTTGCTTATCTTGAGGTCGGCTATTTTATCCCGATGCCAGAATGGTTCGGCAGCCCCTTTTTCCTTGAGCTGCTTCAGTTTTTCGGCATGCCCGACTTCCTGACTGGCGAGTTCTTTCAGCAGCTCTCTGGCTGCCGGATCGTCGGTCTGCTGCTGCGCAGCCTCATACACCGCCTGCGAGGCGATCTCTTTATAGATGGCGGTGTCCAGCACCTCACCTAATTCATCAAGCATTCTTCAATTTCCCATCAGAGAGCGGACAGGTTATTTACCCTCTTCTTCCTCCAGCAGGTCGTTGAATACGTCAATATGGTAGAGTTCGTTGTCCCGTATACGGAAGAGGAGTTTTTTCAGGTCGGTATCGTCGGTTTCCTTGCCTGCCTTGTCATATGCCGCCGCTACTTCTTTTTCTATCTTAATATCAGCCTTGAGCATATCCGCGGGCCTGGTTGACCGGTCAACATCGGTGTGTTCAATCTTGGGGTTGCCGCCGCTGCTCGCCAGTTCCTCTGCCAGCCAGCCGAGGTGTTGCATTTCGTTGATTGCCTGGTCCGCCAGCTGCTCCTTCGCCTCATCGCTCTTGCTCAGATAGGAGTGCAGGAGGTACTGCAAAATAACCGTGTACTCATGCTCGATGCCCCAGTTCAGTATCTTGGCCGTCTTATCCTGCTTGCTGCCCCTGATATCTTTGGCTTTTTCCCGCTCCGCTTTCTCGACGAAGTGCATGAAGTCGCCGTGATGTGCTTCTTCATCGGAAAGGATGCGCTGCAGCAGTCGTTTAATCTTGGAGTCGTCAATGAGGCTGATATGCGCCTGGTACTGCTTTATGGCCCCTCTTTCCAGAAGGACATCGTTCTGCATCCATTCGGAAACCTGCGCGCCGCCCATGCGCATGGTGCCCCTTTCCAGACTGGGGCCGCCGCCAAGTTCGACGATTGTCTCCGCCAGCCAGTCGAGGTGGCGCATCTCATCCCGGGCCATAGCCTCGATTTCGCAGGCCATCTCGCCTTCGCCAATGCCATAGGCATGGTTTAGGTACTGTATGATAGCGCCGTGCTCATCCTGAAGGTCCTTGTTCAGCAGTTCTATGAGTTTATTTTTGTCCATAGTACTCCTCCTGACATTGATTATTGAATATTTATCTGACCTGTTTTAGCCACCATCCAGCGTGGGACGTTCTTTCTCAACAAACCAGCCGGCCGGGTTTTTCAGGTACTCCTGGTAATCGAGCAGAATGAGCT
>CAZQWO010000088.1:0-6116 GCA_964597015.1 uncultured Dehalococcoidaceae bacterium
GGGGAAGATTTATTAGAGGGGCTTCGCCCCTCTTGGACTCTCCTTACTTTTTACTGGCAGTCAAAAAGGCTAAAAGCTCAAAAGTAGTCAGCTAGCTTTGCCTCTTCTAATTTCAAATAACCCCCAAATCATTAGACCAATTCCGATAGCCATAAATAGCCAAATTAAAATCTCGATTCCCAAAGGCGTATAGATTCCAATGTCCCAATCAGTATCTATCGAGCGTGTCACAGCACCGCCACTGAGACCACTGAGCGTCAGACTCAGCAAGGTAAAGCCTACTAAAATACTCCCTGCGATTAACTTCACTACTTTAACCTCCTTCCCGCTTTGTTACAAGAGCAGCTACTTAGCAGCTACTGACAGACTTGGACAGTAAATGTGCGGGGTCTGCAGAAATCCGCCCACCCACCTGGCCTCGCGGCCCAGGGCCGCGATTTCCTTCAGCGCCTGATAGACATTGCCGGAAACCATGGTATCTTTAACCCTGCCTACTATTTTACCATTTTCCACCTTGTAACCGAGCAGGACATTGCCGCTGAAATCGCCGCCCAGTATATTTCCCTGTTCGGCGCCCATGAGCTGCTCGACCACCAGCCCCTCTTTAATATCATTAACCATATCGTCAAGGGCGGCGTCGCCCGGCGCGATAACGAAAGCGCTCGGCGAGGGCGCGGGCAGCCCGCCATGACCCCGGCTGCCATTGCCGGTACTCCGGGTTTTGGCCAGAGCGGCGGTCTGAAGGTCGTAGAGGAAGCTGGCCACTTTCCCGGCCTCGATAAGCGGGGTGCGCTGGCTGGGCACACCCTCATCGTCGCAGGGTCGACTGCTCGGCCGCAAGGTAACCGTGGGGTCATCCCACAGCTGGAGTTTGCGGTCAAAGACCATCTCACCCAGCTTTTGCCCTATGGGGGAAGCCCCTTCCAGAACGGACTTGCCATTGAAGGCCGCCATCAGCGGCATGACCAGGGCACTGGCCACGCCATGCGGCGTGAAGACCACCGGCAGTGACTTGGTCGGCACTGCAGCCTGGTTCCTGGACAGCTCCAGCTGCTGAAGCACGGTATCAATGACAATGCCCGGCTCCAGCGCCGCCCGGCAGGAGCTGTGACTGTCCCCAACGAAGAGCATATCAGTGTCTTTGGTCAAATTGCCTTCAATGCCGAAGCTGAAATAGCTTTTCCGGTATTCCGCCTGCCCGCCACGGGAGTTCATCAGCCGCACCGATACCACTCCACTGGTCACCCCAGCTTCACAGATGATGCCCGGGGTGTGTCCGGTAACCGCGGCAATGAGCTTTTCACCGAGCTCTACCATCTTCTCGACAGGCACTGACTCAACATCGGCGCTAAAAACCTCAACCTGCGGATAAGAGCTGGCCGACGGCATCTCAAACTTGGCCGCCGTACCGAATCGCGCCGTTTCAACGGCATTGTCCACCAGAGCCTGATAGTCATCAGTGCTGGTGGTAACGGCGTAACCGAGCCTGCCCTGGCGTATGATGCGCAGCGCCAGGCTGGTCTGCTGCCTGGTCTGGAGATGCTTCAGTCGGTTGGTCTCGAAATGGACCTGGGTTTCCTCGGACGAGACGGAAAAGACCTCCGCTTCCTCAGCCGCTTTTTTCGCCTGATTCAATATTGCTTCCATGATTATCTGCCTCCCACCAGACAGCGGCGAATACGAATGTGGGGGCTGCCGTTCGAAACCGGCAGCGGCACCTGTCCTCCCTTCCCACAGCCACCCCCCTGGTTCATCTCAAGGTCATCGCCGATGGCATCGATGTTCTTGAGCGTATCGAACACGTTGCCGGTCAGCACCACCGGCCGCAGCGCCTCAGCGATTTTGCCATTGCGTATCATGTACGCCTCGCCGGCAGAAAAGGTGAACATCTCCATGCTGGTGGTGCCGCCATACCAGTTCCTAGCATAGATACCCTCTTTAATATCACCTATCATGTCGGCAAAGGACATATCGCCCGGCTCGATATAGGTATTGGTCATACGGACAATTGGAGGATAGCGGTAGCTTACGGCGCGGGCGTTGCCGGTGGGTTTTTCCTTCATTTTGGCCGCCGTCTCCCTGGAATGGAGCCTGCCCACCAGCTTACCCTCCCTGATGAGATATGTCCTGGTGGCAGGCACACCCTCATCATCGTACTGGTAGCTGCCGCGAAGTCCGGGCAGCGTGGCCGTGTCCACGATATTGAGTTCCCGGCCGCCGAACTGCTTCCCAAGCGTCATAAGCTCACGAAGGCGGTCATTTTCGTAGACGAAATCCGACTCTGACAGGTGGCCGAAAGCTTCATGGACGAAGACACCGGCCAGCACCGGGTCGAGCACCACCGTGTATTCCCCTCCTTTTGCCTGCGGTGCCGAGAGCAGTGCCACGACATGCTGCGAAAGACGCGCTACTTCCTGATGCAGCTTCTGCATCGGCGCGAGGTCCCCGCGAGTACCCGCGCTTATCCCTGCCTGCTGGACATCGCCGTCCCGGGCGGCGACAGCCGCAATGCGCAGAGTGATGTCCGCCCTTTCCTGCTCGATAAAGCTGCCCTGTGAACTCAGGAAGATGGACTTCTTACGGCTGTCACCGTAGCCGATGGTGGAGGTCTGTATCTCAGGCTGCTTCCAGACAATCTCATTGTACTCATCCAGCATCTGCTTCTTCTCGGCGAGGGGTATAGCCACGGGGTCTCTGTCTGCCAGGGTCGATATTTTATCCACCACTGATGCCACCGGCGCCAGACAACTGGTCTCGCGTCCGACCAGCCTGGCCTGTCTGATGGCCGTCTCCACCCTGCCCCGCATATCATCCAGGCTGTTGAAGCTGACAAAGCCCCAGCCCCCCCTGACCATGGCCCTTACGTTGCCGCCAATCGCTTCCGACCGGCCGACTGATTCCAGTTCCCTCCCCCGATATAAAATATGACTGGTCTGGCTCTCCTCGAGGTGAGCCTCAACATAATCGGCTTCGCCACGCTTGAGCAATCCGGCAAGTTCCTTCGCAACGTTTTTCAGCGACATAGTTGTATCACTCCAGTCTGAAGACAATAACTGATTAAATGCTTAGATGAAGTCAGTTTACAAAAGGAGTCGAAACGATGTCAATAAAAACACCGCGCTGATGCCGATCCCGGTTTTCGCCGGCTGTTGACATCACCGCAAACGCGTTCTATACTTCGTTTACATCCACCTCTGGTGATGTTACATGGCAGACGAGGCTAAAAGCAGCGGGAACACCCGCCTTAAAGTAATACTCTACGTCTTCTTTATCTCCGCTTTTCTGACGATTATTGTGTTCATAATCGGTGAGGGCTGGTTTAATTTTCTCATCGAGAAACTCAACTGGCCTTACGAGACGCTGGAGATGGTCAGAAATATTCTGGTGAAAGTCTTTACGGGCTCCGCTATCGCCTCCTTCATCAGCTCCATTACCGCCGTTATTCTTTTAATCTTCCGCAGTTAGCTGCAAATACCCGCCCCCGGATAACTTGCCTTGAAAAAACGGGTATGCTATACTACGATGATACATTTTTTGTGAGGCATGCGGTTGCTCACGAATTACGGTTACATTGGGTTATTTCTCGTTGCAGCTGTTCTTTTCACCCTTTTCATGTTAATTATTCCCATCGCCCTCAGATTTCTCAAAATCGTCCCCAATAACCCCAACCCCATCAAGAACTCCGTCTTTGAATGCGGCATGGAGACCATCGGCAAGACGTGGGTCCAGTTCAACTTCCACTATTATTTCTATGCCCTGATATTCCTGGCGCTTGACGTCCTGGTGGTGTTCCTGTACCCCTGGGCGGTAAACCTGAGAGCGCTGGGCATGGCCAGCCTGATTGCCGTATTAATTCTGGTGGCCATTATTCTGGTCGGCTACGTTTACGCCTGGAAGAAGAAGGTCCTGGAATGGAAATGAAGCCTGCCGGGAAATACATCTACGCCGATATCGAACTCGACCGGGAAGAAGGTCAGGTTATCGAAGACCTGAAGGCGAGTAGCCAGGAACCGATTCCCGACCCCGACCGGTGGCTTGACGAGGAGCTGGAGCAGAATATTTTGCTGACCACGGTGGACGCGCTGATTAACTGGAGTCGGCGCTCCTCGCTCTGGCCGGCCATCTGCTTCCCGGCCTGCTGCGCCTTCGAGCTGATTGCCGCCAACGGCCCTCGTTTCGACCTGGCGCGTTTCGGCATGGAAATTATGCGCGCCTCGCCCCGACAGGCCGACCTGATGATAACCGCCGGCACGCTGACCTGGAAGATGGCGCCGAATGTCAGGCGTATTTACAACCAGATGGCGGAGCCGAAGTGGGTCATCGCCATGGGCGCCTGCGCCGTAAGCGGCGGCATTTTCGCCTCGGCGGAGTACGCCGTGGTGCCCGGTTATAACCGGATTATTCCCGTTGATGTATATGTCCCAGGCTGTCCTCCCCGCCCCGAAGCCCTTATCTACGGCATTCAGATGCTGCAGAAAAAGATTGCCCGGCGAAAAAACATTGATGTGAGAAAGATACTCAAAAGATGACGATTTCTCTTTCCGGCAAGGAAGTCGCGGCCCAAATAGAAGAGAAATTTCCCGGCAGCGTGGTGGAATCCGGCCACGAAAGCCTGGCGGTCAAGGCAGATTCTCTTCTGGACATCGCCCGTTTCCTGAAAGAAAACGAAGGGCTTGAGTTCAACTATCTCAATTTCATTACCGCCGTTGATTACTACGACCACTTTGAGGTCGTTTACATGCTCAATTCCCTGGAACACAACCACCGCCTGACAGTCAAGGCCCGGTGCTACGACCGCAAGAACCCTGTTCTGCCCTCGGTGGTGGGCCTGTGGCAGGGGGCCGATTTTCAAGAGAGAGAAATCTACGACCTTTTTGGCATCAAATTCGAAGGCCATCCCAACATGAAACGCATCTTTCTCTGGGAGGGTTTTAAGGGACATCCTTTGCGAAAGGATTTCATTTAGTGGCGCTGCGAACCGAACCTTTTGTGCTCAATATGGGGCCGGTGCACCCCAGCACCCACGGCGTGTTCCGCATGCGGGCAACGCTGGACGGCGAAGTGGTGGTCGATATCGAGCCGGTTTTCGGCTACCTGCACCGCGGCATCGAGAAGCTGGCCGAGCAGCGCGCCTACACCGGCATCATCCCGCTCACCGACCGACTCGACTATATCTCGTCGATGAACAACAACTTCGCCTACTGCCTAGCGGTGGAGAAGCTGGCGGGTATAAAAGTCCCGGAGCGCGCTGAATACATTCGCGTTATCATAGCTGAATTGCAGCGCATCGCCGCCCTGCTTATCGCCGTCGGTGCTTTTTTGAACGACTGCGGTGCCTTTTTCACCCCCTTCCTCTATATGTTCCGGGAACGGGAGAGAATCATTGACCTGTTTGAGATGGTCAGCGGCCAGCGGCTCACCTACAACTACATGCGTGTGGGCGGCGTCAGCCAGGACCTGCCCGACGAGTTCATGCCTGCCCTGCGCAAGTTCATGGACATGATGCCGCGCTTCATAGACGAGTACGACCGTTTATTAAAGCAGAATGAGATACTGCTTGCCCGCGCCAAGGGCGTTGGCATTCTGACCAGAGAGCAGGCGATTAATAGCTCCGCCAGCGGCCCGGTGCTCCGCGCCAGCGGCGTGAAGTGGGATATCCGCAAAGATGACCGCTACTCCATCTACGACCGCTTTGACTTCGATATCCCGACGCAGTCCACCGGCGACTGCTATGACCGCTACCGCCAGAGGGTCGAAGAAATGTGGCAGAGCCTGCGTATCATTGAACAGGCGATGAAACAGATACCGGCGGGGCCGGTAAAAGCCGAGGTGCCCCACCTGATTCATCCGCCGGTCGGGGAAGCCTATGGACGGATAGAATGCCCCAAAGGTGAACTCGGCTTCTATCTGGTATCCGATAACTCAATAGCCCCCTACCGCTGCCATATCCGCCCGCCGAGCCTGATTAACCTGACGGCGCTGCGCGATATGGTGCGCGGCTGGAAGGTGGCCGATTTAATCATCATCTTCGGCAGCATCGATATCACCGTGGGTGAGATTGATAGATAATGATGATTGCTGACTTTATATTGTTAAACCAGGGCCATTTTCAGGCC
>CAZQWO010000089.1:0-5934 GCA_964597015.1 uncultured Dehalococcoidaceae bacterium
CTTTAATTGCCAACTCTATGTTGGGAGTTTTTTGTTTTAGTAATTTAATAGCTTTATCTATATGTCTCTGTAATTCCCCCATCTGTCCTTTATATTCGGTAGCTTCTCTCCTAGCATTTATCATTCCCCAAGGAACTTCCATTTTAAACCCCCTTCTATAATATTATATAATAATTCCCTCTAGGAGGTGTTATTATGGTCATCACCAAGCAAATCAGCCTGCAGACAAAAGGGGAATGCGACATCGTTGATATAACGTCGCAGGTGCAGCAGCAGCTTTCGGAAACGGAGATAAAAGAAGGCACAGTTACAGTATTTATCACCGGCTCAACGGCCGGGGTAACCACCATTGAAAATGAGCCCGGCCTCATCGCCGATTTTAAAGACATGTGGGAGCAGGTTATCCCCAAGACAGTTGAATACAAACATGACCGCGCCTGGGGTGAGGGAAACGGCTATTCCCACATGCGTGCCTCGCTGCTGGGAGCGTCGCTGGTGGTCCCCTTCAACAATAAAAAACTTGACCTGGGCACATGGCAGCAGCTCGTGGTGGCTGACTTTGACAATCGGCCGAGGTCAAGGCAGGTCTGGCTGCAGATTATGGGAGATTAATAAGCGGGCTACTTGCTCTTCGGCTTCTTCTCCGCTTTCGGCTTCTTCTCCGCTTTCGGTTTCTTCTCTGCCTTCGGCTCCTTCTCAGTCTTCTCTTCCGCCTCTTCCACCTCAGCCACCTCTTCCATAACAACTTCCGCGGCCGAAGCTTGGGCCTGGTTGAATTTCTTCATCAACCGTGACTTGCGCCGGGCGGCATTGTTGGGATGGATAATCCCTTTTTGCACTGCCCTGTCCAGAGCGCTAATCGACTCCGCCACCGCCGCCTGAGCAGGTTCCACCTCGCCGGCAAAGATGAGTTTCTCCGCCTTGGTAATAAAGGTCTTGGTCCGGCTGTTAACGGCGCGGTTCCTCATCTGTCGCTGAAGCGCCTGCCGCGCCTGCTTTTTCGCCTGTTTAATTTGTGGCAATATCAATCCCCCTCAAAAGAAACTATTCCAGAACTTATCTTAAAATATGCTCCAAAGATACATATTATTCTGAATTAGAAAGACAAGTCAAGTTTTAGCACCGGTCCCGGCCGATGACTCATCCCCGATGCGGACAATACGTGTCACGCCTTTGACCGCTTCAATTTTCTTGAGGAGCCGGCTCAGATGGGCCAGACCCTGCGTTTCCATGGTAAAGTGCATGGTTATCGTATTGTCATCATGATTGTGAGTGGCCAGAGAGGTTATATTGACTTTCTCCTCCGCGACAACGGTGGTGATATCACGCATAAGCCCCACCCTGTCCCAGGCCTCAACCTGAATATTTACCGGGTACAGAGAATCAGCCTGGCCCCACTCCACCGGCACCAGCCTGTCCTTCTCATCTTCATGGAGCACGTTGTAGCAGTCCTGACGGTGAATGGTGATGCCGCGACTGCGCGTAATATAGCCGGTAATCTTATCGCCGGGCACCGGATGGCAGCACTCGGCCAGATGGGTTACCAGATTGCCCACGCCCAGCACGTGCACCGCTGAGGGCACCGGCTTGCGCGGTGCCACTTCCGGAATAATTTTTGGCGTCTCCTCCTGTGCCGCCAGCTTCACCGCAATCTGATGCGTGGAAATGCCCCCGTAGCCAATCGCCGCCAGGAAGTCTTCCACATTGCTGAAGTTGAACGATTCAGCCAGCTCCTCGCGTTCAATGGTTATTCCCAGATGCCTTAGTTCTTTTTCCAGGATCTGCCGGCCACGCTCTATGTTCTCCGTGCGCTCCTGTCTCTTGAACCACTGCCTTATTTTCTCCTTGGCGTGAGAGGTCCTGGCAAAACCAAGATGGGGGTTCAGCCAGTCCAGGCTCGGGCCCTTCTCGCCCTTGGTGGACATGATTGCCACCACATCGCCGTTTTTCAGCTCGTAGTCCAGCGGCACCAGTCGCCCGTTCACCTTGGCGCCGATGCAGCGGTGCCCGAGTTCGGTATGCACCCGGTAGGCGAAGTCAAGCGGCGTGGAGCCCCTCGGCAGGTCCTTGATATCACCTTTCGGTGTGTAGACGAAGACCTGGTCAATGAAGATGTCCGTTTTCACCGATTCCAGGAACTCTTCCGACCCGCCGAGCTCGCGGTGCCATTCGACAAGCTGGCGCAGCCAGCCGATTTTTTCTTCAAAGTGCAGGTCAGCCTTCTCCCCCTGCTTGTAACGCCAGTGCGCGGTGACTCCGTACTCGTCGTTGTAGCTCATCTCGCGGGTCCTTATCTGGACCTCCAGGGGGGTGGTACCGAAACACATAACCGCCGTGTGCAGCGACTGGTAGCCATTGGGCTTGGGATTGGCGATATAGTCGTCGAACTCCTCGGGTATCGGGTGCCACAGGCTGTGGATGATGCCCACCACACTGTAACAGTCAGGCACCGTGCTGACCAGTACCCTCAATGCCAGCAGGTCGTAAATATCGTTGAAGTCACGGCCCCGCTGCATTTTCTGATGGATGCTGTATATGTGCTTGGGTCGGCCGGACAGCTCTGCCCTCAGGCCGGCCTTATCCAGCTCCTTCTTCAGAATATCGATTACCTGGGCGATGAAGTTTTCCCGCTGCGCTCTGCGGGCTGCCAGCAGGATGACAATGCGATTATACTCTTTCGGTTCCAGATACTGAAAAGCCAGGTCTTCCAGCTGCCATTTGAGCTCCCATATGCCGAGGCGGTGGGCCAGGGGGGTATAGATTTCCAGCGTTTCCTGCGAAATGCTGCGCTGTTTTTCCGGAGACAGCGCATCCAGAGTGAGCATGTTATGCAACCTGTCTGCCAGCTTGATAAAGACCACCCGAAGGTCCTCCGCCATGGCGACAAGCATCTTGCGCAGGTTCTCCGCCTGCACCTCCCGTGGCGCCGTACCCGTGGTCTGCCATGAAACCCGACCGAGCTTGGTCACACCATCAACCAGCTTGCTGACCTCCGGCCCAAACCGGTCTTTTATCTTCTCAACGGGTATGCCGCAGTTTTCCGGCACATCGTGCAGCAGCGCCGCGGCCAGAGACGTGGCATCATGCTGGAGGCCAGCCAGTATTAGCGCCGTCTGTACCGGGTGCTCCACGTAAGGGTCGCCGGATAGCCGCATCTGCCCGTTATGCGCCTCGGCGGCAAACCGATACGCCTCCTCGACGATGGCCAGCTTCTCGGCGGGAAGATATGCCTCCGCCTTTTCCTTCAGCTGATTGAAACTCGTTACCTCTACAACCGCCACTGTGGTCAAAAGCCTCCTGCCCTGACGGAAATGCGGGTTCTATCCTAAGTATAGCCCAACGTAGCCTGCTCTGTAAATCTGCAAAATCACAGTTATACCCCTGCCATACTTGTTGACACAATATAGAATTATGGTATACTTTCAATGCTTCAAAACCATTCTGGCAAGGAGGGAGTCAAAAAATGAGCAAAATCCTGCGTGTTAACATGAGTGACCTGACGACCAAGTTTGAAAATGTACCTGATAAGTACAAATTGTTAGGCGGGCGTGGTCTGACCTCAGCCATAACCTGCGACGAGGTGCCACCCACCTGTCACCCTCTGGGGCCAAACAACAAGGTCACCTTTGCCCCCGGCATTGTCACCGGTAGCGCAGCGCCAACCGCTGCCCGCCTCTCCGTCGGCGCCAAATCCCCCCTGACGGGAACCATTAAAGAAGCGAACTCCGGCGGCATTGCGGCGGATAAAATGGCACGTATTGGTATTAAAGCCATCATTGTCGAGGGGCAGCCCAAGGAGAAAGGCAAGTTCTGGGTGCTCAGAGTAAACAAGGATGGCGCTGAGCTTTTACCGGCGGCTGCCGAGTGGCTAGGCACGGGCCTTCATGAGGCGTATCCCAAAATACAGAAAAAATTTGGTGAGAAAACAGGTGTAATCGGCATCGGCGTGGCCGGAGAAATGCGGATGGCAATGGCCGGTATCTGCGTCAATGACCCGGAGAACCGTCCCAGCCGCTATGCTGGCCGTGGCGGATTGGGCGCCGTGATGGGCAGCAAGGGGCTCAAGGCCATTGTCGTTGATGATGCCGGTGGTTCCAGCATACCGCTGGCCAATAAAGAGGCTTTTGATTCTGGCCGCAAGAAGCTGACCGATGCTATAAAACAGCATGACATCACCAAGCCCGGCGGGGCACTTAACACCTACGGTACAGCCGTCTGTGTCGCTGTTATCAACGAGGCTGGTGGCTTACCCACCCGTAACTTCCGTGAGGGGCGCTTTGAGGGGGCATCCAAGATCTCCGGAGAGGCCATCAACGAAATCTGCAAGAAGAGCCAGGAGAAGGGCGGCGTCGGCATGACCGGCCACCGGTGCAGCCCCGGCTGCATCATCCAGTGCTCCAATGTCTTCCCCAAGGCCGATGGTAAGGAAGAACTGGTCTCATGCCAGGAATACGAATCGCTCTGGTCTCTCGGTGCTAATTGCGGTATCGACGACTTATACATAATCGGTGAGCTGGTCCGCATGTGCAATGATTATGGTCTGGATACGATTGAGGCCGGCGCAACCATCGGCGTGGCCATGGAAGCCGGGCTGGCCAAGTTCGGTGACGGCAAGAAGGCCATCGAACTGATGCAGGAAATCGGCAAGGGCACCCCGCTCGGTCATATTCTCGGTGGCGGTACCTCGCTTACGGCCGATACTTACGGCGTCACCCGCTGCCCGACAGTCAAACGTCAGGCTATGCCCGCCTATGAACCCAGGGCCATCAAGGGCATAGGTATCACCTATGCCACCTCCCCCATGGGTGCTGACCACACCTCAGGCTATACTATCGCCCCGGAGATCTTTCAGATAGGCGGAAAGATAGACCAGTTCATCGTGGAGAAGGCAGACCTGACGCGTGATTTCCTCTTTACCACTGCCTTCCTTGACGCCACCGGCCACTGCCTTTTCACCTCCTTCGCCATCTTGGATATTCCCTCCGGGCTTGAGGGTATGGTGGAGGAGTGCAACGGCGTGCTTGGCACCAACTGGACGGTGGATGACGTTGCCCGGATTGGTGGCGACATCGTCAGGATGGAGTGGGCTTTCAATGAGGCCGCTGGCTTCACCAAGGTAGATGACCGCCTGCCTGAGTTCATGAATTACGAGAAGCTCCCGCCACACAATGTGTCCTTTGATGTGTCGGATAAGGAACTGGACAAGGTTCGCGGAAAATAGAGGTTATTCGGTCGCTGATTTTACGGGCCCCCTCCTTGCGGAGGGGGCTTTCTTCACTCCGCCAAAATGCGTTATAATTAAGCGTATTAATTCAATCAGGAACAATCTATGAACAAGGTCGAAGTAAGGTTTTTTGCCAGCTTGCGCAAGTATAACCCCAATGCTGAAGACAGCGACGCTGTTACCGTGGAACTGGAGGATAAGGTCAAACTCGGTGACCTGGTCAATAAATTTAAAATCCCACGCCAGGAAATCGGTATACTCATGGTGAACGGCAAGTGGCAGAAGGAAACTCAACCCCTGCAAGATAGGGACAGGGTGGGAATTTTCCCGCTCATCGGTGGGGGATAACTGATGATTGAAGTCCACCTTTACGGTAAACTGCGCCGCTTCACTGATAACCAGGACTCCTCCCGGGATTCCATAATCAATGTCCCGGTCAAAGATGGGGGCACCATCGAAGACATCGTCAGGAGCATTGGCATACCGCTGGAGGAGCTGGGCAGCAATATATTTCTGAACGGCGAATATTCTGCGCTGACCAGGAAGGTGAGCGATGGTGACCGTCTGGGTATTTTCCCCGATGACATGCAGCTCCTCTACAAATGGTATTTCCCTAAAGGTTCTTAACACATAAGGTAAATGAAATTATATCAGGCACCGCGCGGCACAACCGACATTTTGCCAGAGGAACAGGCCTGCTGGCGTTACAT
>CAZQWO010000090.1:0-5593 GCA_964597015.1 uncultured Dehalococcoidaceae bacterium
ATTCCACAACCCCGGCATACTCGGCATCCGGGTCGGGCTCATAAACATTGTAGGGATGCTGGGCTCTCGATTTTATGTAAAGCTGTGTCTTGTTGTCCACGTGGAAAAGCCCGGCCTTGCCGCCAGCTTCAATAGCCATATTGGCCATGGTAAAACGTCCGTCCATGGACAGAGCCTCGATTGTTTCACCGGTGAACTCCATGGCCGAATAGAGCGCGCCGTCAACGCCAATGTCACCGATGGTATGCAGGATGAGGTCCTTCCCCCCTACCCACCTGCCGAGGTTGCCATGGTAAACAAACTTTATCGTCGGGGGGACTTTCATCCAGAGGTCGCCGGTGGCCATGGCTGCCGCCAGGTCGGTCGAGCCGACCCCGGTAGCAAAGGCACTCAGTGCTCCGTAGGTGCAGGTATGTGAATCACCGCCTATAACCACCTGACCGGGAAGCACGATGCCCTGTTCCGGCAGCAAAACATGCTCGATACCAGCCTTACCTATTTCAAAGAACACCGCTTTCTGCTCCTGGCAAAACTCGCGCATCATCTTGGCAATCTCAGCCGAAGCGATGTCCCGGCTGGGCATAAAATGGTCCAGCACCATCACGATTTTTTTAGGGTCGAACACGCGGCTTAACCCGAGTTTCTGGAACTCCTTGATAGCAATAGGAGCCGTGATATCGTTGCTCAAAATCACGTCCAACCTGGCGTTGATAAATTCACCGGGACTTACCTTTTTTCGATCCGTATGCGCCGCCAGAATTTTCTCTGCCAGATTCATCACAACTTCCTTCCTTCCGTGTTTACAGCATGCTTATATTGAAGCTCATCCTGACCAGCGCGGCATGATAAGCACACCGAGAGCAATGGCCGTGGTTACTGCGGCAATAATATATAAGCCAGTACCAGCGGCAAGGCCAATCCCCGCCACTACCCAGATGGTAGCGGCCGTGGTCAAGCCGGCAACAATTTCTCCCTGGCGATGCAGGATAACGCCGGCGCCCAGAAAACCAACGCCAACCACCACGCCAGCGGCTACCCGAGCCGGGTCACCCACGCCACCAAACCCATAGATAGAAATAAGAGCGATGAGTGCCGCCCCAACCGAAATCAAGATGTGCGTCCTAATCCCGGCCTGTTTTCCGGCCCTTTCTCTCTGGTAACCGATGACCGCTCCCAGAGCGGTGGCCAGCAGGAGACGAAGCACCATTTCCAGCGCGATAGGCATCTCAGATTCTACTCAGCTTTACTCTTCGAGGTCAGCAACCGGTTAAGGGCATTTATATAAGCTTTGGCGCTTGCCACTATAATGTCCGTATCCGCACCGCGACCGGTATAGGTAACGCCATCGCTCTCAATCCGGCATAATACTTCACCAATGGCGTCAATGCCCTCGGTAATTGATTTAATACTGAACTCGGTGAGCGTATTGGGCACCTTTACTATCTTGTCAATTGCCTTGAAGGCAGCATCAACCGGTCCGCTGCCCAGCGCGGCATCGGACTGCGCTTTACCTTCCGGGTCAGTTAACACCACCGATGCCGTTGGAATACCGCGGTCACCGCAGGATATCTGAATGCGGTCGAGGTGATAGACTTCCGAGACCGTGCGCTGCTCCTCGGCAACCAGCGATTCGATATCCCGGTCGGTTACTTCTTTTTTCTTATCCGCCAATTCCTTGAAAGCGCGGAAGACGCGATTGAAGTCCTCGTCTGTCATGCTGTAGCCCAGTTCCGCCAGCCTCTCACGGAGGGCGTGACGACCACTCAGCTTGCCCAGCACCAGGCTGCTCGATGGTATGCCCACGGTCTTGGGGTCCATTATCTCAAAGGTGATGGGCATCTTGATAACCCCGTCCTGGTGTATCCCGGACTCATGTCGAAAAGCGTTGGCGCCAACGATGGCCTTATTCGGCTGCACGGAAAAACCGGTCAGCTCGCTCACCATCCGGCTCGTTTTATAGATTTGCCGGGTATCAATATCCGTACTGAGGTTGAAGAGGTCGCTGCGGGTCTTGATGGCCATTACGATTTCCTCAAGAGAAGCGTTGCCCGCCCGCTCACCGATGCCGTTGATGGTGCACTCCACCTGCCGGCACCCGTGTCTGACTGCCTCCAGGCTGTTGGCCACCGCCAGGCCAAGGTCATTATGGCAGTGCATACTGACCACGGTCTTTTCGATACCGGGCACGTTTTGGAAAATGCCGCCAATGAGACGGCCAAACTCATCTGGTATCGAATATCCCACCGTGTCCGGGATATTGAGCGTGGTAGCGCCAGCCTCGATAGCCGCCCGAAGAATTTGATAGAGGTAGGCCGGTTCGGTCCGGCTGGCGTCCATAGGTGAGAACTCAATATCGCTGGTGTAGCCTTTCGCCCGGGCCACCATGTCACCCGCCAACTGCAGGATTTCCTCACGGGTCTTCTTCATCCCGTGCATGAGGTGGATATCTGACGACGATACGAAGACATGGATGCGGGGATGCGCCGCGCCTTTCACTGCCTCCCAGGCGCGGTCGACATCGTCAGGTTTGGCCCGTGCCAGACCGCAGATGGTGCTGCCACGCACCTCTTGAGCAATGAGCTTCACCGATTCAAAATCGCCTGGCGAACTGATGGGGAAGCCAGCCTCAATGACATCCACACCGAGCTTCTCAAGCTGCCTGGCGATTTCCAGCTTCTCGTTAAGGTTGAGGCTGCCACCGGCCGCCTGTTCGCCATCGCGCAACGTGGTATCAAAGATGATAATCTTGTCCATCTTGCTCCCCCATTGTCTATTGCGTTATTTAATTATCGATAAGGTTTCTGCTTATTTAGCCAGCCACGGCATCATCTTGCGCAGCTCGGCCCCAACTTTCTCAATCGGGTGCTCCCTGTCCTTGCGCGTCAGGGCATTGAATACCGGCAGACCAGCCTGGTTCTCCAGAATCCACTCGCGGGCAAAGGTGCCGTCCTGAATTTCGCCCAGTATCTCCCACAGGGTTTCTCTCACCCCTTCGTCAATGACCCTCGGCCCTCTGGTTATATCGCCGTACCGGGCGGTATGGCTGACCGAGTCGCGCATGAAGCTGATGCCGCCCTTGTAGATAAGGTCGACAATCAACTTGAGCTCGTTAAGGCACTCAAAGTAAGCCAGCTCGGGCTGATAGCCGGCCTCCACCAGCGTTTCAAAAGTGACCTTGAGCAGGGCGGTGACTCCACCGCAGAGTATTGCCTGCTCACCGAAGAGGTCGGTCTCCGTCTCCTCGGCGAAGGTGGTCTCCAGGACTCCGGCACGGGCACAGCCGATAGCCGCAGAGTAGGCCAGCGCTTTATCCTTCGCCTGGCCGGAAGCATCCTGATGAACCGCTATCAGCGCGGGTACGCCCTGCCCCTGGGTAAAGAACTCGCGGAGCAGGTTTCCGGGACTCTTGGGCGCTATCATGGTTACATCGATGTTTGGCGCTGGCACAACCTGACTGTAGTGGATGGTGAAGCCGTGTGAGACCATGAGCATATTGCCCTTGGATAGTCCCGGCGCAATATGCTGATTGTAGATTTTCTGGTGCATGTTATCCGGGGCCAGCAGCATGACAATATCAGCTGCTTTTGCCGCTTCTGCCACTGAAACCACCTTCACTCCGTCAGCCTCGGCCCTGGCCTTGCTCTTGCTGCCTTCCTGAAGCCCCACAACCACGTCAAAGCCACTATCTTTAAGGTTCAGTGACTGACCACGCCCCTGGTTGCCGTAGCCGATAACGGCAATCACCTTGCCTTTCAACAGATCCAGGTTTGCGTCCTTCTCGTAGTATACTTTGGCCATGTTTTTTTACCTCCTTTATCTTTCCTTGGCCGGTATTTTATTCAACCAGTTCTATCGGAACCTGAAATTACAATAATTTGTATCCTCCCTTTCTAGTTCCTGATGCTTTTTCTTCAACGCGCAACTGGCTGGTACTTCCTCTCAGCATGGCGATGCATCCTGTCCTGGCCACTTCTTTTACCCCGAAGCCGCGCAGCAGATTTAACAGAGAATCCACCTTGTCTTCATCTCCGGTTATCTCGATGGTCAGAGAATCAGCCGCCACATCAACGATGCTGGCGCGGAAAATATCGGCAATCTCAATTATCTCGCTGCGGGTTGAGGAATTCGCCCTTACTTTTATCAGTGCCAGTTCCCTTACGGTGATATTGTCATCGGTAACATCGACAACTTTGACCACGTTGACCCCTTTGCTCAATTGCTTTCTTACCTGCTCCAGAATGCTGGCCGTACCGTTAACCACGATGGTCATGCGGGATAAATTGGGCAATTCGCTGTGCCCCACGGCGATACTCTCAATATTGAAGCCCCGCCTCCGGAACAGGCTGGCCATACGGGTCAGTACGCCAGGCTTGTCCTCAACCAGAGCCACCAGAGTATGTCTCATTTTGCCAGATGCCATCTCAGTTTAGCCCCACGAAATGTTTGTCCCCCGCCTTAATCCAGGTCTTTGGTCGTTATATCAAGGACCTTCACGACATCGACTATTCTTTCCAGCTGCTTTCGAACCTGGCCCAGAATCACCGCCGAACCTGAGACGACAATGGCAACCCTGGTCAGACCAGGCCGCCCGCTGTCCTCGGTTTCAATGGTCTCCAGCACGTTCACACTGTGGATATTGAAACCACGCCTGCGGAATACGTTTGACATCCGGTTCAAAACACCCGGTTTGTCCTCTACCAGCGCCAGCAGTATGTGTTTCGTCGGTGCCATTTTGCCACCTTTTGCGGTCCCTATATGTTGCTTACCTTCAGGCTCTTTGAGTCAGAAATGGCCTTGAGCGGCTGCCTGGGCTCTTCCATAATTTCGGCAACCGTGGCTCCAGGCGGAATCATGGGATATACGTTTTCTTCCGGCTCCACCATAAAATCGATTAGAAACGGTCCATTATGTGCCATTGCCTGCTCAATCGCCGGTGCCACCTCTTCGCGGTGCTTGACCCGCAACGCCGACATATAATACCCTTCCGCGATTTTAACAAAGTCGGGGCAGGAAATCGGCGTGGCTACGTACCGTCCCTTGTAAAATAGCTCCTGCCACTGCCTTACCATACCAAGGTACCCGTTATTGATAATGGCTATTTTTACCGGTATCTGCTCCTGGACGATAGTGGCCAGCTCCTGAATGGTCATTTGAAAACCGCCGTCGCCGTCAATGCACCAGACCACAGAATCGGGGCAGCCAATCTGAGCCCCGATAGCCGCAGGCAAGCCAAACCCCATCGTACCCAGCCCCCCTGAAGAAACCAGCGTATTGGGCTTATTGAACCAGTAATGCTGTGCCGCCCACATCTGGTGCTGCCCGACTCCGGTCACAATTATCGCTTCGCCCTTGGTTATTTCATATATCTGGCGAACCACATACTGAGGCAGAAGGCCATCAGCCTCCCTGATATCGATTGACGGGTGCTCCCTCCGCCAGTCATCAAGTTGATTGACCCAGTCAAGATGGCCGGTCTTGTTGATTTGTTTATTCAGTGCCTGCAAAACCAGCTTGACATCGCCCACGATGGGAAGGTCAACACGGACATTCTTGCCAATTTCGGCCGGGTCAATATCAATATGCACGATATGGG
>CAZQWO010000091.1:0-5591 GCA_964597015.1 uncultured Dehalococcoidaceae bacterium
AAGGCTGATGACCTTGACAGCGATAACGTTGGCGGTAATGAGACAGGTGATAAATAGGGCGATGAATATCACCAGTCGGTGCGAGACATTCATATCATATCCAGCGGTGCCGACGGAAGAACAGGAGCATGCCGCCAATAATGGCCAGGCAGATGAAAAATACGAAGAGCGCGGCGTAGTGGGAGTTGCCGAAAAGCCCCAGCGGGATGTTCATGCCGAAGATGCTCGCCACCACCGTGATGGGCAGCAGGATGGTGGCGATGACGGTCAGCATGCGCATGACCTCGTTGGTGCGGTTAGTGGCCAGCGAATCGTGTGTGTCATTCAGGCCCTCAATGATTTCCTTGTATTCGTCCAGCCCGTCCCATATCTTGTCCACGTGGTCAACTGTGTCGCCAAAGTAAACGGCCATGTCCATCTTGGTGAACCGCCGTATCTTCGGTTCCAGCGTGGCGACGACCGCCCTCATCGGCCAGATGACGCGGCGGAAAGAGATAACGTCGCGTCGCAGTGTGGAGATATCCTCAATGGCACGTGGTATCCTTTTGCTGGCGAAGATGTTGTCCTCGGTCTCTTCAATGTTGGCGCTTATCCGGTTCAGAATGGGAATGCAGTAGTCAACAAGCCGGTCAATAATGCGGTAGAGCAGGTAACCGGACCCCTGGCTGAAATTCTCCTCTCGTGCCTCTTCCTCAAGCTGACATTCCCGGAAAAGTTTGACCAGCGGCTTTAAATCGCCTTTATGCAGCGTTATCAGGTAGTCGGCGCCAATGAACACGGAGACCTGGCTGGGCGTGGTCAGCCTGGCGTCTTTGTTGAACACCGGAAAGTGCAGCACCAGAAACAGGTAGTCCCGGTACTCATCAATTTTGGGCCGCTGAATCCGGCTGAGGCAGTCATCAAGGTCAAGGGGGTGGAATGGGTAGTTACTGGCCAGGTATTCGGTTTCCCGCTCGGTCGGCTTCTCAATGTCTATCCAGGTCAGGCCATTCCATTCGACCGATTCCATATTCAGTTGTTTGCCCTTGTCTTTAACTTCGGTCTCTCGGATTGCCATGACGACACCTTCTCCCGTGTTTTAAGGGCGCAGAAGCGCCCGGCCTATTCTACCACAATTTATCAGAAGGTGAACAGGTTAGCGCCGCCGCTGACTTCGATTGTCTCGCCGGTAATGAAGCTTGACTCTTCCGAAGCTAGGAAAGCGAGCACGTTGCTCACCTCCTGCGGGTCGCCCATCCGGCGCATCGTCATGCGTTTGATAATGCGCTCCTTGAACTCAGGAGCAACCTGGAGGAAACCGCCAGCGTCAAAGACGCCGAGTACCAGTGCGTTGCAGGTAACACCCTTTCGAGAGCCTTCCAGAGCGGCCGTTTTCATCAGGCCAATAAGGCCCGCTTTGGTGGCGGCATAGCTGCATTGCCCCATACCCCCCTGAGTGCCGGTAATGGAGGAAATATTGATGATACGGCCCCAGCCACGCTCAAGCATACCCGGCATGCAGAATTTAATAGTATTGAAAGCACCCGTCAGATTGACGGAAAGGTCACGGTCCCAGTCTTTTTTCTCCGTATTGATAATGGTGGCCGCGCGCACAATGCCGCAGGCAGCATTATTGACCAGAATATCAACGGGACCAAGCGCCTCTTCTATCTGTGTTACTCCCCGTTGCACATCATCCGGTTCCGCCACGTCCATCTTGACGGCAATGGCGTTTTTGCCCAGGCCCTGAATCTGGTTGGCCACGGCCTCGGCCTTGTCCATGTGCGAGTACCCGACAACGGCCACGTGACAGCCAGCCCGGCCCAGGGTCAAACAGTGCACGCTGCCCAGTCCACCGGAACCGCCGGTGACCATAGCTACTTTACCATCAATAGTCATATTCCTTCCTTTCCTTTACCAGACTTACCAGTGGGGTGTTCTACTTGTAATCGTAAAAGCCCTTGCCGGACTTGCGCCCGAGCCAGCCTGCGGTGACCATCTTTTTCAGCAGGACTGGGGGCGCAAACCGGAGGTCCTTGAATTCATCATATATGGCACTGGCTACAAAATACATTGTGTCCAGGCCGATTAAATCGGCCAGGGCCAGCGGCCCTATGGGGTGGTTCAGGCCGAGTGTCATGCCATTATCGATGTCCTCTCTGGTGGCTACCCCTGACTCCAGCATGCCGATGGCGTGCAATATCTGGGGTACCAGCAGGCGATTGACGATGAAGCCGGGTGAGTCCGGCGCGGTGATGGGGGTCTTGCCCAGTGACTGCCCGAATTTTCGGCCGATTTCCAGAGTCTCCTCGCTGGTGGCGACGGTCCTGACTACCTCCAGAAGCTTCATTACGGGTGGTGGGTTGAAGAAATGCAGGCCGAGAACTTTATCCGGCCGCCTGGTGGTCATGGCCATTTCGATGATGGAAAGGCAGGATGTATTGGTGGCCAGGATGGTATGTTTGGGGCAGATTGAATCAAGCTCGGCGAATATTTTCTTTTTCAGCTCCAGGTTTTCCACCGCCACCTCAATAACGAGGTCGCAGCTGCCGAAGTCCTTCATGCTGGTGGTGCCTTTGAGTCGGGAGAGGGTAGCCTCTTTGTCCTCGGGTTTTATTGTCTCTTTCTCCACTGCTCTGGTCAGCCGCGAATTGATGGCTTCCAGCCCCTTGTTTAAGAGTTCATCATTTATCTCTGAGACAATCACCTGGTAACCGGACTGGGCGCACACCTGAGCTATGCCGCCGCCCATCTGCCCGCAGCCAACGACACCAACTTGCTTGATTTCCATAGCCTTCTCTTTCCTCCAGCCTTACTTGGCTTTGAAGTCAGCTTTTCGTTTTTCCACGAAAGCAGTTGTTCCCTCGGTAAAATCTTCCGTGTTCATCACATAGGCTTCCAGCGCGTTTTCCAGTCGCAGGCCGTCTTCAAGCGTCAGGCTGCTGCCCCGAATCATCGCCTCTTTGGCGGCCCTGACCGCCAGAGGTCCGGCCTGGCTGATGGTCTCCGCCCATTCGCGGGCGGTGGGCATCACCTGTTCCGGCGGCACCACCGTGTTGACCAGTCCTATCCGGTATGCCTCCTGGGCGTCAATCGGTTTCCCCATGAGCAGCAGCTCGGCGGCCTTGCAGGGCGGAATCATTCTGGGCAGTCTCTGGGTGGCCCCCCAGCCCGGTATCAGCCCCAGGGCTACTTCGGGCGAGCCAAAGCGGGCTTTTTCCGAGGCGATACGCAGGTCGCAGGCCAGCGCGATTTCCAGACCACCCCCCAGCGCCATACCATTTATCGCCGCAATGAGCGGTTTCCACAGTTCCAGGCCGCGCATGGGCGTAGCCGGCATGGCCCAGGGATGCTGCGGCAGGTTTTCTTTCAGAAATGGCAGCATGTCTTTGATATCGGCGCCGGCGCAGAAAGCCCGGTCCCCGGCACCGGTGATGATGCCCACCCATAACCCGTTGTCATCCCGGAAATCGGCCATCGCCTCATGCAGTTCTCTGGCCGTCTGCACGTTGATTGAGTTCAGCGCGTCCGGGCGGTTGATGGTGATGATGGCGATTTTACCTTCCTTCTGATAGTCAATAGTCATCTCTGGTCTCCTTGCCTTAGGTAAATTTAATGCGGGGGGCTTTGCTTCGTGCCGATTTTAACAGAAGCATGGAGCACCGTCAAGATGATTATATGGGGAGTTTAAGAGGGGGAGAGGTCAATGGCGACACATGACCTGGCGCAGGAGCAGTGCCTTGCCGGCCGTGTAGGCGTGCTGATGAATGGAGAGCTATTGCAAATCGAAAGCGTCAGGGACGTTTTTGCCTCGCCGCGCAACCGGGAGGTGGCTGAGTTTGTCGGCGTGGAGCGCATCATTGACGGCGTAGTCACGTCCAGCGAGGATAACGTCGTCACCATTGAAAGCGCCGGGAGGTCAATTGAGGCAATTTCCGACTATTCAACTGGCGTGGAAGTGTGTGTCTGCATCCGGCCTGAGGACGTTACCCTGGCCCTTTCCCGAATCTCCAGCAGTGCCCGGCTCTTTTGAGGGGGAGATTAAGTGGCTGGTGAGCATGGGGCTGCTGACCCGGGTCGAGCTCCAGTGCGGGTT
Source organism: uncultured Dehalococcoidaceae bacterium (assembly GCA_964597015.1). GTDB lineage: Bacteria > Chloroflexota > Dehalococcoidia > Dehalococcoidales > RBG-16-60-22 > E44-bin89. The sequence goes on from CAZQWO010000091.1 coordinate 4,076, forward strand.
TCCACTGGTGGCGATGGTGACCAAAAGGTCGGCCGAGGAGATGGGTTTGAGCAAGGGGAAGAAGGTATATGCTGCCTTCAAGGCGACCGGCGTCCACGTTATCAGGCGAAATTGACAATTCAAGCGTATTGATGATATATTCTACTCTGTTGGCAGCGTAGCTCAGAGGCAGAGCAGGGGACTCATAAGCCCTTGGTCGCAGGTTCGAATCCCGCCGCTGCCAGTTTTTGTTTTAAACTCCTTGTTTTACACGCAGAGGGTCAGAAGTTCAAGTCCTCTACCGCCCACCATACCGAACAATAGGCAGAACTCCCATTCTCTCCTCTGTTAATCCATCCAGAAGTAAAGGCAGTGTATATTTAAGTTGTATCTCATGTTTAGTTACCGTTATCTCTTGTACAAAACTACGGATAAAGGCTCTTCTATCAGATAATGAGCCATCATCAAGTGTATCCCTTAAATCGTTTACATAGCCTTTAACTGTTTTCAGGTCGGCCAGTTCCACTTTCCTGTCCGACATCGCTATCTCAAGTTCACGTCGTCTGGCCAGTAATCGTTCCTGCCGGCTTCTCAATTCACGTATCCTTGGTGTAAGGTCTTCAAGGTCAATCTTACCCGTTTCAACTGCATCATACAGCTTGTCAAGACGAGCGGATATACTATCCTCTTCCTTGGAGAGAAGTTTCAATTCTTCCTGATATTCTCTTGAAGCGCTATCCATTTGCTCATTTACCAGGTATACCAACTTAGTCAGATGCTCTTCTGTCAGGATGTGCCCTTTGATCCTGTCGATAACCAAACTTTCGAATTTCCTGCTATTCAAGTATCTGGAACTACAAGCTCCCGCTCCCCTTTTTTCTAAAGTACCGCAAACATAATATGAGAACTTACCACTCTTGGCATCTCTGCCGATAAGGGCTTTGCCGCAGTAACTGCAGTGAACGAGCCCGCTCAGCAGAAATCGGCTGGCCGTTCTTCTCGGGTGGATTTTAGCCGGCGTCCTATTCTTCAGCATTTCCTGTACTTTGTTAAACTCGTCGAAGTCAATTATAGCGGGACAGGCATTTTCAGCCCTAACAGGTTCTAAGCCGCGCTTGCTATTTCTGCCCCATACCCATATTCCGATATAGATCTCGTTGTGAAGTATGTGATACAGGCCAGTCTTACTCCAGCCTTTATTATTAGGTCCAGGAATGGCCTTACTATTAAGCTCTCTGACTATATCGATAAGACCTTTACCACGTAATACCTCATCGAATATGGTCTTCACTGTCTGCGACTGTGAAGGAAATATATCAAGTTTAGTCCTGTCTCTATTTCCATCCTGAACCTTTATCTTCCGATATCCATAGGGGGGTTTAGCTGATAGATAAAATCCCCTTGAAGCACTCTCCCGCATTCCCCGGGTCACCTCTTCCCCGAGGTTATCGGAGTAGTATTCGTCAAAACTTTCAACAACGGTGTAGACCGTCAGCGATAATGGGACACAAATAGGGCCACTAAAACCGTACACTCT
>CAZQWO010000092.1:0-5436 GCA_964597015.1 uncultured Dehalococcoidaceae bacterium
CTCGGATACCGGCGGCAGCATCCGCCAGCCGGCCGGCTTCTGCAGTGTCGTTGGCTTCAAGCCGACCTATGGCCGGGTAAGCCGCTATGGCCTGGTGGCGTTCGCCAGCTCACTGGACCAGATAGGCCCTCTCACGAAAGATGTTACCGACTGCGCTTTGGTGATGAACGCCATATCCGGCTATGACAATCGGGATTCCACGTCGGCCCCACAGCCCGTGCCCGATTACACGCAGAGCCTTGGTGCCGGCATCAAGGGGCTTCGTATCGGCGTCCCTGAAGAATACTTTGTCGAGGGTATGCAGACGGAAGTGGCAGCCGCCATAAAGACGGCCATCAGGCAGCTGGAAAAACTGGGGGCGGAAATCGACTGGGAGGTATCGCTGCCCCATACCCCCTACGCCCTCGCCGTTTACTATATCATCGCTCCCTCGGAAGCTTCGGCCAACCTGGCCCGTTACGACGGCGTCAAGTACGGCTTTTCCTATCAGGCGCCGAGCATGTGGGAGTCGCTGGAGAAGACCCGCCAGTACGGTTTCGGCGCCGAGGTGAAGCGGCGCATCATGCTGGGCACGTATGCGCTGTCGGCGGGCTACTATGACGCCTACTACCTGAAGGCGCAGAAGGTCAGGACGCTGATAAGAAGGGAATTTGACCGGGCGTTTGAAAAATATGACGTTCTGGTGACGCCCACCTCTCCAACAGTGCCTTTCAGGATAGGGGAGAAGGTAGACGACCCGCTCCAGATGTACCTCAGCGACGTCTGCACCATGCCGGTAAACATCGCCGGGCTGCCCGCGATTTCCATACCGGCGGGCTTCGCCGACGGCCTGCCCATCGGCCTGCAGATAATAGGCAAGCCCTTTGGCGAGGAAGCGATTTTAAAGGTCGCCCGCGCCTACGAGCAGGTGACAGAGTGGCATAAGAGAAGACCTCCGATTCAGTAATTAGGGAGGCGATAGAATGGTAGAAATTAATTGTATCGTATGTGGAAAGCCGATTGAATTTCCTTCATACATTGACCCCGACGATTACGATGGTCAAATTTTTTGCCGTGAATGTAATTTATTACTGTATGTAAGATTGAAATCATCTAAGGTAAAGAAATATAAGGTTGTCGAGAAACAGACTATAAATGTGAAATCTGACATAATAGTCCATAGTAGTATTCCAAGACCAGATTATTCCAAAGAGTCAGAAGGTAAAGTAAAGGAATGATCGGGAGTCCAAGAGGGGCGAAGCCCCTCTTCCCAAAACCTCCCCCTCCCTGACCACAGGGAGGGGGACAAAGGGGGAGGGTTACCTAATAAAAACCTGAAAGTAAGTTATGGAAATTCAAAATCGCTGGCATGAAGAAACTTCGGGGAAAATAAGCGCCTACCAGAGCAGCCTGAGCAAGAAGCAACAGAAAAAATACCAGCTTGACCTCCTTGCGCGCGTGACCAGAAGGGTCGCCGGGTTTTACGAAGAATGCGGCGAATGCCAGCTCTTCCAGCAGGAAATCACCGCCTATGTGAATGATTTAGGCAATATGGTCCACCTGGCCGATAACACACGGAGAAAGCAGTACGGGAAGCGGCTTAAACAGACCGTCCGGCATCTTAAGGGCCAGCACAAACTGGTGCCAAAGGGACATTATGTTGGCATCTGGACCTCCATCGGCACCGGCATCGGAGTGGCTATCGGGGCGGTGATGGAAGGTATCGGCGCCGGCATACCAATCGGCATTGGCCTTGGCGTCGCCATCGGCATGATGCTGGACGCCAAGGCGAAGAGGGAAGACAGGGTAATTTAATCAGAGGAGGCCGTTATGACAGAAATGATGCTCGAATTCATTCTGTCCTGGTTCGCCAATCCCAGCCTCATCGGAATCGGCTTGGCGATATTATTTGGTGCCATCTGGCTGGTGGGCTACTGGCCCCCGCTCTTTAAAAAACCATGGCTCTGGGCGGTTATGGCTATCAGCGCCTTCCTGACTCTGGTTGCGGTTGGCTTTATTCAAATCCCGCTCCAGTATCTGGTCGGGCAGGCGCTGAATCAGTTCTGGAGCCAGGAAGTGCTCATGAGCTGGCTGCTGCTGGCCGGGATACCCCAGATACTCCTCAGCGGGGTGATTCAGGAGGGAGCAAAGCTGGTGCCGGTGGTTATCTGGTGGTTTGGCGAGGAAAGAAACCTGGATGTGAAGACTGGCCTGATGGTCGGGGCGGTGGCAGGGTTCGGCTTTGGCGTTTTTGAAGCCGTCTGGGTGCACAATAGCATCTTCGCCGCGGGCTGGGGCTGGGACTTTGTGGAAGCCGGCGGATATATGGCCCTGGCCGGATTCTGGGAGAGGTTCTTCGCCGTTGCCTTTCATATCGCCTCCTGCGCTCTGGCCGGATGGGGCCTGGCCAGGGGGTGGGGCTGGCAGTTCTACCTGCTGGTCGCTTTCCTGCATGGTCTTTTGAATTATAGCGTGGCTCTGCTTAATTCGGGACTTTTAACCGTCATGCAGTTGGAAATTTATGCGGCTGTCATAGCCGTGCTGGTTACGGCGGTGGCACTCTGGCTCCGCTGGCGGAAGAGCGAAGAAGCCGGTGGCGAATAGAGAAGGATAACCGACCTGAATTACATCTGCTCCGGCGCGGTCATCCCCATGAGGTGCAGCGTGCGGCTGAGCACGGTTTTGGCTGCTTCAACCAGTTTCAGGCGGGCTTTGGTCAGCGCCTCGTCCTTTGAAACCACCCGGCACTGCTTGTAAAAACTGTGGAACACGGTGGCCAGGTCCTGGGCGTAGTAGGTGAGGTGGTGGGGCTCCAGGGTGGTGGCGATTGTCTCCACAAGCTCGGGCAGCAGGAGCATCTTGCGGATGAGGGTGAGCTCAGGCTCCGCGGTCAGCAGCGAGACGTCGCCGTCGCGGTAGTTGATGCCTCTTTCCTGTGCCAGGCGCAGGATGCTGGCAATGCGGGCATGGGCGTACTGGACGTAGTAGACCGGGTTATCGGCCGACTGTTTTTTGGCCAGTTCCAGGTCAAAGTCCATCTGGCTGTCGGCGGAGCGGGACAGGAAGAAGAAGCGGCAGACATCGGCGCCCACCTCCTCGACAAGCTCGCTCAGGGTGACGATATCACCGCTCCGTTTCGAGATGCGCACTATCTCACCGCCGCGACGCAGCGTGACCATCTGCGAGATGATTACCCTGAGCTGCTCCGGGTCGATGCCCAGCGCACCGACAACTGCCTTCATCCGCGAGACATGGCCCATGTGGTCGGCGCCCCAGATATTAATCACGGTATCGAACTTGCGCTTTATGAATTTATCATAGTGGTAGGCGATGTCGGTGGCGAAGTAGGTGGGGGAGCCGTCGCTGCGTATCACCACGTTGTCTTTGTCCTCGCCCAGCGCCGTGGAGACGAACCAGGTGGCGCCTTCTTTCTCGCTGATGTAGCCGCCCTGTTTCAGGAGCTTCATGACATCGTCATACTGGCCGTCAGCATAAAGGCTGCTTTCGCTGAACCAGACGTCAAAGGTCACCCCCAGCGTCTCAAGGTCGGCCTTAATTAAATTTATCATCTTTTCCAGCCCGACCTCTCGCAGCCTAGTAGTAGCCTCATCTTCAGGAAGCTTGAGAAATTCATCACCTTTCTGGTCAGCTATTTCCTTTGCCAGGTCAATCATATACTGGCCGAAGTAGCCGTCTTCGGGCATTTCAACTTGTTTGTTCAGGCATTGACAGTAACGGGCGTATAGGGAGCGGGAAAAAGCGACAACTTGGCTGCCGGCGTCGTTAATATAATATTCCTTCTCTACTTTATAACCGGCGGCGGCGAGGGCATTGGCCAGCGTGCTGCCCAGGATGGCGCCGCGCCCGTGCCCGACATGCAGTGGTCCGGTGGGGTTCACGCTGACAAACTCGAGCTGCACCCGTTTGCCCTGGCCAATCTCAATGTCGCCGTACGACTCTGAAGCCTCCAGAATCGAGGTTACCTGCCCGGCCAGCCATTTGGCGCTCAGGGTAATATTGATGAAACCCGGTGGCGCCACGTCAACACGCTCAATTTCAGGAGTGGCGATGCGGTCGGCGCAATCGGTGGCTATCGTCATGGGGTCAACCCCGGTGGCGCGGGCCAGCTTCAATGGCAGGCTGGAGGCGTAATCTCCGTGTTCCGGGTTCTGCGGGCGCTCGATGATGATTTCAGGCAGAGTAACCGCGGGGAGCTTGCCTGACTTCTGTGCCTCAAGGGCTGCCTGAGTCAGCAGTTCGGCCAGTTTGTTTTTCAGCATTAACCTGTCTAATTTCGTTTTTAATGGCGATGTTTGAATGGCAGTTGATTATGCTGGAATTATAACATACTCAAATTGAGAAAAGGAAAAGAAGAGGGTAAAAATAGTGGGTTTTAATTATTGACAAAAAAAACGGGGGGTAGTATAGTAATATATAGCAATGAGAATGCTGTACACATAGTCTGGTTTACAGGTGAAAGAGAACCAAGCGGCGACTTGGTGCTCGTCACCAAGTCGCCTTACTTTGTGTAATGCACCTTAAAAATTGAATAGGACTAATATTAAACCTGAAGCAGGTCAAGCGGGAAAGGGCATATGGTGGATGCCTTGGCATCAAGGGCCGAAGAAGGGCGTAGCATGGCTGCGATAAGCCCCGGTGAGCTGTCTAGCAAGCCTAGCCGGGGATTCCCGAATGGGGCAACCCACTCAGGTAAAACCTGAGTACCCCCAGCTGAACACATAGGCTGGGTGGAGGTAAGCGGGGGAAGTGAAACATCTCAGTACCCTGAGGAAAGGAAATTATTCCCTGAGTAGTGGCGAACGAAAGGGGAAAAGCCCAAACCTGGTAAGCTCAGTGGCGTCGTGGCCTATGCTTATCGGGGGTTGTAAGGCAGGCAGGACCGAATGCGAAATAGGTCAGGGAGTTACCAATCAAACTCTAGTTGAAGGTCTCTGGAAAGAGCCGCCACAGACGGTGACAGTCCGGTAAATGAAAGAGGGAGACTCCGTGCCTGTTCTTGAGTACCACGGGACACGTGAAATCTTGTGGGAAGCTGCCGTGACCACATGGCAAGGCTAAATACCCTTGATGACCGATAGTGAACTAGTACCGTGAGGGAAAGGTGAAAAGTACCCCGGGAGGGGAGTGAAATAGACCTGAAACCATGTGCCGACAAGCAGTCAGAGCTCGTCTTAAGACGGGTGATGGCGTGCCTATTGAAGAATGAGCCGGCGAGTTAATCTATGTAGCTGGTTAAGCAACTTTCGTTGCGAAGCCGAAGCGAAAGCGAGTCTGAATAGGGCGATTAGAGTTGCATGGATTAGACCCGAAGCCGGGTGAGCTACCCATGGCCAGGGTGAAGCTTCGATAGACTCGAAGTGGAGGCCCGAACCTGTCAGCGTTGCAAAGCTGTAGGATGAGCTGTGGGTAGAGGTGAAATGCCAATCGAACCCGGAG
>CAZQWO010000093.1:0-5404 GCA_964597015.1 uncultured Dehalococcoidaceae bacterium
TGGGGCGAGCGCACCTATGTCATGGGCATCTGCAACCTGAGCCCCAACTCTTTCTCTGGAGATGGACTCGGCAATGATATCGAGGCGACATTAGCACAGGCTCAGCGCATGGTGGCGGAAGGCGCCGACATTATCGACGTCGGCGGGGAATCGACCCGCCCCGGAATGGAGCCGCAGTCCATAGATGACATTGACGATGAACTGCGTCTGGTCATCCCCGCCATAGAAAGGCTGGCTGCCGAAATACCGGTGCCCGTCAGCGTTGATACCTATAAATACGGCGTGGCCAGCCGGGCACTCGAAGCGGGCGCCTCCGCAATCAATGACATCTGGGCGTTGCAGCGCGACCCGCGCCTGGCGCAGCTGGCCGCCGAGCGCGGCGTACCCATAATCATGATGAGCAACCAGCGGGATGCGCCGGTCGACGACATTATGCCCGCCATAATCGCCGACCTGAAGAGGGCCGTCCAGCAGGCAACCGGGGCCGGAGTGCCGGAACATAATATTATCGTTGACCCGGGCATCGGCTTCGGCAAGAGCCTTGAGCAAAACCTGGAAATCGTCCGCCGACTGGCTGAAATCAGGGTACTGGGCAAACCGGTTCTGCTGGGCAGCTCCCGCAAGTCAATGATTGGCCTGGTGCTGGACCTGCCTGCCGACCAGCGCCTGGAGGGCACGGCGACCACAGTAGCCATTGGCATCGCCAACGGCGCCGACATCGTCAGGGTCCATGACGTGAAACAGATGGTCCGCGTCTGCCGGATGAGCGACGCTATAATAAGAAGGAGGACAGCACGTGACTGAAGCAGTAACGGTATACCTTGGCCTCGGCTCCAATCTGGGCGACCGCCAGGCCAACCTGGATAGAGCGCTGGAATTCCTGTCCCAGCGCCTGCGGATGGGAAAAGTCTCTTCTATTTACGATACCGAACCGCTGGGCGACAGCGACCAGCCCCGATTCCTCAACCTGGTGTGCCAGGCTTTCACCCGACTGGAACCGGCAGGTTTGCTGGCGCTCGCCAAGGGGATTGAGCGCAAGCTGGGCAGGGTCGGTAAATCGGGCAAACCCCGAACCATAGACATCGATATCCTGCTCTACGGCGACCAGGTCATTGACACCCCGGAGCTGGTTATCCCCCACCCCAAAATGACGGAAAGGGCTTTTGTCCTTGTCCCCCTTGATGAAATTGCCTCGGATACCGTCCACCCAACGTCAGGCAAGACGGTGAAAGAACTGCTCCAGAGCGCCACCGAAAAACAGGGCGTTCTCAAGCTGGAATAAAGAGGAACAACAGTCATGTATGAAATAGCCGTAGAAAGCCATTTTGATGCCGCTCACTTCCTGCGTGGCTACGGCGGGAAGTGCGAGGCATTGCACGGGCACCGCTTTCGTGTGGTGGCCAGGGTAAGCGCCGCAAAGCTTGACGATGCCGGCCTGGCCTATGACTTCACCAGGCTAAAAAAACAGTTGCATGAAATACTGGATAAATTCGACCACACCTGCCTGAATGATGTGCCCCCGTTTGACGGAATAAACCCTTCTTCCGAGCACCTCGCCGCCACAATATATAATGAACTAAAGAAGAAACTGACCGGGGCACCCGTCTCCGTCTCCAGCATCGAGGTCTGGGAATCTCCCCAGAGCTGGGCGACATACCAGCCTGACTAATCGCGTTGTTCCGGGGGCAGCAGGTTGGGGATGGTATCAACAATCGGGTAGTTTACCTTGCATTTACCACAGTGCAATGTGCCGCTGACTATCTCATCTTCATTTTCCTCTTTGACGGTCAGCCGCAGCTCCCCCTTGCAGACCGGGCACACCAGGATGTCCATGAGCTCTCTTTTCATAACCCAGATTATATCACGATTTCACTTCACTGTTTAATTTATTTTATAATTATAGTGTTCCAAATTCTGCAGGCATCTTCTTTGACAAACAAAATCAGCCTGTGATAACATACCAAACGGTTGCACATTTCAAGATAAGGATGGAGTAAAAACATGAGAAAGAACCTGACCAAGGAGAAAATCCTGGCCGGCGAAACTGCCTACGGTGTATTCATAAATATCCCCTCCCCTGCTATTGTTGAAATCGTCGGCCATCTCGGCTTTGATTTTGCCCTTATTGACGCTGAGCACGGGCCGATGGGCCTGGAGACCTGCGAGCAGATGATACGGGCCGCTGACGTGGTCAATATCACCCCGGTGGTCAGAATCGCCATGAACATCCAGCAGAACATCCTCCGATTTCTTGATATGGGTGCGCTGGGCGTGCAACTGCCGCTGCTCAATACCAAAGCCGATGTGGAAAACGTGGTGCGCTCAGTCAGGTACCGACCGGTGGGCCGGAGAGGACTGGCCGGAGTCAGGGCTAACAACTGGGGAATGTGGGGGCCGTCGGCCGAGTACGTGGAGGAAGCAAACCGACAGAACCTGGTCATCGTGCAGATAGAAACACTGGAGGCAGTGGAAAACCTTAAAGAGATACTGACTGTTCCCGGCATCGATATTGTCTTCATCGGTCCGAATGACCTGTCCACAGCCATGGGTTACACCGGCCAGCAGAACCACCCTGAAGTGCATAAAATGATTGAAAAACTCGTCAAAGAGATTCACGCCGCCGGCAAGCCAACCGGCACCATAGCCTATGACGCTGATACGCTTAAACTGCGCAAGGAACAGGGCTTCAAGTTCATCGTCTACAATGCCGTGTCGATGATTGTGAAATCGGGGCGCGAATACCTGAAGTTGGCACGGGAATAACCACAACATGCCGCCTCCAATAGAGTGACTGAACAGAGAGCGAGGACAGGTATGAAGTCGAACATGGCCGCTACCAAAGTTGAAGGACGGAAAAGGATTAAGGTCAGCGTTGAGGTCATGTCGTGGCTTAAGGAAGACTTCAATCACGAAGGCTGGGACAGGCTGGTTTTCGACCAGGAAACTGCCGACGGCTCATCGATAATGGATTTACTTAAAGAACTGGCCAGGAAATATCTGAAATTCAGCCGAAAAGCTTCCGACCCCAAAACTAGTCTGCTGGACTATTGCGCCGTAATCTACAACGGCAGGTTTTTATCTTCACTTCAGGACCTCAACATTGAACTGAAAGAAGGCGATGATATAAAATTAACCCCGGGCTTTTACGGAGGGTAAAAGGAGGAGCAGAAAATATGAATGGTTCCACGGGCAAAGTATTGAGAGTCGATATGACTCAGGGGAAATTGTGGGACGAAGCGTTGGACGAAGCCACGCTTAAAAAGTACCTCGGCGGTGCGGGACTTGGCGCCAAGTACCTGATGGAAGAGGTGGACTCCAAACTTGACTGGTCTGACCCGAAGAACATTTTCTTCCTCGGCTCAGGTGTCCTGGGTGGCAGCCGAATTCCTGGCTGCGGCACCATCTCCATAACCACTAAAGGTGCCATGACCAATGGCGCCACTTCCTCACAGGCCAATGGTAACTTCGGTGCCTATCTGAAGTGGTGCGGCTACGACGCCGTCGTCGTTCAGGGTGCTTCCCCCACCTGGAAGTACCTCTACCTGCATGAAGGTGGTGCCGAACTCAGGGACGCCAGCAAACTGGTGGGCAAAGGCAGCTGGGAAACCGAGGATGCTATCAAGTCAGAACTGGGCTATAAAGAAAGAGCCATGAGCGTCTTCAGCATCGGCCCGGCAGGCGAGAACATGGTCAGGTTCGCCGGCGTCTTTGGCGACCGCGGCCATGCTGCTGCCCATAACGGCCTCGGTGCTGTGATGGGCTCGAAAAAACTGAAGGCATTTGCCGCCCAGCGTGCCCCGAACAAACTTCAGTTCGCTGACGCGCCGAAGCTCGGCGAGCTGGCCAAAAAGACCACCGAGGGCGCCAAAGCCTTTGGTGGCGGCGGCGTTTTCAACTGGGGAACCAGCCGTGTAGTACCGGCCGCAGAGCCTGCCGGCTGGCTGCCGGTCAAGAATTACCAGACCAACGTCTTCCCGGAAAAAGACCTCTTTGACGGCCAGCGCCTGCGTTCGCTCTTCCAGAGCCAGAACTACCCCTGCTACGGCTGCGCCTCCCACCACTATGAACTCATGACGGTAACCGAGGGCCCGTACAAGGGCTTCTTCGGCAAGGAGCCTGAATATGAGCAATGGGCCTCCTGGGGACCTCAAATCTGGCAGAAAGACCCGGGAGCCGCCGTAGTACTCTCCAATGAGTGCGATAACCTCGGTATGGATACCAACGAGGCCGGATGGGTTGTGGGCTGGGTGATGGAATGCTATGAAAAGGGTGCCCTGAAAAAAGAGGACCTGGATGGCCTGGAAATGACCTGGGGCAACGTGGAAGCAACACGTGCCCTGTTGAAGAAAATCGCCAACCGTGAAGGCTGCGGCGACATGCTTGCCGAAGGTGTGAAGCGCGCCGCCGAGAAACTTGGTGGCGAGGCGGTCAACTGGGCCATCTTCACCGGTAAGGGCAATACCCCCAGAGGCCACGACCACCGCGGTCGCTGGGTGGAAATGGTGGACACTGTCGTTTCCGATTGTAGCACGCTGCAGACCCAGATGCTGGTGATGAACAAAGACCTGTGGAAGATGCCCAACCCGATGGATGTCTTCAATCCCGAACAAGTCGTCCAGGCGGAAGCCAACTCCACCGGCTCCATGACTGTCTGCGACTGCCTTGTCCAGTGCTGGTTTACCAGCTTCTGTGATACGGCAACACAGACCGAGGCCATCAACGCCGCCACCGGCTGGAACCTCAGCCTGGAAGAGGTAATGAAGGTCGGCCGGCGGGTGGTGACTTTAATGCGACTCTACAACCTCAAGTGCGGGCTGACACCGGACAAGGAGACGACGTCGGCAAGGTACAGCTCGCAGTGTGTGGATGGCCCGAACGTTGACAAGCCCATCGCCCCTCACTTGGAAAAGATGATTGACCAGTACTACCAGTTGATGGGCTGGGATAGAAAAACCGGGATGCCACTGCCCGAGACTTTGAAAGAACTGGGTATTGAAGACCTGGCAAAATAACATAAAAGATAAAAGGAGGTTTGATTCATGAAGATTGACTCTGAACTGTGCATCGTGTGCGAAGCCTGTCTGCCCTACTGCCCGATGGAAGCCATCAGCATAAAAGATGACATGGCCGTTATCGATGATGACGAGTGCGTGGACTGCAACGTCTGCCTCAAGTCAGGCGTCTGCCCCGTCGATGCCTTCGTCTTCGAGCCGGCCCCCTGGCCACGCTCAGTGCGCAACGTGTTCTCCGACCCGAGAAAGGAGCACAAGGAGACCAAAATCGCCGGCCGCGGCACCGAAGAGATGAAGACCAATGACGTTACCGGACGCTTCCAGCGCGGCTGGGTCGGCATGGGCTGCGAGTTCGGCCGACCGGGCATCGGCACCCGCTTCCGCGACGTGGA
>CAZQWO010000094.1:0-5304 GCA_964597015.1 uncultured Dehalococcoidaceae bacterium
GTCCAAAGGGTTGCCAATGCTGATGTTCCGCTTAATGAGTGGGCCCAGTTTTTTAACCGTTTCCGGGGAAAGCTCGGGCAAAGTCAGCCCGCGCTGCGCCGAGGCGTCTGCCGCCAGAATCCCCGGCCCACCCCCATTGGTCACGATAACCAGTCGTTTACCTTCGGGTAGCGGCTGGTTGGAAAGCAGCGTGGCCACATCAAACAGCTCCTCGATGCTGTCGACACGAATGATGCCCGTCTGGCGGAATAACGCGTCCGAGACCACTTCCGGTGTGGCCAGGGCGCCGGTATGCGATGATGCGGCACGGGAGCCGACCAGCGTCGTCCCGCCCTTCACAACGACAATCGGTTTTCTGGCCGAAACCCGCTTGGCGATGCGGCTGAACCAGTACGGGTTACCGAACGACTCCAGGTAAAGCAGAATGACCTTTGTGGCCGGGTCGTCCTCCCAGTACTGCAACAGGTCGTTGGAAGAAATATCGGCGCGATTGCCCACGCTGACGAACCCGGAAATGCCCATATTCAGGTCACTGGCGTATTCCAGAACGACCAGCCCCATGGCACCGCTTTGCGATAAGAAGGCGATATTGCCACGGGGTGGATAGATGCGGGAAAAGGAGGCGTTCAGCCTCACTTCAGGGTCGGTATTGATGATTCCCATGCAGTTCGGGCCGACCAGCCTCATCCCGTGGCCCAGGGCAATATCACGCAGCTCCTCTTCACGGGCCGCCCCCTCCAGCCCCCTTTCCCTGAACCCATCGGTGATGACAATGATGGCCCGGACGCCCTTCCGCCCGCATTCGTCCGCCACCTTGGCGACCAGCGGCGTGGGCACGATGATTATGGCCAGGTCAACGTCCCCCGGCACATCAAGAACCGAGGGATAGGCTTTCACCGCCATTATGGCGTCTGCTTTCGGGTTCACCGGGTACACGACGCCGGTAAATCCACCTTCCATGATATTCTGAAAAACGAGATGCCCTATGCTGCCCGTCTGCCTTGAAGCCCCGATAACCGCAATGGAGCGCGGCGCCAGTACATAGCGTATTGAAGCCACCGTTGACAGACGCTCCCTCTCCGCTTCTTTTCTCTCCACCCTGGGACTCCTAGCGATGGGAATGTTAACGTGGTAGACGCCACCCTTCAACTCGCTGTCAATGTGGAACCCGTAGTCCTTGAGAACCGACATCATGCGCTCGTTTTCGGCGAGGACGTCACCCTCAAAAAAGGCAATGCCGTTGTCGCGGGCGGCGTTTGCCAGCCATTCAATAAGTTTGGTGCCAATTCCCTTGCCGTGGTAGGCATCCTCGATGGCGAAGGTGACCCTCGCCGAACGCTTGTTGGGCAGTCGATAATAGCGCCCGATGGCAATGATTTCCCGGCGCTGCCCCATCTGCACCTCGCCGACCAGGGCAAAGGTGTTCTTATAGTCCACGGTGCAGAAGCGCAGGGCATCCTCTGGCCCCATCTCACCCGGGTCGCGCTGAAAGCGAAGGTATTTGGTCTGCTGGCTGAGTCGCTTGAAGAAGGCGAGCCAGCGCTCGGTATCATCCTGTCTTATGGGCCGCAGCAGTATCCTTGAGCCGTCTTTCAGCAGGACCTCAGTCTCATATTGAGACGGATACATTGCATCTTTCGCCACCGTCATTACAGTCCAACCTCTGTTATACTAGCGCTATTTATATCATAAATCAGTGCTGTTAAGTAGTAAAGTAGGTCGGCTCTTTAACTGCTTTTTGCCGGGTTCTGCCCCGTTTGCCATTTACGATGCTAAAGGGCATAATGAAAAAGGCTTTCAGAGGTCACGCAATAAATGAAACGAGAAAGGAATATACCTATGAAAACAAAGAAAGTCGGTTTCATCGGGCTGGGCTCAATGGGCAAAGCAATGGCGACGAATATCGCCCGGGCCGGTTTCCCGCTCACAGTGTTTGACGTCCGCAAAGAACCCATGGCCGAAATGGCCAAGCTCGGCGCCAGAGTGGCTGAAAACGCCCGGGAAGTGGGCAGTGAAAGCGATACGGTGGTGGTTATGGTGCTCAGTTACCAGCAGGTGAAAGACGCCGTTTTTCCTCCCCATGGCGCGCTCGGAGGCATGCGCAAAGGGACGACACTTATCATTACGAGCACGATTACACCGCAGGGCGTGCTTGAGGTGGAAAGCGCGGCTCACAAGCAGGGAGTGTCCGTTATTGACTCACCGGTTAGCGGCGGCGTGTCAAGAGCCGAGGACACCAGTCTGGCATTGATGGTGGGCGGAGAAGAAGCCGTGGTAAAGGCCAACGAGGATATTCTGAAATCAATGGGACGTAATATGTTTCATGTGGGCAAGGTTGGGCAGGGTCAGGCCATGAAAATAGTCAACCAGATTCTGGTCAGTGCCAATATCGTTTCAGTGGCCGAGGCGATGGTCATGGCGGAGAAGCTGGGTCTAGACCTTCAGACCATGTATGACGTTATTACCAGAGGCGCTGGAAACAGCGAGGTGCTGAAAGAGATGGGGCCACAGATGCTGGCCAGAGATTTCTCCCCCAGGGCAACCGTGGATATTTTTGTCAAGGACACGGGTATTATCATGGACACCGTCCGGGCGCTGGATATACCTTTGCCAGTGACCAGTACGGTATACCAGATTTACCGGATGGCCAGAGCCCGCGGCCTCGGCCCGAAAGACACCATCTCGGTTTTTCAGCTTCTTGAGGAGTTCGCCGGCCTGTAAATTGAATGATGCTTCAAGTACGCAAACTCAATTTTACAGTTCTTCTGGCCTGGCCAGCAGGTATCCAATGCCAGCACGGGTGAGGACAATTTTCGGGTCGCTGGGGTCGGCTTCAAGCTTGGTGCGCAGACGGCGAATATGCACCCTGAGGCTATCGGCAGCGTCCGGGTAGTCTACACCCCACACCGCCTCCGCCAGCCCGGAATGTGTTACCACTCGCCCGGCATTTTTCATCAGGTGGTGCAGGATGGAACTTTCAGTCGGCGTCAGGTTTATCTCCTGTTCCCCGTAGAAAAGCTGCCCGGTGGCGGGGTCCATCTGCAACTGCCCGCAAACCAGAGTCGTTCCCTCATCGGCAGTAACCCGCCGACGGGTTACCAGCTTTATTCGCGACAGAAGCTCCATCTGCCGGAATGGTTTGATAACATAGTCATCCGCCCCCCAATCCAGCCCCCTGACAATATCAGCCTCGTCCGACCTGACCGTCAGAATCAGGATAGGCACATCGGAGAAAAGGCGAATGCGTTTCAGAACCTCAAAGCCACTGATGTCGGGCAGGCCAAGGTCCAGAATGATAACATCCGGACTTTCCAACTGAAGCAGCTCAATCCCCTGCTCTCCCAGGTGGGTGTAAAGCAGCTCTGCATCAGACCAGTTTATCTGAAGCGCCAGGGATATGGCTTCCACAATCGCATGGTCATCTTCAATGATAAGAATTTTCACGATTTATTTCCCTTGCCGACTTTCTCTTTCTGCCCGCTCTTTGCCAGCGGTATGGAAAAGCCGAAAGTACTGCCTTTACCCTTTTTACTCTTCACCCATATCCGCCCGCCGTGAAGCTCCACCAGCTTTTTGGACAGGCTCAAACCAAGGCCCAGGCCACTCAGCCGTTCCCTGTCACTCTTAAGAGAGCGGTAGGGCTCAAACAGCATTTTCTGCTCATTCTCAGGAATCCCGATACCGGTGTCCTGGACCTCCACTGCCAGATTATCACGCTCCGCTCTGGCTTTCAAGGTTATTTTCCCGCCGGGAGGCGTGAACTTGACCGCGTTGTTCAGCAAGTTGAGCACGACCTGCTGGAAACGCTCCTCATCGGCCACGATTACCGGCAGTGAGTCGGGTAATTCCGCAGCCAGTGTCTGGCCATTCCGCATGGCAACCGGTGTTTCCTCGTCAACACTCCTCTGTAAAAGTTGCCTCGGGTCTATCGGTTCTGGATTCAGCCGCAACGCGCCGACCTCACCCCTGGCCAGGTCAAGAAGTTCGTCAATGCGCCGGTTCAGATTATTTGCCCCCTGATTGATGTTCTGCGCCAGCCCATACAATGTTTCGTCCTTCAGTTTCTGCAAAAGCAGTTCGCTCGATGCCATTACCGGCGTAATCGGTGTTTTGAGTTCGTGAACCAGTGCCCTGGTGAATTCAATCCGCTTGTTGATTTCATCCTCAAGCGTCTTCCGCAGCGTTCGCTCCTCATGGTAAAGCTCCCGCAGCTCGCCCTCCGACTGCTCCATAGCCGCCAGCAAACCGTTGATGGTGCCCGCCAGAATGGAGAGTTCATCCGTTCCCGGCAGCAAGACCCGGGCCGTAATATCACCGCTGGTGCCAATGCTCCGGATACTGTTGCTCAGGCGGGTCAACCTGGACAGTACCTGCCTTTCCAGCAGAAGGATGGTCACGATGCCAAATAACAGGCCAGCACCAACAATCATCAGCATCAGATAGGCAATAGCCACGTCCTGCCTTTCAATGTCACCTGAACCCGCGCCACCATTGAGCAGGAAGTATTCGGAGAGAAAATAGAGGATAACGATAAGCCCGAGAAACATCGTGCCGACAATGATGCGAGTTTTTCTGCGCAGATTCATTATTTTACCTTCAATTTATATAGCGACGCCGGGTTGTCCCGGAGCATTCTACGCGCCAGCGCAACGGCTTCATCTTCATTCAGGTAGCTCTCATCAACTTTCTCGGAAAGGACACGGGCTACCACCTGTCGCGTCATCACCGAGTGCCCGTACGCCATCTCCACCGTCATTGAATCGCCGCCAAAGGCCATGATTTTGTTGCCGGGGACAGTCTCAATCAGCTCATGCAGCAGGCGCCGGGCTATTTCCGGAGAGATAATGGGCAGCCAGGTGATATCCGCCGTCACGTTGGGGAAATTTTTGGCCAGGGTCGCCCACTCGTGGACATAGGGATACCCTCCGTGAAACAGGTCGAACCTGGCCTCTTTATATTCAATGAAAAGGTTGACCAGATGGGTGGGGTTGGCATCGGTGATGATGTTCTCATTGCCTTCCTGCAGGCCGGTATGCACCTGAACCGGCAACCCGGCATCAATCGCCGCGCGTATCGCCTGATGCATCATGTAGTCCTGAAGCGGTTTGGCCTCAAGCCAGGCAAGCCCTTCGCCAAGGTGGCCGGCAATTCGATTGAAGGCGACCTCAGCCTCATGCTGGGACACCTTATCGTACTTCAGGACACGGTTGTAGGCAAGGCCGCTCTTGACCGCCACGGCGCCTCCGGCAATATATCCTTCCAGGGCGGCGCGCATTGCCTTCACCAGGTCATCCAGTGAATGAA
>CAZQWO010000095.1:0-5168 GCA_964597015.1 uncultured Dehalococcoidaceae bacterium
GCTTTATATTGAACCATCACTGTGCGTTGGCGATGCCTGCATGGTCTGCCAGCAGATATGCCCCAGGCAGGCAATCGGACCGCAGTCAAAGACACCCAACGGGGTAACAGGATGAAACTGCTGAATTTGCTGGTCACAGGCGCCGGAGGTCAGGGGATTATCCTAGCCAGCGACATCATCGGCGAGACGGCCATCGC
This sequence comes from uncultured Dehalococcoidaceae bacterium, assembly GCA_964597015.1. Lineage (GTDB taxonomy): Bacteria > Chloroflexota > Dehalococcoidia > Dehalococcoidales > RBG-16-60-22 > E44-bin89. The sequence goes on from CAZQWO010000095.1 coordinate 198, forward strand.
CGCCGGCTACGACGTTAAGAAGACCGATACCATAGGTATGGCGCAGCGCGGCGGCAGCGTGCTCAGCCACATGCGCATCGCCCGGCAGGTATGGTCGCCGCTGATTCGGCAGGGTGAGGCCGACCTGCTGCTGGCCCTGGAAAAACTGGAAGCAGCCCGCTGGGCCAGCTACCTCAAACCTGGAGGCATCGCCATCGTTAATAATTTTGCCCTGCCTCCCCTGTCCGTAAGCCTGGGCAATGCCCGCTATCCCGGCGATGATGAAATAAAAGACATTCTGAAGCAGACTACCGACCAGATATTTTTCATCGACGGCACAGAGCGGGCGAAGGAGCTGGGCAATATCAGGACGCTCAATATTTTCATGCTTGGGAGCGCTTCGCGCTTTATGCCCTTCCCGGTCGGTATCTGGAAGAAGAGCATTGCCAGTCGTTTACCGGAGAAGGTCAGGCAGATAAACCTCACCGCCTTTGACCGCGGCAGAAAGGAAGTTGAAGGTGTCCATATCAGGTAGAGTCAGGGAAAGCATGGGGAACAGCTCCTGGATACGCCGCATGTTTGAGGAGGGAGTTGAACTCAAGCAACGCTACGGTGAAGAGAACATCTTTGACCTTTCGCTGGGCAACCCGGTTATGGAGCCGCCGGCCGAGTTCTTCCAGGAACTGAAAAAAATCGCCGAGCACCCCACATCGGGGATGCACCGCTACATGAGCAACGCCGGCTACGCTGAGACCAGGGCCGCCGTGGCGGAACAACTATCCTTTGAGACAAACATCAAATTCACCGCGAATGATGTCGTCATGACCCACGGGGCCGCCGGAGCACTGAATGTTATCCTGAAAACGATACTCAACCAAGGGGACGAGGCAATTATCTTTGCCCCCTTCTTCGCCGAGTACGTCCACTATATTGATAACCACTATGGAGTGTCCCGCATCCTGCCCACGGACGAACAGTTTGCCCCCAGGGTAGACGAACTGGAAAAGGCCATCAATAAACGAACGAAGGCCGTGCTCATCAACTCGCCGAACAATCCTTCCGGCGCGGTCTACAGCGAAGAGCGACTGCGTGAAATCGGCGAAGTACTCCGCAGAAAGGAGACTGAGCTCGGGACGAATATCCTGCTCATCAGCGACGAGGCCTACCGCAAGCTGATATATGACGGGCTGGAGTACCCCTTCCCGGTGCACCACCACGCCAACAGCATCATCGCCACCTCCCACTCCAAGGACCTGGCCCTGCCCGGAGAGCGAATCGGCTACATCGCCGTACATCCGGAATGTCACGGCCGGGAAGAGCTGGTAAATGGCTTCATCCACATTAACCGGACGCTCGGTTTTGTCAACGCCTCGGCCCTGATGCAGCACATCGTGCGCCACCTGCAGGGGGTCACCGTATCGGTAGCCGAATACCAGAAAAAGAGAGATTTCATGCTGGATAACCTCACCAGGATGGGTTACGAGATGGTGAAACCACAGGGGGCTTTCTATATTTTCCCCAAATCCCCGATCGAGGATGATGTTGCCTTTGTCCGGGAGCTTCTGCAATTAAAAGTGCTGACGGTACCCGGTCGGGGTTTTGGCACGCCGGGCTACTTCCGCATTGCCTACTGCGTGGAGGACAAAGTCCTTGAAGGCTCCCTCGATGGCCTGCGCGCGGCAGCGCAGAAATACGGACTGGCTAAATGAGGACAAAAGATGTCGGAACAGGATAACAAAGCGTCGGACAACGTCGCGGAACTGCAGACAGAGGCAAGGAATGAGCCAATCGCCTCCTTCCTGAACATGCAGCTGCTGGAGCTTCAGCCGGGGTACGCCAAGGTCAGCCTTAAGGTGCTGCCCGAGCACCAGAACTTCAACGGAGTGACCTTCGGCGGCATCACCATGGCGGTGGCCGACCAGGCCTTCGCCTACACGGTGAATTCGGTGAGGTGTCCCAACGTGGCCTCCCAGTTCAACATCCACTTCGTCGCCCCGGCCAGAGCCGGTGATGAGCTTATCGCCGAGGGGCGGGTGGTGAAGAGCGGCCGAAGGGTCAGTATTGCCGAGATGACGGTGACCAACCAGGACGGCAAGCTCATCGCCAAAGCCACCGGGACGACGATACCGCTGGAATAAAACCAATAACAACCGTAACTCTGACGAACGTTGACAGCCACTTTTTTATTATGGTAAACTTCATTCCATATATGAACCTGATTATTTGCCAGATGGGGAACGCCAAATTCATCTTTACCGGGCGCACCGGGGTGCGCTTGGGGGGAAGCGAATATACACATAGATAATTATTATTAGAGATACCAGAGTTTTAATCAGCAGACAAGTGCCTCCCCGGGCGGGAGGTATTTTTATGGCTGAAAATAGCTCGCTCCGAAAAAAGACGGGGAAAGGACGTTAAAATGCCAGCTGATATTCCAGATACCATCCCGAAACTGATAAAGCACAACTTTGAGCGGTGGCCCCATAGAGCGGCCATGGCCATGAAGAGCTTCGGTGTCTGGCAGCGCTACAGATGGCATGATTACTATCACCAGGTGAAATTTTTTTCGCTGGGACTTATCAGTCTCGGGCTGGAGCCGGGCGACGTGGTCAGCATCATCGGGGATAATGAACCGGAATGGTTCTGGTCGGAGTTCGCCACTCAGGCGGCACAGGGCATCGTCACCGGCATATTTGTCGATTCCATTCCGTCCGAGGTGAAATACATTGCCGAGCAATCGGGCGCTAAATTCGCCGTTGTCAATGACCAGGAGCAGACCGACAAGTTCCTGGAAATAAAGACCGAACTGCCCGAACTGAAAAAAGTTATTTACTGGGACCCCAAGGGACTCAGGAACTATGATGACCCGTTACTGATTTCCTTTGCCGATGTGCTCCAGCTCGGGCAAGAATACGAAAAATCACATCAGGAACAGTTTGAGCAGAATGTGGAGCAGGGTAAGGGCAGTGATACCGCCTTCATCTATTACACCTCCGGCACCACCGGCCTGCCCAAGGGAGCCGTGCTCACCCACCAGGCGCTCATCAACACCGCCCGGGCCTTCGTAGACCGCTATCCGCTTGCCGAAGATGACGACCTTATCTCCAACTTCCCGGCGGCCTGGGTGGGCGACAGCTTTTTCGCCACCATCCCCCACCTCCTCAGCGGGGCAAGGCTCAACTTCCCCGAAGAGCCGGAGACAATCGCCGAGGACACCAGGGAGGTAGGTCCCAACTTCGTTATCTATGGTCCCCGTCAGTGGGAAAGCCTGGTGCGTGATATCCAGGTCAAGATGATAGACGCCCATCCGCTGAAACGTTTTGTCTATCGCCTGTTCATGCCCGTGGGCTACAAGATGGCCGATTTCCACTTTGCCAACAAGAAACCGAACCTGTTCTGGCGACTCATCTACGGGGTTGCCTATTTCCTGCTTTTCCGCGCGCTGAAAGACCGGCTCGGCCTGAGCAATGTCAGGTTTGCCGTTACCGGCAGTTCCGTGCTCAGTCTGGACACCTTCCGCCTCATCCACGCTATCGGCATCGAGCTGCGCCAGAATTACGGCAGCACCGAGGCCGGCCTCATTTCCTCGCACGGCAAGGGTGAAATCAAATTCGAAAGCGTTGGCCGCCCGGCCATCGGCACGGAAGTACGCATCACCAACGAGGGTGAGCTCCTGGTGAGAAATAACTGCCTGTTCAATGGCTACCATCGCGATGATAACAAGACCGTGGAAACGCTGGTTAACGGCTGGTGCCGCACCGGTGATGCGGTTAACATCGACGACGATGGACACCTGCTGTTCATCGACCGCATGGACCATCTAGGACAGCTGCGCTCCGGCATCAAATACGCCCCTCAGTACGTCGAAGGCAGGCTCAGGTTCAGTCCCTACATCAAGGACGCCATGGTCATTGGCGGCAAGGACAAGGACTTTGTCTCCGCCATCATCAATATCGATTTCGGCATGGTCGGCAAGTGGGCAGAGCGACACCACATCCCCTACACCACCTTCGTTGACCTCTCGCAGAAAGAGGAGGTGGCCGACCTCGTCCGCAAAGACATGCTCCGTGTGAACGGTTATCTGCCGGAGCAGGCAAGGGTGCAGCGATTCGTCCTCATGCACAAGGAGTTTGACGCCGATGAGGCGGAGCTGACCCGCACCAGAAAGATAAGACGCGAGTTCATGGAAGAACGTTATAAAGAGCTGATTGAGTCAATGTACGGCAACAGCAGTGAGATAAATGTAAAGGCTCCAGTGACCTATCGAGACGGTCGGAAAGGCTTTGTGAGCACAGGTATCAAGGTAAGGAATATTTCTTAGAGAGGCATTATGTAAAATGTCTGAACTGTTGCAGTATATCATCACCGGCCTGGCCGTGGGCATGGTCTACGCGCTCATCGCCCTCGGTTTCGCTCTCATCTGGAAGTCGAGCAGCGTGGCCAATCTGGCGCTGGGGCAGATTGTGCTCATATCCTCCTGGTTCACCTATGCCATGCTGGTGCAGGCACAGTTCCCGCTCTGGCTGGCGTTCCCGCTGGTTATCCTGTTCGCTCTGGGCCTGGGCTGGACCATCGAGCGCTTCGCCCTGCGTCCTCTCATCGCCCAGCCAATTCTGGCGCTCATCACCGTTACGCTGGGCATAGGCTACTTCATCGAGGGCGTGGTCACCTTTATCTGGCCCTGGAGTGTTGATGCGCTCCCCAGGTTGTTCCCCAGGCAGGTGGTCCACATCGGTCCGGCGGTTATCTCCCAGGAATACCTCTGGGTGGTCGGCATCTGCCTGGTGGTATTTGTCCTGCTGACCCTTTTCTTCCGCTACCACAGGATGGGCATCGCCATGAGGGCCACCGCCGACGACCAGAGGGCGGTTCAGGCCTGCGGTATCCCGGTGACCGCCGTTTTTTCCCGGTCCTGGATGTTTGCCTGCGTGGTGGCGGCAATTGGCGGGATACTCATTGCCAGCATCGGTGGTATAACGCACGGGCTGGTGG
>CAZQWO010000096.1:0-5158 GCA_964597015.1 uncultured Dehalococcoidaceae bacterium
AATCGACTATTCCCGGGCCAAGCACCCGGGAATAGTTTTTATATTCAGGCTGATAATACATAATCCCATAAAAACTGACTTCCCTCCCCCTGCAATGAGAAGGAAGGGAAGTCAGTTCAAGAATGTCTACCAGTTATCTTACTTGGCCCGCTTGCGCACTACCAGCCGCCACGTGACCACACCGGCAGCTATTAGCCCGGCAGCGTCGCCGATAATGAGCCATAGATTAATCGGCGAAGGCGTGGTGCCCGGCTGTTCCGCTGGCAACTCGGTTGAATGCTTTAATAGCCCGCTTTTTTGACTTTGCCATTGTCCTGTGCCTCCAGCTCATTATTTAAAATCGTCTTTCATTACCGGTATGCCATACTTTTTGGTGAATTCTTGAAAATTGTCTCTGTGCACGCGATTCTGCCCGCTGGGAAGTTGGAACGCTTTCAGTTCGCCCTTCTCTATCCAGCGCAGAACGGTTACCTTGCTCACTCCACAGTGCGCGGCGATAGCACCGGTGGAGAGATATCCATTTTTCAACTTCTGCATCAAGATACGCTCCTTAAAAAATAACCGCGCCGGGCAACAAATGGCTTACGCGCTCTGCCCGGTGTTACTTTGAATTGCTTGACGTTTATTACGGTTTTCACTGGATTAACTCCCCTTACGAGTTATCCAATTTAAAGCAATGATGCTTAATAAACACTAAATATTTTCCGGTGCCTCCTTAATATTTTCTAAATATTGATACTCTCCGCTTTGATTTATCCTGAACTAAACCCGGGAAGATGGAAGCAGAGCCACATTGTTAATCGGGGGACTGTCTGTAACGGGAAAAACGCAAACCGAACAGAAGAACATGGCACAATGGAAGAGGGCAGGGCTACAAGGAAGGTCAGGCTCTTGCCGTACGCAATAGAGTACGCACACGAGAAGGGGGCTATTACCACGCCCGGTGATACAAAATTAAAAAGTGGACCATTTAATAGAGGCAGGTCACTAATATCATATCGGGAATCTTTGCGCTCACGAGTCTTTGACTGTATCGGGGATGCCCGTCATCTTTTGTCATGCTGTGCTTTCTTGACGTGCCGGTAAATATAGATTATTAAGGCGGCCATAATTATGATAATAATAAGCGGGTCAAATGGACGCATGACGTCTCGTATTTGCTCCCAGTGCACACCGAGCAGATAACCGCCGTAGGCCAGGCCAGCGCTCCAGATGAATGAGCCGATGAATGTATAGATAAGAAACTTGATAAAATTCATCCTGGCTATCCCAGCCGGCAGGCTAATGAAAGTACGCACCACCGGCAATAGCCGGGAAATGAATATCGACCAGCTGCCCCTTCTGACAAACCACCTGTCCGCCATCTCCAGGTCATGCCTGTAAATCAGAATATACTTCCCGTATTTTTCCAGTAACGGACGGCCACCCCACATCCCCACCAAATAGGCAATTACCGAACCAATCGTATTACCCAAAGCACCATAAACGCCGGCCAATAGAGTAAACGTAGCCGCCAGTGACTCTTCTTTAATAAGCATCCAGCCAGCAAAAGGCATGATAATTTCACTGGGTACGGGAATACAGGCGCTCTCCATAGCCATGAGCACAACGACCCCGGGCCACCCTATAAGTTCGTAGGTGTTACTTATGAAATCCAGTATCAGCTGTTCAATACCGAGCATTATGTAATTGTATCAAGCGATTGACACTGCATTCAAGCGATGTTGCCTTAAAGATGAGCATTCACGATGTATATTTGTTATCTCGAGAAATATTGACTTTACCAAATCACGCAGCCTGCCTTGACAAACCAGGGGGAAATCATTAAAGATAACTTTAGTACCGCGCGTAATTAAATAATTGGTTACCGCTGACATTAAAACAGGAGGTTTCCGTGACTGAAAGCAGCAAAGGTATCAACAAGGACATTCTGGACAAGGTGGAGAAGCGAGCGTACGAGCTTCTTGACAAATACCACGGCTGTTCGCAATGCTCGCTGCTGGCAATCCAGGAAGTCTGCGGCCAGAGAGACGATGTAATGGCGAAAGCATCAATCGGCCTGGCCGGCGGCGTTGGCAGCATGCGCTCGGCATGCGGCGCGCTGACCGGTGCGGCGCTGGCCCTCGGCATGAAGTATGGCCGCGACGTCAGTTATCTGGAGGGGCCAGCAGATAAAGCTATTGAGAAAGAATATGCCGCCATGGAGCCGGTGACCAAACTGGCCAAGTGGTTTGAACGGGAATTCGGCAGCATTACCTGCCGCGATATTCGCAAGGCGTTCATGGGAACGGAACTGAACCGCGAGATACCGTGGCAGAATGAGTGGCTGAAGGAACTGGGTATCCATAAGCACTGTTGCAAGGTTGTATCCAGGACAGCGAGAAGGGCGGCAGCCCTGCTGGAGAATCCAGATTTAAGTATTTTGGACCAGGTGTAGCCAGGTTTTACTTCTCTTTGGCCGCTGACAGCTCGGGTTTGGTATATGCTTCATTTACCTGCCGCGCCGGGTGGCTCTGGGCGCTGTAGTCCTTGAGGGCAGAGAGCTCCCGCATTTTGTCCAGCCTGCCCTGCTTGGCGAGACGCTCATAAATCATCACCCAGGCGCAGTCCCGCTCCGGGCTGGTCTCGCATTTGCCATCCTTATACCCGCCGCAGGGGCCGTTGACCAGACTCTTGGCGCACATGGTTATGGGGCAGATGCCGCCGTAGTCGGCGAGCAGACAGTTGCCGCAGGCGCGGCATTTCTCCAGCCACAGGCCTTCATCGGCGGTCACCCCGATGAAGCGGGTGTTCACCGCGGGAATCACCGGCATATCTTCCAGTATCTCGGCGACGAACTGCACGCCGGCCCCGCAGGCCATGGACAGGACGGCGTCGTATTCCCTCATCTTCTCAGTTATCGGCTCGATGTACTCGCGGTCGCACTGGCGCTGGATGGTCAGCTCGCCAATCTCAACTTCCCTGCCGTCCATCTTATCGGCCATCCTTAGCTCGGTGGCCAGCAACTCCACCTCTTTCTCACCCCCCGCCTGGCAAACACTGACGCAGGTACCGCAGCCGAGGACCAGCACTTTTTTATAGTCCTTGATACTGTCTTTTATCTCCGTAAACGGCTTTCTCTCGGCAACAATCATGGCTTCACCTTCTCCTTTTTCAAAGGATTGGGCCCCAGATTCTTCGCCCGCTCCGTCATCTCGTTACAGGCGGCAACGAATAGCGGGGCATCGGAGGCACCCATATTGAACATCTCCACGCGTTCCGGCTCGATGCCTACTTCTTCGAGCAGCTTCTTGGCCTGCTCAACCTTCTTCTTGGCTCTGAGATTTCCTTCCAGGAAATGACAATCGCCTTCCTCGCAGCCAGCAACGAAGACAGCATCAGCGCCATCTTCAAACGCCTTGAGCAGGTGGAGCGTGTCCACCTTGCCGGTGCACATCAGCTTGACGATGCGCACGTTGGGGGCGTACTCCAGGCGCATGGAGCCAGCGAGGTCGGCGGCCGAATAAGCGCAGTAGTGACAGCAGAACCCAACTATCTTCGGCTCATATCCTCCGGCCATGTCTGCTCCTTTCTTTTAACTCCCGACCAGAACCGCCGTCTTGGCAGTTACCTGTTCATCTTTATAGTGCTGCAATGTAATCGCCTTGCGCGGGCACAGGCTGGCGCAGATACCACAGCCCTGGCAGGCGGCCGCTTCGATGTAGGCCACCCCTTCCTCGTTGATTCTGGGAGCGTCAAACGGGCAGGAGCGAACACAGGTGAGACAGGCAACACATCGGTCGCTGTCCACCACCGAGACTATCCCGCCGACCATCAAGAATGGCCTGGAGAGGATGGTCATCGCCCGCGATACCGCTCCTCTCGCCTGCACAATTGACTCCGAGATGAACTTGGGGGAATGGGCCAGCCCGCACAGGTACATCCCCTCGTTGACGAAGTCCAGCGGGCGCAGCTTCATGTGCGCCTCCATATAGAATTTGTCCTGGGTGAGGGGCAGCTTCAACCGGCTGGCAAACTCCACGGCGTCGGCCTGCGGCCGTATCGCAGCGCTCAACACCAGCAAGTCGGGCTCAAGCTGTATTTCCAACCCCCCCAGTGCCTCATCGCAGACGGAGACCGTCAGTTTGCCATCTGCGTGGCTTACATCAGGCTTCCTGTCCACATCGTAGCGGATGAAGACCACTCCCTTCTCCCTTGCCTGACGATAGAGAAGCTCGTTCATACCGTAGGTGCGTATGTCGCGGTAGAGAATATAGATTTCCGTATCCGGGTTCAGTTCCTTTAATTTAAGGGCGTTGTTCACCGCCTGGGTGCAGCAGATACGACTGCAGTACTGGTGCTCTTCTTCCCGCGAGCCGACGCACTGTATCATGACCACCGAGTTCAGCTTTTTAACCTCGCCACCACCTCTGACAATCTTCTCCTCAAGCTCAAGCTGGGTTAATACCTTATCAGACTGGCCGTAAAGGTATTCGGTCGGCTTATATTCCGCGCCGCCGGTGGCCAGTATGACCACGCCGTGCTCCACCTCCACAACTTCGCCGCTTGCAGTGGCTATCTCGGTTTTATAGTTGCCCAGATAACCGGACACTTTCTTTACCTCGGCGCCCTTATAAACGGTAATCTTCGGCTCCTTTTCAATCTGCTCGATGAGCTCAGCGAGCAGCGCCTGCGGATTAGAACCATCGGCGGTGTAGTGTATTCGCCGCATGTTACCGCCAAACTCCTTTTCCCTTTCCACCAGGACCACCTCATAGCCCTGCCATCCCATCTCCAGGGCGGCGGTCATCCCGGACAGGCCACCGCCTATGACCAGACCCCGCCGCTTTATCTCCGCGGGATGTTCATAGAGCGGCTCCAGAGTCGTGACCCGCGCTACCGCCATGCGCACCAGGTCCTTGGCTTTATCAGTGGCCTCCGGCATGTGGGTGGCATGCACCCAGGAACACTGGTCGCGTATGTTGGCCATCTCGAACAGGAACTTGTTCAGACATCCCTCGCGGATGGTGTCCTGGAAAAGCGACTCGTGGGTGCGTGGGCTGCATGAGGCGACCACCACCCGGTTCAGTCCCTTTTCCTTGATGGCGTTGATAATCTTGCTCTGGGTATCCGTGGAGCAGGTATAGAGGTTCTCCTCGGCGTGCACCACGTGCGGCAG
>CAZQWO010000097.1:0-5069 GCA_964597015.1 uncultured Dehalococcoidaceae bacterium
CCAGTCCGACTTCGTGAACGTCAGCTGCCCTCTGGGCGAGAAGACACGCCACCTTATTGGTGAGAAAGAGCTGAAGAAGATGAAGCCGACCGCTTACATCATCAACACCTCGCGCGGTCCGGTCATCGACGAGGCGGCGCTGGTCAAGGCACTGAAGGAAAACTGGATTCAGGGTGCCGGCATAGACGTCTACGAGCAGGAGCCAACCCCGGCGGACAATCCTCTTTTCAAGCTGGAAAACGCCATTGTCACCCCGCATTCCATCGCCCTCACCGATGAATTTTACATCACCATGTGGGAGCTGATTGCCCAGCAGATCCGCCAGATGATAGATGGGGAAAAGCCGGAGACACTGGTCAATGCAGAAGTCTGGGACAAGCCGGAGTTTCAAAACAAACTGAAAAAATTCCACCAGGAAATGAAATAAACAGTCGTCAAGGAGGCAAGAATATGGATATGTTTGACCTATCAGGCAGGATAGCCATCGTCACCGGTGGCAATCAGGGCATCGGTTTCGGCATTGCTCAGGGGCTTACCAGCGCCGGGGCAACAGTTGTTATCGCCAACCGGCGCGCGGCTGAGGGGCAGAAAGCGGCGGAAGCACTGCGCAAAGGGGGATTTAACGCCATAGCCATCCCCACCGATGTGAGCCAGAAGGCCTCCATTGCCGCCATGGTGGACGAGGTAATAAAACAGTTCCAGAAAATTGATATACTGGTCAACAACGCCGGCGTAATCATACGCAAGCCGCTGGAAGATTTCGAGGAAAACGAGTGGGATACCATTCACAACACCAATCTGAGGGGCCTCTTCTTCTGCTGCCAGCTGGTCGGTCGGGAGATGATAAAAAGGGAAAAAGGGAAAATCATCAATCTCTCCTCCGTGCTATCCCAGATAGCCCAGTCGGGCCGCGGCGTCTACGCCACAGCCAAGGCCGGCGTCTCCCACCTGACGCGCAGCCTGGCCATGGAGTGGGGCAGGTATAACATCAATGTAAATGCCATCGGCCCCGGCCTGACCATAACACCGCTTAATGAGAAATACTTTAAAGATAACCCGGACGACCTGAAAAAAATCGTGGGGGACATACCGATTGGGCGGGAAGCATACCCCAGGGACTACGCTGGCGCCGCCGTGTTCCTGGCCTCGGACGCTTCCGGCTACGTTACCGGCCAGACGCTACTGGTCGACGGCGGCATGACCTTTGTTTAGAGAAATCTGATTTCAGGTAAAATAAAGGGGGAGTGAAGAAATAAACACTCCCCCCTTCCGTTTCGAGTAGCGCCTAATCAAGCACTTCAGGATTTATGGGGAATTTCGGCCTTTCGCCGTGTAACACCCTGAGAATTTCCTCCGCGCATGTCGTCGCCATCCGCTTCATCGCCTCAACGGTCCCACCGCCAATGTGCGGCGTGCCGATGAAGTTTTCCAGACTGAACAGAGGATGGTCCGAGGGCGGCGGCTCTTTGAGGAAAACATCCAGAGCGGCGCCGGCTATCCTGCCCCTGGATAGATGGTCGTAGAGCGCCGCCTCATCAACAATGCCACCCCGGGAACTGTTTATCAGAAAGGCGCCCTGCTTCATTAAACTCAGTTCTCTCACCCCGATGAGGTTGGCTGTCTCCTTGGTCAACGGCACGCAGATGACCACGTAGTCGGCATCGCGCAGTAGTTCGTCCAGTTTCTCTACTTTGGCGATGCCAAGCTGGCTGGCCTTTTCCCCGGAAATATACGGGTCGTAACCATTGACCTTCATATTAAACGCCGCCCGGCACTGATGGGCAAGCGTGGAGCCGATATGGCCCATGCCGATAAGACCCAGCGTCTTATCCTTCAGCTCCACCCCGACCAGTTCCTGCCGCGACTTCGGCTTGCCCAGACGGATACTATAGTCAGCCAACACTATCTTCTTGTTTATGGCGAGCATCAGGCCCAGGTCGTGCTCGGCAACTGATTCGGCATTATCCAGCGGCGTATTGATAACCACCACTTTTTTCTGCGTGGCTGCTTCAATATCGATATTGTCGTAGCCAACGCCGTGCTTGGCGATTATCATCAGGTTTTTCGCCTGGTCCAGCAGTTCCCGGTCTATTTCCCCCAGCCTGACAATGATGGCATGCGCCTCGGTGGTAAACTCCCGTAAAGGTTTCCCCCGCTGCTCCGCCAAACTAATTACATCAGCTTCCCGCTGTAGAATTTCTATCCCTATCGGGTGCATCGTCTCGGGCACAATAACTTTTTTTCTGGTCATTTTTCTCTCCCTCTTCGGTAAGTCAGCTGCTACTTGCGGACGAACTTCCGCAGCACATTGGGGCCGCGGTCGATGTGTCGGTTGTAGGAGGTCCAGGAGACCTCGCCAACATAGATATCCCCGCGAGAGTCAAGCGCCACCGTATGAGGAGCGATGAAAACGGCGTTTTCCAGAGTTTCACCCGGTCGCGTTCCCCAGCGCGCCAGCAGCTCACCTTCAGGACTGAAGATGCTGAAACGCAAACACAACTCGGAAACATAGACAATGCCCTCATCGTCGATAAAGACGTCGGTGGGACGGAATACATTCTCCCACTGGTCGAGGAATTTCCCGCTGCTGTCAAAAATCTGGATGCGGCTGTTCTCCCGGTCGGGAATCCACACCCGCTCCTGCTTATCGACGAATACATCGTGCGGCAGCCGGAACTCGCTCGGACCATAGCCCGGTCCACCCCACGATAGCAGCAACTTGCCGTCAGGAGTGAACTTGTGCACCCGGGCGTTGCCGTAGCCATCGGCCACGTAGATTGTCCCCGACTCAGTTACTGATACCCCGGTGGGGCGGTTAAATGGTGGGCCGCCCTTGGCGATTGTGTTCAGGCTCCAGAAGAAGTCAAGGTAATCTGGAACATAGCCGGTGTCTGATGGCTGGTCCTCATTGCCCAGCGTCATGAGCACTTTCCCTTCCGGGCTGAACTTGCGCACGGTATGGTTCTTATCATCGGTGCAGTATATGGCGCCGTCGGGACCTATGCCGCTGCCGTGTGCGCGCTTGAAAAGTCCCTGACCCCAGGAAGTCAGAAAGTTGCCTTCGCGGTCGAAGACCATTACCGGGTGTTCGGTACTCCGGTTCAGCACAAAAACGCGGTCCTGCGCATCGATGGAGATGCCGCCGATGTCCAGAAATGACGCCCCTGCGGGCAGCTTGGCCCAATCGTTCACCAGTTCATAGGTAAATTTACCGGAACCGTATGGCATAGCTTGATACCTCCTTTATATTTTGTGATTACCAAAGCCAGACAATCCAGCCTGCGGCGTTTCGCAGTGTGAACTGCCATTAATACTTTACGGCATAAGCTCTTTTTCCGTCAAATAACGGGAGCTATGGCAGTTTGACCAGTCGCAATCTATACAGTAAACTTGTGCCACGGGCTTGAGAAAAGGAGGTACCATGTTCGACCTGATGATACGCGGTGGCAGGATAATCGATGGCTCCGGCAGCTCCGGGTATTCCGGTGATGTTGGCATCCAGGGCGACCATATCGCTGCCATCGGCAAACTCGACCCTTCCCAGGCAGACCGGATAATTGACGCCGGCGGACTCGTGGTCTGCCCGGGTTTCATTGACATGCACACCCATTCCGATATTATGCTACTGGCCAATCCCAGGCACGAGGTAAAGGTGATGCAGGGCGTCACCACCGACCTGCTGGGACTGGACGGGTTATCCTATGCCCCGCTGTCACCCGATAACCTGCGCATGATGCGGCAATACCTCTCCGGCCTGAACGGCACGCCGAATATCGCCTGGGCCTGGAACTCGGTGGCTGAATTTCTGGCCCGTTTCGACCAGAAGGTAGCAATTAACGTTGCCTATCTGGTGCCTCATAACGCCCTGCGACTGGAAACGATGGGCTTCGTCGACCGCACCGCCACCGCCGCAGAACTGACCAAGATGCAGGCGCTGATGGCACAGGGGTTACAAGAGGGCGCGGTCGGCTTCTCCACCGGCCTCGACTACTTCCCCTGTCGCTACGCTGACGAGGCAGAGCTGGTAAAAATATGTGAGGTGGTCGCCGAGCACGACGGCGTTTCCGTCTGGCACGTCAGGAAAAACGACCTCGGCCTGATTGAGTCAATTAAAGAGGTTATTCGGGTCGCGGAGAAGACCGGGGTGAAGGCGCACATCTCTCACTTCTCGGTTTCCTTTCCCAATAACGAGGGTAAATCAGTCGAAATGCTGGCGCTCGTCGATGAAGCGCGGGCAAGGGGTATTGACCTTACCTTTGACAGCTACCCGTACATCGCCCAGAGCACGCTGCTGCTGGTCTTTCTGCCGCGCTGGGCTCACGAGGGTGGGCCTGAGGCCATTCTGGAAAGGTTGAGCCAAGCCGAGACCAGGGAAAAGATTGTCACTGAAATAAGGGCCTTAAATGTCCCCTGGGACAAGGTCGTCCTGACCTGCGTGCCTTCTGAGAAAAATAGAATATATGTCGGCAAGACCATACTCGAGGCGGCCGGTATGGCCGGCAGGGAGGTGGTCGAGTTCGCCTGCGACCTGCTTCTGGAAGAAGAGCTGGCGGTGGGCCACCTCAGCCTGCTGGGCAACGAGGCGGACATGCAGCGCATCATGAAACATCCCGGCCATACGGCGGGCAGCGATGGCATCCTCGTTGGCGACAGGCCCAATCCCCGCGCCTGGGGCACCTTCCCACGCTTCATTGCCCGATACAGTCGCAAGCTTGGTGTGCTCAAACTGGAGGAGGTCATAAGGCACATGACTTCGGCAGCCGCTCAGCGCCTCGGCTTTAACGACCGCGGTCTGGTAAAGGAAGACTTTGCCGCCGACCTGGTCGTTTTCAACCCGGAAACCATTAAAGACACGGCCACTTTTGAAGCGCCGAAGCAGTACCCGGTCGGCATCGACTACGTGCTGGTCAACGGCGCGGTGGTGGTGGAAAAGGGGAAACATACGGGGGCACTGAAGGGGCGGGCGCTGCTTCACATTTTTTGACAGCTATGCTAGAATAAATATCTTGGACGGAGGAGTGTAGCTCAGTTTGGTAGAGCAGCGGTCTCCAAAACCGCCGGTCGGGGGT
>CAZQWO010000098.1:0-5041 GCA_964597015.1 uncultured Dehalococcoidaceae bacterium
CCCCCATTTGATCCCTGGGATGACATTATACTTGGACTCGTTTTCGGGGGGCAGGTCACTGAAAGTATGCGCCTGTTGTGCTAAACTCTAATCGTGGCTAAAAAGCGTCTTGATACGCTGCTGGTGGAGCGGGGGCTCGCCGAAAGCCGTGCCAAGGCCCAGGCTTTAATCATGGCCGGGGAGGTTACGGTGGGGGGCAATGCCGTTACCAAGTCGGGCACGCTGGTCAGTGAAGGTATTGAAATCACGGTCAAAGAGCCCTCGCCCTACGTCGGCCGCGGCGGCATCAAGCTGGCGCACGCGCTGGACGCTTTCAATATCAATGTTTCGGGAATGGTGGCGGCGGACATCGGGGCCTCAACCGGCGGCTTCACCGACTGTCTTCTCCAGCGTGGGGCGAGAAAGGTATATGCCATAGATGTGGGCTACGGGCAGCTCGACTACCGCCTCAGGCAGGATAAAAGGGTGGTGGTCATGGAGAGAATCAACGCCCGCTACCCCGTATCCCTGCCGGAAAAGGTCGACCTGGCCACCCTCGACCTGTCTTTCATCTCGGTGACTAAAGTGATACCATCGGTTGTCAACCTGCTCAAAGAGAACGGCGATATATTTGTGTTAATCAAGCCGCAGTTCGAGGCGAAGCGGGGGGAAGTGGGGAAGGGGGGCATAATCAAGGACCCGCAAATGCACGCCCGTGTTCTGGGTCGGTTCATCAAGTGGGCGGTGTCACAGAAGCTGCGACTGTGGGGGCTGGCCGCGTCGCCCATCCTCGGCGCATCGGGAAATAAAGAGTTCTTCCTGCTTTTGAAATTGACATAATGATAAAGAAGGTTAATCTCAACGTTGATGGCATTGCGATAGCTGGCGAGCTCCATATACCGGATAGCCCAGGCCCGCATCCCGCGGTCGGCATCTGCCACGGCATACCGTCGGGCAAGCCGAAAGACCCGGATGACGGCGGATACCCGGAACTGGCGGAGAAAATATGCCGTGAGGGCTTCGCCGCCTTTATCTTCAATTTCCGGGGTGCCGGGGAGAGCGGGGGCAACTTTGACCTCGCCGGCTGGTCGCGCGATTTAACGTCGGCAATCGATTATTTATGGGCTTCACCGGAACTTGACCGGGCGCATCTATCTCTGCTTGGTTACAGCGGCGGGGCCGCCGTTGCTATTTGCGTTGCCGCCAGTGATAAGCGGGTATCCGATGTGGCTGCCTGTGCCTGCCCGGCGGAGTTCACCTTTCTCAGCGATGTCGATGAGCCGCAGAAAGTAGTCGAGCATTTCCGGAGTATCGGTGTAATTCGAGATAATGATTTCCCTGAATCGACAGAGGACTGGCTGAACGGATTTGACCAGGTCCGCCCCATCGACTGCGTGGACAAAATTGCGCCCCGTCGTCTGCTGCTGGTCCACGGAAATAAAGATGATACAGTTGATATCAGCCATGCCCACCGACTTTATGAAAGGGCGGGAGAGCCAAAACAGCTCGTTATCATCGATGGCGCAGGGCACAGGCTGCGGCCGGACGGGAGGGCAACGAGGCAGGTTATCGGCTGGCTGAAAAAACGGCCGGGCGTCCGCCTGAGTAAATTGAGTTGACCCGATAGCCAGCGCGGGCTATAATGGAAATGGTAGGGTCAATCGGGACCGGAGATAAGAAGCTGGACAAGTTGCGAGAAAGCTGTGGCGTTTTCGGTGTTTATGCCCCCAATGAAGATGTAGCTCGCCTTACCTATTTTGCCCTCTTTGCCCTGCAGCACCGCGGTCAGGAAAGCAGCGGCATTGCCACCGCCGATGGCAAGAAAGTCAGCGTTTATGCCCGGATGGGCCTGGTATCTCAGGTCTTCACCGAAGAAGCACTCAGCCGCCTCAGTGGCAACATCGCCATCGGTCACAATCGTTATTCAACGCGGGGCTCAAATCGGGAATGCAATGCTCAGCCAATGGTGGTGGGTAAGGGGAACAACGCCATAGCCATAGCTCACAATGGCAACATCGTCAATGCCGAGTTCCTCTTTGAGGAGCTCAGTGGGCAGGGCTGTACTTTCCAGAGCTCCACTGACAGCGAGGTTATCGCTAACCTTGTTCTTGCCGCACCGGGGGATAACCTGGTGGATAAAATACGCTATGCCATGAACCGGCTGCAGGGGGCATACTCGCTGACGCTGCTGACCAAAGACTCGCTCTTCGCCGTCCGCGGACCGCTGGGAGTACGCCCGCTGTGTCTGGGCCGGATTGACGGCGGCTGGGTTATCGCCTCGGAAACCTGTGCTCTTGACCACCTTGGTGCCTCCTTTATCCGTGAGGTCGAGCCGGGTGAAATCGTGAAGATAAATGAGAACGGCATTGAGAGTTACCCTGGCGAGAAAAGCAGGCAGGCGCAGTGTATCTTCGAGTTTATTTATTTCGCCCGTCCCGACAGCGTGATTAGCGATCGGTTGCTCTCGCCAGCGCGGCAGGCAATGGGTGCGGGGCTGGCCATTGAATACCCGGTGGATGCCGACTTCGTTGTCGGCGTGCCTGATTCGGCCACCAGCGCCGGCATCGGCTATGCCAACCAGTCAGGCATTCCGGTCGGGGAAGGACTGATTAGAAATCGTTATGTGGGGAGGACATTTATTGAACCTGACCAGCGCATCAGGGACCTTGGCGTCAAGCTGAAGTTCAACCCTCTGCCCCGTATGCTCAATAACAAGAGGCTGGTGGTGGTGGATGACAGCATTGTGCGCGGCACTACCACCCCGAGTGTAATCAGGGAATTAAGGCGAGCGGGTGCCAAAGAAATCCACATGCGTATATGCGCGCCGCCCATCCGTTACCCGTGCTTCTTCGGCGTGGATATGGCGACTCGCAGCGAATTGATAGCCGCCCAGAAGTCAATACCGCAAATCTGTCGGTTCATTGGCGCGGATACTTTAGGCTACCTCAGCATCGATGGCCTGTTGAAAGCAGTTGCTTTGCCGCGAGACCAGTTCTGCCTGGCCTGCTTTACCGGCAATTACCCCGTACCGGTGCAGCTTGAAATGGACAAGCTGGCACTGGAGACAATGCAGCTGCAAAACTACGTGTTTTCCCAGGCCGGGCGAAGATAACAGGCGTCGATTCCCGCGGTTTTCTATATTTGACAATGTCATTCATTTTTATTATATTTAAATAGAACAATTGTTCTTCTTATAGAGACAAAAAATGAAAAGCCGGTTGTCAGCCAAGAGGCAGCAAATCGTTGACTTTATCCTTCAGTTCGGTGAGGAAAAGGGTTATCCACCAACGGTCAGGGATATCCAGAGCGGCTGCGGCATCAGCTCAACATCGGTGGTTGACTATCACCTGAAAGTGCTGGAAAAAGAGGGGCACCTGAGGCGTGACCCTGAGGTATCGCGTGGCATCGGGCTGCTTGGCCGGACCGCAGCGGCGCACCATATGGTGCAGGTGCCGGTGGTCGGGCAGATTGCCGCCGGGGAACCGATTCCGGTGCCTGGTTCAGAAACGTGGCACGCTGCTGACGGGGCTGATTTCATTGAGGTAACCGTGGAGCTGGCACAGGGCAAGTCGGATATTTACGCATTGAAGGTCAAGGGCATGTCAATGATTGATGCCCTGATAAATGATGGTGATATGGTGCTGATGCAGTCCGCCAGCACCGTGGATAATGGAGAGATGGCGGCGGTGTGGTTGAAGTCAGAAAAAGAAGTTACCCTGAAAAAAGTCTACATGGCGCCTGACCACGTGCGACTTCAGCCGGCGAACAGCCAGATGAAACCGATTTATACTTCTCCTGAGAACGTAGAGGTGCAGGGGAGGGTTATTGCCGTAATCAGGCAAATGTGAAGGCTGAATAAATAGCAAAAAAATCATGGCTCGATTTGCTTTTCCGGTGGCCGTCAATATAAACTTGATTTGATTTTTTCCGGGCAGCGGGTATAAAGTATTTACACCTTGTGTGTGAGTTGGGTTGAAGAAGATACTGCCCATACGCTATAACTGAAAAGAGAGCTATGATTTCAGAGCAGTTTCAAACGGTAGGCCGGGATTTATTTGCCCGGGGGCTCGTTTCCTCGAACAGTGGCAACCTGAGCATCAGGCTTGGCGACCAGCTAATTATCACCCGCCGCGGCGGCATACTTAACTGCCTCAGCGAAAATGACCTGATAGAAACCGGCGTCAGCAAGAACAGCAGGTCCACACCATTAGCCTCTACTGACCTGGCTATCCACCGGGCTATCTACCGTGAAACGCAGGCGCTCGCCGTCGTCCATGCCCATCCGCCTCACGCTGTGGCGCTCTCGCTAAAGGAAAAGGAAATTGTGCCCAGTGTGGAGGACTTCTCACTGCTAGGCACAGTCCCGGTAGTTGGCTGGAGCGAAGAACTGGAAAAAGAGTGTCTGGCTGATATCGTGGCCAGGGCATTGCAGCAGCACCGGATTGTTATGGTACACAATCACGGCAGCTTCGCCATCGGTCAACTGCTTGAGGAAGCCTACAATCTCACCACGGCTCTGGAGCACACCAGTCAGGTTTTCTGCCTGACGAAATCATTTCAGATCGGCCCGGTCAAGGATTAGGCTATTTCTTGTAGACGGGCGTGCACCAGTCAGAGTATTTGGTGTTTTCCCCTCGTATTACGTCAGCATAAATCTGCTGCAGTTGTCTCGTTATCTTGCCGATTTCTCCATCACCTATCTGGCGATGGTCTATTTCAGCGACGGGAGTAACATGAGCCGCCGTGCCGGTGAGGAAAGCCTCATCAGCAGTAAAGAGCTCAAGGCGGTCAACCGGCCTCTCTATAGTCTCAATCCCGAGTTCATTTCTGGCCAGCGTCATCACGCTGTCGCGGGTGATGCCGGGCAGGATATTGTTCCAGGTGGGCGGCGTGATTAGCTTGCCGTTTATTACCAGAAAAATATTTTCGCCGCTGCCCTGAGCCACGTAACCATCCTGGTTGAGCATGATGCACTCGTCAAAGCCCTTCTCCACCGCATCTGACTTGGCCAGCGCGTTGCCGGCATAACGGCCCATTATCTTCACCTTCGGCGGAATGGACT
>CAZQWO010000099.1:0-4882 GCA_964597015.1 uncultured Dehalococcoidaceae bacterium
GACAGCAACGACCACGGCCAGTCTGGCCCATTTTTTAATATTGGCCTTTTTCATTACACGACACCTCACTCTTGTATTACAGGTATACTGTGATTTTATTGTAAGTATATAAATATTAGATGTCAAGGCTTTTGTCTCTATTTTGTGATAATTTTAAGCCAATTACGGCTGTGGTAAAATAAACAGGGCTGGAGAGAAACCAGCGTGCTGTCAATTAGCACTGATAATAGACGTGAAGATTTTGCTGATGGTACCAGAATTGCCTAGGATATCCGTTATCATCCCGGTAAAGAATATGGCCGGGAAAATCGAGCCGTGTCTGAAGGCGGTCTTTGCCCAGTCACTGCCTCCGTATGAGGTTATTGTGGTTGATGGACGGTCCACGGACGGCACTGCGGAACGGGCGCAAAAATTTCCGGCAAAAATTTTTTATCAGGACTACGGCGCAGCCGGTGCCGCCCGGCAGATTGGCGTGGAGCAGGCTGAGGGCGAATACCTCGCTTTCACCGATGGCGATTGCATTCCTGACAGGGACTGGCTGAAAAATCTAATCGGCGGCTTTGGCGAAGGCATTGTTGGCGTTGGCGGCGGCATAAAGAACATTGGCCGGGGGATATGGACGAATTCAATCAACCTGGCCTTTGCTACCTTCCTGGGCAGCGGCCGTTCCGTGCAGGGCGGAGCATCGTTTTCAGGCCGCTTTGTGAAAAGCATCAGCGGCAGCAACAGCATGTACCGCAGGAATGACCTTTTGCAGGCCGGCGGTTTTGACCTAGACCTGTCCGGTGCTGATGAAACGGAATTGAACGCAAGGCTGCTGAAGTCTGGCAAACTGCGTTACGTCGGGGATACCGTCGTCCTGCATGACCACAGTCGGGGTCTGCAGGAGTTTGCCAGGAATATGTACCGCTATGGAGGCTGGCGGAAGGAGTGTGGAGTATGGGACTGGCCGGTGCTGCCGCCGCTGCTGGCTCCCCTGCTCCTGCTGACACTGCTCGCCAGCCACTGGATTCTGGTGGGCATGCTAGGTCTGTATCTGGCCATAACCTGCCTGTACGGCCTGTATTTCGCTGTCAAAGAGAAAGAGGTCAGATATCTGGTTACCGTGCCGGTTGTCTTTACCATCGAACATCTCTGCTACACAGTCGGTTTCTGGAAAGAATTATTTCGGCCGCGTAAAATGCCAAAGGTGGCAGGGGAATCGACGAAATGAATATCCTGATGCTGAATCCTCCCTTCAAGGGGAGATTTTCCAGAACATCGCGGAGCCCGGCGGTTACCCTGGGCGGGACGATTTATTATCCGTTCTGGCTGGCCTATGCCACCGGTGTCCTGGAGCAAAATGGCTTTTTAGTCCAGCTTATTGACGCACCGGCACAGGGGCTTTCCGTGGCTGATATTATGGCGAGGGTGAAGGAACTGCCTCCACATCTCATTGTGGTCGATACCAGCACGCCGAGCATTTATAACGATGTAGAAGTGGCAGAACAGCTCAAGGAGAGCTTTCCCTCATCATTCGTAACGCTGGTGGGCACTCACCCCTCGGCATTACCGGAGGAAACATTGCAGCTAGGTGAAAAGGTGGACGCCGTAGCCGTCGGTGAGTACGACTATACCATTCGTGACCTTGCCCTCTGCCTGGAGAGAGGGGAGGATTTGAGAACGGTAGACGGGCTTGTCTTCAGAGAGGGCGATGAGATTATGCGCAATAAGCCGCGAGCCCTCATTGAGAATGTCGATGAATTACCCTTTGTCGGCGAAGTCTATAAACGACATTTGAATGTTCGGGACTATTATTTCGCGGCGGCCAACTACCCCATGGTCATGCTCGTTACCGGCCGTGGCTGCCCGTACAATTGCTTCTTCTGCGTCTATCCGCAGACATTTCACAGTCGCAAGTATCGACCGCGCAGCGCCGTTAATGTGGTCGATGAGTTTCAGTGGGTAGCGGAGAACCTGCCAGAGGTGCGGGAAATCGGCATTGAGGATGACACTTTCACCGTTGACCAGGAGAGAACTAAGGAGATATGCCATCTAATAATTGAGCGCGGGATAAAGATAAAGTGGTACTGCAACGTTCGGGTTAACCTGGAGCTGGAGACAATGCGGCGGATGAGAAATGCCGGCTGTCGGCTGGTAACGGTCGGGTTTGAGAGCGCCGACCAGGAATCGTTAAACCAGATGCAAAAAGGGATAACGGTTGAGCAGATTCGGCAGTTCGTGCAGGATACCAGGAAAGCCGGCCTGCTGGTGCACGGCTGTTTCATCATCGGCAATCCCGGCGAGACTGCGGCGACGATGGAGCAGAGCCTGCAAATGGCCAAGGAGCTGAACTGCGACACGATGCAGTTTTTCCCGCTGCTCGTCTATCCGGGCACGGAAGCCTATCGGTGGGCACAGGAAAATGGCTACCTTGCTTCCGATAAGTTTTCCGACTGGGCAGACGATGCTGGCATGTACCGCAGCGTGCTCAACATTCCCGGACTTCCCGCCGAAAAAGTCGAGGCGTTCTGCCTGCGGGCCAATCGGGAGTACTACCTCCGGCCCAGCTATATTTTACTGAAGCTAAAGCAACTGATTCTCGGGCCGAGAGAAATCAGGCGAACGCTAAAAGGTGCACTGACCTACTTCAGGAGACTGCCGAAGAGCTATCGCTCGCATTAGCGTAAACCTTAAGAGGCGGGCAGTCTCCCGGTGTTTTTATCAGCCTATCGCTCCGGTAATATCCTTAACGCTCTGCTTGACGTTTTCAATTTTCATTATCTTTTTCCAGTTGGGCTGAAAAATTTCCTTCATGGCCTGACTGGCAGCCAGTTTAGCTCCGTCCGAAACCGGCGCCCCGGCGAAATCCCAGACAATGGCTATGGTGGTGCGGAGATGGCCGAGTAGAAAGTCGAGGGCTGCCTGCCGGGGAAGCCCCATCTTGACGGCCTCTTCCATGGCTTCGCGGATAACCATGAAGCAGGTTAAAGCCAGGGTCTCCACCAGCGCCGGCTCCAGAATCGCCATCTGCTCGGTGGTAAGGCGGTGCGCTCTCAAGACCGGGGCGAAGATGGTCCGGGCGACGGCCTCGCCCTTGGCGTAATCTTTATCCGGTCCCTGGTGCAGCGAACAGACTATGCTCTGCTTCGCCTTGACCCCGCCGAACCAGTCGCGCTGCGCTTCAAGGTCGGTCTCCTCGCCGAACATCGGTGGGTGCCCGGGGTGACTGACGAAGTAGGAGATGTCTTCTCGCTCCGGCAGGACGCCGGCATAGGGCGCCGCCGGGTCCAGCCCCATGACCATGGTGCCGCTCCTGAGCTTGGGGACGATATCATGGCAGATTTTGCCGATGAGCTTATCCGGCAGGGCGAGAATAACGACGTCGGCCTGCTGGAGCGCCTCATCCTGGGGAGTAGCCGAAAGGCCGAGTTCCGCCAGGCTGGCTTTGCCGGCATCGCTTATCTCAACGTACAGCGTTTTATAATCGGCATTATCCTTCAGGTTCCTGGCGATGCGCAGGCCCATCTTGCCGCCGGCACCCATCAGTGCTATTGTGCTCATATGTAACTCCTTTGCTATTTTTCTATGCGCCAAATGTAATGGTAGTTTTTTCCACACATGCTTGTCAAACGTATTTGTCGGTTGACAAATTGATGCCTGTTACCTAAATTAGAGACGTTGAATCATCAGGAAGGAGGACGTGATATGGAGTGGGGAATGGCAAACCGTCTGGCGCAGTTGATACAGCCGGACGGGCACGCGCTTTTTTTACCCATTGACCATGGCTACTTTCAGGGACCGACGCGCAAACTGGAAAAGCCCGGAGAGACTATCAGGCCGCTTTTACCCTATGCCGATGCGCTTTTCGTTACCAGAGGTGTCCTGCGGGCATCGGTAGACCCGGGCGACAGCAAGCCGGTTATTTTACGGGTATCCGGGGGCACCAGTATGGTGGGTAAAGACCTGGCCAATGAGGGGATTACGACCTCAATGGAAGAGGCTGTCCGTCTTAATGCCTCCGCAGTTGGCATTTCCGTATTCGTCGGCTCCGATTATGAGAAGGAATCGTTATTGAATCTGGCAAAACTGGTAGATGAAGGTGAGCGCTATGGCATTCCGGTAATGGCGGTTACCGCGGTGGGCAAAGAAATGGAAAAGCGGGACGCCCGCTATCTCGCCCTCGCCTGCCGCATCGCTGCCGAGCTGGGCGCGCGGGTGGTCAAGACCTACTGGTGCCAGAACTTTGAGAAGGTCACCGGCGGTTGCCCGGTGCCGGTGTTGATGGCTGGCGGCCCTCAGGTTAATACTGAACTGGAAATTTTTGAATTTGTCCACGACGGTATGCAGAATGGTTCCATAGGGGTGAACCTGGGCCGGAACATATGGCAGAACGATTTCCCGGTGGCCATGATAAAGGCAATACGCGCCGTCGTTCATGAAAATGCTGCCCCGAAAGAAGCCCAAAAAATTTACGACGGTGAGAAGGGGAGTCGGGCGAAGAAGTCATGACGGGCAAGGGTAAAGAGAGCATGCGTGTTGCCATGTGGTATAGCAACCGGGATGTCCGCGTTGAGGAGATGCCCGTTCCCAGAACAGGCTCCGGTGAACTGCTGGTGCGGGTGGAGGCCAGCGGCATCTGCGGCAGCGATGTCATGGAGTGGTATCGCCTCGATAGAGCGCCACTGGTACTGGGCCATGAAATCGGGGGGCAGGTTGTGGAGGTGGGGAAGGGGGTGAAGGGCTATAAAGAGGGCGATCGTGTATCAGCCGCCCACCACGTTCCCTGCAACACCTGCTATTACTGTCTGCGGGGACATCACACCATGTGCGATACCCTGCGTAAGACGAACTTTTATCCCGGCGGCTTTGCCCAGTACGTCCGGGTGCCGGCCCTCAATGT
>CAZQWO010000100.1:0-4851 GCA_964597015.1 uncultured Dehalococcoidaceae bacterium
CGGTTTCTCCCGCCGCCACCGCTGCCGCCGAGCCGCCGCTGCTGCCGCCGGGAACCCGGCTCAGGTCCCAGGGGTTATGCGTGGGGAAAAAGGCGGAGTTCTCCGTTGACGAGCCCATGGCAAACTCGTCCATGTTCGCCTTGCCGATAATCACCGCGTTACACGCCTTCAGCTTCTCCACCACGGTGGCATCGTAAGGGGG
Organism: uncultured Dehalococcoidaceae bacterium; assembly: GCA_964597015.1. GTDB lineage: Bacteria > Chloroflexota > Dehalococcoidia > Dehalococcoidales > RBG-16-60-22 > E44-bin89. Next base: position 203 of record CAZQWO010000100.1, read on the forward strand.
CACCAGGTTTTGCAGTATCCTGGATGAGCAGGTGGTGCGTATCCCTTTGGTGCACATAACGTCCTTGATGAGCACCGGGATGCCCGTCAGCGGACCGGCGCCGTTCTTCGCCAGCAGGCGGTCAGCCTCCTCCGCCTGTTTCAGCGCCGGCTCATCGGTTACGGTGACAAAAGCATGAACCTCAGGCTCTATCCTGGAGATACGCTCAAGGCAGGCCCGGGTCAGCTCCACTGACGATAGCTGCCGACTTTTAAGCAAATCATGGGCTTCGTGAATGGTCAACTCGATAAGATTGTCCGGCAAAATTCTCTCCCGGCAATAATATCATTCCAGCACGGCGCGGACGCGGAAGCAGTCCCCTTCCCGGCGGGGAGCATTGGCCAGAATATCTTCCGGGGCAAGTGAGGGGGTCACCTCATCGTCCCGCATTACATTCTGCAGCGCGATTGACTGGGCGGTGGGCGGGACATCGGTTGTGTCGACCTGACTCAGAATGTCGAAGTTATCCAGAATATTGGATAGCTGCACTCGAAACTTATCGACGTCCTCTTCGGTCAGCCCCAGGCGGGCCAGGCGGGCGATGTGGAACACTTCTTCGCGGCTCAGCTTCATCCTCTGACTCCGGGTTAACAATATCGGCCAATTATACCACCCATATTTAATTTCCCGCAAATATGCGGGGGGTAGTCGTAATTTACCAGCAAAGGCTATATAATTGAAGAAAAGACAAGGTTGTTTACCCAGCCAAGGAGGCAATTAGAATGTCAGAGCGGGTAATGATATTTATTGACGGGAGCAATATGTACCATTCGCTGAAGAATATATTCGGCCGGACGGACATTGACATCGGCCGGTTCTGCCACAGGCTTCTGGGTCGCCGTCAGTTAATCCGGATTTATTACTACAACGCCAAGGTAGGCAAGAGGGAGGAACCGGAACGTTACCAGCACCAGCAGGCGTTCTTCGCCGGGGTGAACGCCATACCGTACATTGAGCTGCGCCTTGGCCGACTGGTCTACAACAACTGGCCAAACGTGCCGCCGTACGAGAAAGGTATTGATGTCCAGCTGACCACGGATATGCTGACTCACAGTTTCAAGAACAATTACGACGTGGTGATTCTCGTTGCCGGTGATACCGACTATGTTGGCGCCCTTCAGGCGGTGAAGGATAACGGCAACCATGTTGAGGTGGCCCTGTTCGGTAAAAGGGGCACCTCATGGCCGCTTCGAAACGTAGCCGATAGAGTCCTCACCCTGAACAAGCAGTTCATGAGAGGCTGCTGGAAATCATAATATGGCATGAACCGGTACGGGGGAAACAGAGCCAGAAGACTAGCAATCAGCCCAAGGGGACGCCTTGCCCGGGAGGAACGCGCAGTCAGCAAAGACTGGGGCGGCAGGTTACCCATCGCTCTGGTTTACCCCAACTCTTACTACATAGGCATGTCCAACCTCGGACTGCATACACTGTATTCCCAGCTCAACAGATACAGTGATATCGTTTGTGAGCGGGTTTTCTGGGAAAGGGAAAATCAGGCACGTAACATTCCTCCCCTATCGCTGGAGTCAGGGCGACCGCTTGCCGCTTTCAAAGTGGTGGCTTTCACCATTTCTTATGAACTTGACTATTTCAACGTCGTTTCTTTACTAAAGGCCAGCGGCATTCCCCTACTTTCCGCTGACCGCGATGACAGCCATCCGCTGGTTATTGCCGGCGGGCCCTGCGTTACCGCCAACCCCATGCCGCTTTCGCCATTCTTTGACGCCTTCGGCATCGGCGAGGCGGAAAAGCTGCTGCCAGCAATAATAGATAATGCAGGCGGGAAACGCAGGGAGTTATTGAAAGCGCTGGCTGGTTTACCCGGTATGTATGTGCCGTTGCTACCGCCAGCAACCCCTGTAATCCGTCAGTGGGCGGAAAATCTTGACCAATTCCCGGTCAGCTCGGTCATATTAACCAGAGACACGGAACTGGGCGAGCTTTACTTAATCGAGGTGGAGCGCGGCTGCCCCTGGCGCTGCCGGTTCTGCCTGGTCAGCACCACCTTCAGGCCAATGCGCTTCCGTTCGGTGGCTACACTGCTGAATCAGGCAAAAGAAGGCCTGCGCTATCGCCAGCGATTGGGCCTGGTGGGCCCGGCAGTTTCCGATTATCCTCACCTTGAGGAACTGCTAACCGGCCTGCTTAATATGGGAGCGCAGTTCGCCGTCAGCTCAATGCGGGCCGGCAAACTCCCGGAACAGGTGCTTGCTGAAATCATCGCCGGGGGCGCCCGGACGATTGCCATTGCTCCCGAGGCCGGCTCGGAACGCCTGCGCCAGGTGATTAACAAAGGTATCTGCGAGGATGATATTGTCGATACTGTTGGCAGGCTGGCCCGGCATGGTATAAAGCAGCTCAAACTCTATTTTATGCTCGGCCTGCCCACGGAGACAGATGAGGACATAGCCGAGATAGTCAGGCTCACTCTGCAATGCAAGCGCCTGCTTGACCGGCAGTCAAAGGGCGCCCGTCTCTCACTTAATATCGCCCCCTTTGTCCCCAAGGCCAGCACGCCGTTCCAGCGCCTGCCCATGGCGCCGGTCGAGACAATTAAAAGTCGTATTGCCCGATTAAAGGACAGCCTGGCACCGGAGGGCATACAGTTAAAATGCGAAAGCCCGGCGTGGAGCCAGGTCCAGGCGGTGCTCGCCCGCGGTGATGCGAGCGTCGCCAGAGCCCTGAATACCATTGAAGAGAACTCGCTGGCGGGCTGGCGAAAGGCAGCGGCCGGATGCCAGCTGGATACTGAGTATTACGCGCACCGGGAGTGGGCGGAAAGCCAGAGGTTGCCCTGGGACATAATCGATACCGGCACGGGATAGACAGTTTGTCGGGAGCACAGGGAATATGATAGTATATTACTTGAGCACAAGGGATAAACCTTAAGCCCCGTTATCCACCTTTTTGCTTTCACCATCTTTCACAGCGTATAAGCGTGCGCGCAATCTGGCTATGGAAAGGAGTAGCAAGTTTTGGCACAAGATAAGTCGCCACTTACGGAAACCCTGATTAAAATCCAGGACGCCACCGCCAACCCGGCCCCCCTCGGTCTGATGGGCTTCGGGATGACAACCGTCCTCCTGAACCTGCACAACGCCGGGCTTTATCCGCTCGGCACCATGATACTGGCCATGGGCATATTTTACGGCGGCATCTCCCAGGTTATTGCCGCCGTCATGGAGTTTAAGAAGAACAACACCTTTGGTATGACCGCCTTCGGCTCCTTCGGCCTTTTCTGGTTCACGCTGGCCTTCCTCATCATCATGCCCGCCATGGGATGGGGCAACGCGCCGGAAACGGCGGCCATGGTAGCCTACCTGGTGATGTGGGGCATCTTCACCGGCGTCATGTTCATCGGGACGCTGAAACTGAACCGGGCGCTTCAGGTAGTCTTCGCCTCGCTGACCATACTGTTTTTCCTGCTGGCGATAGGAGATGCCACCGGCAGCATAGTCGTCACCAGAATTGCCGGCATCGAGGGGGTCTTCTGTGGGCTTTCAGCGATGTATGCTGCGCTGGCCCAGGTGCTGAACAGTGTCTACGGGAGGACAGTGGCACCACTCGGTGTGGTGAAGTAACCTGTCGTTGAATTCAAGCGAATAGAAAAGGTGGGTGCAGAGCTCAATCTCCAGCTACGACTGCTGCACCCACCTGACCGCATTCTGGAAAATCGGAAATCCGTCACCGTACTGCTTCGCGCCCAGACTGGTCCATCGCGGGTGCTGGGTGCCCCTGATGTGTCGCTCGGGGTGGGGCATCAGGGCAAAGATACGCCCTGAAGAATCGCAGATGCCGGCGATGTTGTTCACGGAGCCATTGGGATTGTGGGGATATCCCGCCTCAACGTCACCCTGCTCGTCCGCATAGCGGACGACAACGTTTACATCCGGTAGAATCTCCGGGGCGGCAACGAATTTGCCCTCGCCGTGTGCCACCGGGATATACATGCTCTCCATGCCTCTGGTGAAAACGCAGGGGCTGTCCTTTTCCACCGCCAGGTATACCCACCGGCACTCGAACTTACCCGAGTCATTGGCCGCCAGTGTAATTTGCTGATGACTGCCATTATCTGATTCCGGTAGAAAACCGGCCCTGACCAGCACCTGAAAGCCGTTGCAGATGCCCAGAATGAGCCCGCCGGTCTCAAAAAAGCGCCTTATATCCTCTCCCAACTTGAGCCGCAATTCGTTGGCCAGCACCCTGCCGGCAGCGATATCATCGCCATAGGTGAAACCGCCGGGAATGACCAGAATCTGGTAGTCAGCAAGTTTCCGTTCATGGCTGATGAGTCGGTTGACATGGACCAGGTCCACCTCTGAACCGGCCTGCTCAAAAGCAAAGACGGTCTCAACATCGCAGTTGGTGCCCGGTGCCCGCAGCACGATTGTCTTAACCATCCGTCACCACCTCAGCGGCTTCTGCCAGGCCTCCTTTAATTCATCAATGGACATGGAGATAATCTGTTTGCCCTTTCGCCCACGGACTTCAAACGTCGGCTCACTGATTACCTGTCCCATCAGAGCAAAGGGCATCCCCTTCATTTCTCTCTCAAATACAGCCCTCTTATCAGGCGAAACCTCGACGATGAATCGACTATTCGACTC
>CAZQWO010000101.1:0-4851 GCA_964597015.1 uncultured Dehalococcoidaceae bacterium
GAAAAAAGGTTCAATATTGAAACAGAAACGGGAGGAAATAGCGGCAGGTGAATGGGTTCGGGGATTGCTTATTCGATGGATTTAAAATAATTTTCCACGAACTCAAGGTCGCAAACCGTGGTGGGAGAGGCGGTATTGATGTCGACAATGCCATCGCTGTCAACCGTATATTTATACTGGCTGAAGCGCTTGGTGACGTAGTATGGATAAAGGCTGTGCTCCGCAGAAGGAAAACTGGCCAAGTCATTTGTGGCCATGGTAACTGCCGGGACATTTTTCACCCCTTCGAGCACTCTCATTGACTGGAGGGCGGTCGTTACAACGTGGTGCTCATAGAGCGCCGATACCTCTCGGGCTTCTTCTATCAGGCCCAAAGCTGAGACTGGTGACTCATTGACCGACATCTTCAGGTTCATAAAGTTGAGTTCCATGCCGTCGTCCGGCTGGGCTAAGGTGAAATAGCTCCTGCCCATTAACAAACATGAGAAGGAAACAATGGCGATTAACACCAGCCGCGGTATATTGATATAAAGGAATCTCATGCCACCCCACTACCCCGCATTACTCATATTTTTAATTTAATATAAGCAGTGGCGAGCGTAAATCACCCATTTTAATGATTCCGTATGCTCTAACGGGTGATTCACCGGCTCACCCGGGGGCAAGAGCAGGCTAGTCGGTTGGCTTGACCATGCGGGGATGTATGGCCATCAGCCCGCCATCGACGATTAACACCTGACCGGTTATATAATCAGACTCCGCTGAAGCTAAGAACAGGACAGTATTGGCGATATCCTCCGGTTCTGCTGCCCTCCTCAGGGGTATTCTATCCATGCCTTCCAGAAAGTCGGGGCGGTCTTTGCCCGCTTGCTTCACCATTTCGGTCAGAGTGAAGCCAGGGCTCACCGCGTTGACCATGATGTTATACTTCCCGAACTCCACGGCTAAAGCCTTGGTGAATAGAGCAACACCGCCTTTGCTGGCGCCGTATGCCGACAGCCCCGGAGCTCCAATGTGAGCGGCGAGTGAGGCGATGTTGATTATCTTTCCCCGTTTCTGCTGTATCATATGCTCAATAACCGCCTTGCTGCACAGGAATTGCGATTTAATATTGGTGTCCATATGGCTGTCCCAATCGGCTTCGGTCATCTCCAGCAAACGTTTCATTCTGGCAATGCCGGCGTTATTGACCAGTATGTCTATCTTTTTGTAACCAGCCAGCGTCTTGGCAACGAGTGTGTCTACCTCTTTGGCCTTGGATACGTCGGCGGCTACCGCCAGCGCCTGACCTCCCAGCGATTTAATCTCTTCGGCTACCTTATCGGCTCTTTCCGGGACAACGTCATTTACCACCACGGCGGCGCCTTCTCTGGCCAGAGTTATGGCAATGGCCCGACCGATTCCCTGGCCGGCGCCGGTTACTATGGCTACCTGTTTTTCCAGCCTCATCTCTATTTACCCCCTTTATTACTTCACATAAGATGAGTTATATTATATGATGATGCGATTCCCATCGTAGCAGGGCACAATGTCATATTTGTCCATCTGGCTGGCGAACTCTAGGTCAGCGGCAAAGCCGATACCTAAAAGGTAGCGGCCATGTTCACTGCCGGTGAGCACGTCAAGTGGGTTCTTCTGGTTTATCCTGGCACACTCGGCTGCTGAAATAGCGGCATCGCTCATTTCCGCAGGTATTCCGGCTCTGGCAAATTCAGACTGCAGGCTTTGTACCATCAATCCGGCGCAGTACAGGTCTTCCAGCGCCGGCTCGCCCTGACGTCCGGCACAGATGAGAAAGATGCGTTTCAGGGCGTTTTTCACCGCCGCTCTGGCAACGGCTGCGGACACCGCCGATAAATTGACCAGCGCTGCGAGGTAAACGGGCCTGCCGCTACCTTTATAAGCCCGCCGCAGGGCTGGTGTGCCGTTAGTGGTGGTAAAGTAAATCGCCCTGCCGGAAATCATATCAGGGTCAAGGTACTCGATGGGGGAGTTACCCAGATGAAATCCGGGAATTCGCAGGCCCTTTCTTTCACCGCCAAGCAGGAAGGGGGCGCCATCTCCTGAACTGGCGCCGCGTCTGGCTTCGGTAACGGTGGTACAGGGGCGCACCTCGCGGGCACCGTTTGCCAGTGCCGTGATTATGGTGGTGGTGGCACGGAGGACATCAATGACTGCACATAATGCGTCTTCGAGGCGAGAAGGTAGCAAGCGGGGAACAGGGACAGCTTCTATTTTCATTACCGGTATTAAAAGTGGCCATTAATTAGTTTGAAACGGTAACAGTATATCATATGGCTGGGCTGGGGCCTAAGTAAATTTTAAATGTTGCTGGTTGAACAATTTGAAAATAGGGTGGTCATAATATAGAAAGGCGAACTCAGTACACGACTGGCCCGCCTCTCTATATGCTACTTGTTTAAACTCGGTCACCAGAATTCGGTGCCCAGCACTGTTTGAATTCCGCATTCCTCGCTTTTACTTTATCATCATGCTTGGCAACCAGAGGACCAGATTGGGCCAAATAACCAGTAGTGCGATTCCAACCAGGATGAGAATGACGAAGGGGATTACCCCCCGTATTATATCGGCGACAGTCACTCCCAATGATGGGTCTGCAGCACCTCGACAGATATAGATACCCATGGCAAAGGGCGGAGTCATAAAAGATGACTGGAGGTTAACGCAGACCATGATCGCTGCCCAGATGGGGTCAAAGCCCAGCGCTGCGAAGATGGGAGTTATGATCGGAACCATGATAAAGATAATGCCAATCCAATCGATGAACATGCCCAGGAGAAAGCAGATGAACATGATAACGGCAAAGGCGGCCCACCTGCCTCCTGGAGTAGCCAGGATAACTTCCGAGACTGCCTGTCCTCCTCCAGCACCCAGAAAGACGCCGGTAAAGGCGAAAGACATCGAGCCGACGAGGAGAATGAAACCGGAGAGCCTGGCGGTCATCAGGGTGACCTCTTTCAGAACATCAAAGCTAAAACGGCGGTAGGCTACGGTGAGCAACGTTGCGGCAAAGGCGCCAACACCGGCGGCTTCAGTGGGGGCGGCGATGCCGAGGAAAATGACCCCCAGCACGGACATGATGAGTATGGCCGGTGGCACCAGTGCCACGAACAGCTTCGTCGTTTTCTGTAAGAAGGGCATAGCCCTTTCCTCAACAGGCACCGGCGGAGCGATAGCTGGCTGTATAAATGAACGGATGATAATATAACTGATATAAAGAATCGAGAGAATGAAACCGGGGACAAAAGCGCCAAAAAATAGTTTGCCTACGGATAGTTCTGCCATAGGCCCGTAGAGGACAATCATAATGCTGGGTGGGATGAGAATACCAAGGACACCACCGGCGGTACAGGCACCGCTGGCAAAGCTTTTAGAATAACCTCGCTTTATCATTGAGGGCAGGGCGACAAGTGTCAGCAGCGTCACCGAGGCGGTGATAATGCCGACGGTTGCTGCCATAATGGTACCCACAATGACGGTAACCACCGCCAGCCCGCCCCTGAACCCGCCAAGCCAGAGGTATAATACGTCATAAAGTCGTTCAATTATCCCGGAACGCTCCAGCATTACACCCATAAAAACGAACAGCGGAACAGCCAGGAGGGTGTAGTTGAGCATTATCTTCTGGGCGCGGAGATAAAGCATCTGTGATACCTGGCCCTGCCAGACGAACATGCCAACCACCAATGCGATTATGCCGACCACGTAGGCTAAGGGGTAGCCGGTCAGGACTAAAACCAGGACTGCCCCGAGCATTACGACAGCAACAACTTCTGGACTCAATTCAATCATAGGGTTTATTCCTTATCACCGTATAAAAGCTACGGATAATTCCGGCTAGGCCCTGGAGGCCCAGCATCGTCCAACCCAGTGCCACCACCGTTCTTAAAGGATAGTACGGTGGATACCAGTACGTCTCCACCATTTTTTCCTGGATTTTCCAGGACTTTAACGTCCACGCCCACGAGGCACTGACGAGAAAGACAATCACTGGCAGAAACATCGCTATCCCGCAAATGACATCAACCATTGCCTTTCCCCGAGGTGATAGATGCGAATAGAAGACGTCAACTCGGACATGGGCGTCGTGTCGCTGGGCGTAACAAAAGGCAAGGGCATACATGGCACAACCTATCTGCAGGCTGCTCTCGTATGCCCACATTGTCGGATGGTTGAACCCGTAGCGCATGGTAACTTCCATGGTCATTAGCAGAACCAGGAGCATGGCTAACCAGCGTACTGACCGACCCGACAAGTCACTAAGATAGTCAATGAACTTAAGTATTTTTCTCATCGCTCATCTTTCTTAACTTGTTTCACAAGGTAGTCCCCTGCTCCGCAAAGGTAGTCCCCTGCTCCGCAATTGGTCACGAAGCAGGGGACCTCAGACCTATAACCGCGGGAAGGTAGCATACATGGTCGTCTGGAAATCGACTATGGAGTCAAAGACTGTCTTATAGAAGGGGTCCTTCGCCGATTCTTCACCGTACAGAATCAATGCCTGCTGGTACAATTCCTCTTCGATATCCTTTGGAATCGGGCCGATGTTAGTGCCGTAGGCCTGGTAGTCCTTTACCGCCTGCACATCAAGCTGCGTCATTTCGGCCAGGTATCTCCAGGCTTCAGCGTGCAGACAATTTAGACACAGACTCTTCAAGCCGTCATCCAGTTCCGCCCAGGATTTCTGGCTGAACATGACGGGAAGCCACTCGCAGGGCTGCCGGACTGGCGAGAGATAGACATTGTTGGCAACCTCATACATGGCGCCTGACCAGTCCATTGCCGGGGAACTCATCTGGAAAGCGTCAATGACACCCCGCTGCATTGACT
>CAZQWO010000102.1:0-4811 GCA_964597015.1 uncultured Dehalococcoidaceae bacterium
GTCTGCGGCGTAGCACTGGAAACGACCGCCGAAGTAACCTTCAAGCTCGATGTTAGCAAAGGGAAAAGTATTGACTGGCCTAGACTCGAGGACGATACATACATCATGACCACCGGCAGCGGCCAGCCGCTCATGGACTGCGTCCGCATTGCCCAGGTAGAACTGGTCAAATGGCTGCAAAGTGACTACGGCTTCGAGAAATGGGAGGCCTTTCAGGTTATATCTCAGACCAGCACGATGCGCATCGGCAATATCGTCGACCCCGGCTTCACCGTGGTGGCCAAGCTCCCGAAGAAATACCTGCCCGATTAGATTCCGGTCTGTAAAGGTTCTGTTCTTTATTGATTGACATCACCTACTACCTACCTATATAATACTCTCACTATACTTAGTAGTTTCATGGCAGGCAACACTTTGGAGGTGCATAAAAATGGGATTAATTTATCAAGTGTTCATCATATTCATAGCTTTAGCTGTTGCCATCATACTAATAAAGGATGTTATCATTCCCCTGCTTACTGGTTAGTTTTTGTGCCTGATTTCCTGTATTCACGGCAAATTATATAGATACCTATTAGCATAAGACAGATGCCCGTTAGCAATAGAGCAGCCCCTTGTGCTAACCCTTCAGCGAATATAACGCTGCCTACTGCTATTGAGAAGACAAAATTTTTTCATCTCCTGTAACCTCCTTAATTTACCCCCAAATACTTGTCAATCATATCTGAGAAGAATCTCTGTTAATCGACAACTTGACAAGACAACAGGCAAGGGAATAGGATTATTTTGCCCGTGCGAGACCTTTGAAGGAGGTAAATTTGCAAATATGGCTGTAAAAACGGGATATTCACCGGAATTAATCAAGAAGCTGGAAGACATGGCCAGACAGCTCCGCATTGATGTTATCGAAATGACCCACTGCCGGGGTCAGGGGCATCCGGGAGGCTCGCTCTCGCCGGCGGAGATTATGTCCGTCCTCTTTTTCCATCATCTGCAGCTCGACCCCAAGAAACCGCAATGGGAAAACCGCGACCGCTTCATACTGAGCAAAGGTCACGCCTGCGCGATTCTTTATGCGGCGCTGGCGCGCATAGGGTTCATGCCATTTGAGGAGCTGGAAACGTGGGGCTGCATTGACAGCCGTTTGCAGGGACACCCGGACCGACAAAAAACCCCCGGCGTTGAAATGACTACCGGCTGTCTGGGACACGGTATCAACATCGGCGCCGGCCTCTGCCTGGCGGCAAAGCTCAAAGGTCTTGATTATCATACCTACGTGCTACTGGGCGACGGGGAACTGCAGGCCGGTATCCTGTGGGAGGGAGCGATGCTCGCGGCGAAGTATAAACTATCCAGATTAATCGCCATCGTTGACTGCAATGGTGTCCAGCTGGACGGCACCACAGAAGAAATTATGTCGCTGGAACCGCTGAAGAGCAAGTGGGAATCCTTCGGCTGGGCCGTTCTCGAAATCAACGGCCACAGCGTGCCCGAAGTGCTGGCGGCGCTGGACAAGGCCCGTGCCAACGGCGGCAAACCCATTGTTATAATCGCCCATACGGTTAAAGGCAAGGGAGTGTCCTACATGGAAGGAAAAGCCGCCTGGCACGGAAAGGGCATCAATGATGAAGAGTACAAGCAAGCGATGGAGGAATTGAAGCAAAATGTTTAATCTGGATAATACAAGGCAGATATTCGGAGAGGCGCTGGCCGAATATGGCACTCGAAATAAAAAGGTCGTGGTGCTGACGGCTGACGTATCTGCCTCCGTTATGAGCACCTTCTTCGCGCAAAAGAACCCGGAACGCTTTTTCAACGTGGGCATCGCCGAAGCCGGCATGATAGATACCGCAGTTGGCTTTGCCCTGAGCGGCATGGTTCCATTCGCCAACACCTTCGCCGCGCTCCTCCTGCGGGCCACGGAGCAAATCAGAACCTGCGTCGCCTACGCCAACACCAATGTTAAAATAATCGGCAGTTTTGCCGGCCTTTCCGACGCCAAGGATGGCGCCACCCACCACTCCATCATGGATATCGCCGTATTCCGCGCCATGCCCAATATGACCGTCATCGTGCCTTCGGACAGCATTGAGGCAAAGAAGATGATACCCCTTATGGCCGAGCACGAAGGGCCGGTCTACATCAGGATAAGCCGCGCCGAGATGCCCATCATCTTTGATGAAAACCATAAGGTGGAAATCGGCAAGGGCATCACGATGCGCGATGGAAACGACGTTACCATCATCGCCAACGGTCATCTGCTCAGTCGGGCACTTGAGGCTGCAGACCAGTTAAGCTCCCAGGGAATAAAGGCAAGAGTGGTAAACATGCACACGGTCAAGCCGCTGGATATGCCGCTGCTGAGAAAGTGCGCTCAGGAAACAGGCGCCATCGTCACTGCTGAAGAGCACTCCATAATCGGCGGTCTGGGCAGCGCGGTGGCCGAGGTTATCGCGGACGAAATCCCCGTGCCGGTAAAAAGGGTGGGGGTCGCCGATAAGTTCACCGAGTCCTCCAAAGATTTAGACCCGCTGCTCGATAAGTACGGCATGGCCGTTGGGGACATCGTCAAAGCCGCTCAGCAGGCGGTGAAGCAGAAATAAGACGACCTTAAACCCGGCCTTCATTAGAGACGACGTGAAACTCCAGTGTCTCCAGTGTGTCAGGCTCGACCACATCCCAGCAGACCAGCCTGGCCTTCCCCTGCACTTCCGCCACAACATCGGCATAAGTCCGGTAGTGGCCCCGCCGCAGCATATAGTTGTCGAAGAACCACAGCCCGGCACCAGGCACGTTGAAAGCACAGACCGTGTGGCTCCTGCGCACCGGCCTGAGCATGGCAGTAATCAATGCCGGCTTCGTCTCCGGCTGCCATTGTTTCAGCAATGCCGCCGCCAGCACGGCAAAGCCATCGCAGTCATCCTTCTTTTTCGCCCAGACTGTCTGCGGATAGCTGATGGCATCAAAAAGATGCAGGGGGCCGTCCATCGCCCAGGTCACCTGCTTGAGCAAAGCCTCGATTTGTTCGAGGGAATCAGCTGCCGGCAGAGGCTGTTCCTGATACTTACCCTCGAAGCGTTTCCGTCGCCATCGAGACCAGCGGTATCTTCCCCGCCGCAGCCAGTAAACCAGAAATCGGTCCATGAAGGTCATCAATACGTAGGCCATGACAGTGAGAAAGATAAGGATACCGGCGGCAATGACGGCCCACATATAGCCCGGCATCTCGGGGGCAGGTGTTTCCCGCGGTACGACGACAATTTCCGGCGGCGGCGCTGTGGGTGGAATCTCTATCGGCGGGAACGGTATCTCCTGTCTGGGCGTGGGCGGTACACTGATAACCGGCGGCGGGGGTCGCTCGATGATGACCGGCGGCGTTACCACCAGAGGTTCAATCTGAAAGGTGCGCGGCTCGGAGGCAATACGGAAGAGCGGCTGAGTGATGCGCACCCTCCAGTAGTAAGCCATACCCTCGACAAAGCCAACCTGTGCGGCACCGGTGGCCTGCGGTCCGACAAACGCCACCATCTGCGTGCTGTTACTGGTTACCGTTATGCTGGCGACCTTTATCCTGAACTCCTCGTCCTGGGCTAAGGAAAACTCGTATTCTGCGGCATTGAGCGCTCGCCGCCAGCGAAAAGTAATGTCCTGGGCGATTCCGGTCACCCGGTTAACCGGGCTGATATAGCCGTCGTCCGGCGCCTGTAAAACCAGCTTGGTCATGAAATCTTCAATACGGTAGAGCCGGTTGGTACCATTTGTCTTTATGGCCCATAGCCTGCCACCCGCGCTCAGTTTCAGCGCCTGCGGCAGGGCATTAAAAGCAACTTCAGGGTCGGCAATATCTGTCGTCTTGGTGGTATCCCTGGACTCCCAGCTCGCCGACGAGTGGGACGCGCCAGCAGGCGACAGGCACTGCCACAGCCGGCTCTGTTTTGTGCCCGGATTATATTCGAGAGCATAGAGCACGTTATCTTCAACGGCCAGGCCGTAAATCCCGCCGCTCAGGTTACCCCGGAAAATATCCGCCCAGGCAGTGCTGCTGCCTATCTTCCATCGCATAACGTTCTGCCCGGAACTACTACTGGCGGCATATATTATCCGGTTGGTGGCGAAGTTACTATCAGGAACGACCTGCACTCTGCCGTTGCTGCTGCCGGGCAGCGCCCGTAGTTTTATCCATGAAGAACCCCCATCCATGGAATATGCCACGCGACCGTCAGTGCTGCCCACGAATACGGCATCGGTACCCCCGCTGACAATCGTGTGGCCGCTACCTTCCTTATGCTCGGCCGAAACATTGGTCGAAACAGCCACGCTCCAGATAAGGCCGGAAGAAGGCGACCTGGTCACCTTCCCATCTTCGTCGAGCACATAAGCTATGCCGGTACTTTCCACCGCCAGGTCCTGAACATTAAGCGGGCAGGTACTCGCCACCCATTCCCTGTCCCCGCCATCGGGACTGTAGTAAATGTTATCGCCGCTTTTTTCCGCGAGGTAAACCGCCTCCGAATCGTCGGGAGCCAGTCTTACGACATAGCCGCTGGTATCCTGCCGGCTGAGCACACGCTGCCATGATGAATCCTTACGCCAGAAGCTGAGGTCATTACCATCATCGCTTGCCAGGTAAATAGACTCACCGTCCTCAGAAACGGCCACATCGCTCAAGTTATTCAATTTCGTGTCAATCAGGCTTACATCGTTAAAGTCCAGCCCGTCATTTCCGGAGACAGCAAAGGCACTCTCATCGCCTGAGGTTACCGCCACGGCGGTATCACCAAGATAGGTTTCAGGTCTGGTGGTGGCCACAG
>CAZQWO010000103.1:0-4713 GCA_964597015.1 uncultured Dehalococcoidaceae bacterium
GACACATAGGGCAGGGCGCCGATGTGGTCTTCGTGACCGTGGGTGATAATAATGCCCCTCACCCTGTCCTTTTTATCCAGAAGGTAATTGATGTCAGGGATAACCAGGTCAATGCCGAGCATATCTTCGCCGGGAAACATGAGCCCGGCGTCAACAATCAGAATATCATTGCCATATTCCAGCAAGAGCATATTCTTGCCGATTTCGCTGAGGCCACCGATAGGGATGACTTTCAACTTCGATTTGGTCATCTGGTCAGTCCTAAAACATACTCAACTGCTGGGGACCGGGTTCAGTCTCGGGAACGCTTTTTTCCTCGGCAAGCACGGACGGTATCTTCTTCATAATATCAGTCTCTATTGCCTGCCGCAGACTCTGCTGGTGGAGAGCCGCCGCCGGGTGGTACATGGCAAAGTATATGGTGTTGTCCCGCCTGACGGCAGTGCCGTGTATTTTGCTTATGCTTTTACCGGAGAAAAACCTGGCCATCGAATAGCGACCCAGGGTGACAATCATTCTGGGCTTGAGGATGTCTATCTGATGGTCCAGCCATTTCTGGCAGTTCTGGATTTCCGTCGGGAGCGGGTCACGGTTGTCTGGTGGGCGACACTTGATAACGTTAGTGATAAATACCTGCCGCCGCGTCAGGCCAATGGAGGCCAGCAGCTGATCCAGATAGTGCCCGGCCGGCCCGACAAAAGGTCTCCCCTGCTGGTCTTCATGCCAGCCCGGAGCTTCACCGATAAACATAATCTCAGCATCCTCAGGCCCCTCCCCGGGCACAGTATTGGTCCGATACTTTGCTATCTCGCATAGCAAACACCCGGCAATTTCCTGATTAAGCCCGTTCAGCGTCGCCATAACACTCAGGAGTTAAACCAAGCTTTTTAATTCAGTTCTGCCTTATGTGCTTATGATAACATTACCTATATGTCCCGTCAATTTAAGATAGGGTCATAGAAATAAAAAGAGGAGCGTATGCTCCTCGCGTAATCATCATTTGAACAGGGCTATCTTATTGTACCAGCAGCAGCCCTGCCCGTTGCCACCGCTCTATACCGCCAAGCATATTATAAACCTCGGCAAAGCCCAGCTCGGCCATCATATCCAGAACCTGACCGCTCACATCATCGGCATAGCTGTAGATAAGATAGACCTTATCGCGGTCGAGCCCATCCATTTCTTCGGCAAAATCGGAAGCACTGTAATCAATATTAATCGCTTCCTCTATGTGACCACTCGCGTATTCCTCAGCCGGACGCAGGTCAATGATGATGAAGTCATGGCTGCCCCGGTTGTCCTCCATCAGGGTGAAGGCCTCTTCAAGCTTAAGGTCCTCACTTATCAGACCGGGGTTTTCCGTTGCTTCCCCTTTCGAACAGGCAGAGGGAAACGCCAGCGCTGCCACTAATAACGCCAGTATGGCCAGCCTGCACAGGTTCCTTGCTGTCATTATCCTCCCAATAAGCTACGCACCTACCCTTGGCAGCACTTCCTTCAGGGCCGAGATTATCTCTTTGATATCGTCTTCCGTTATCAGCCCCAGGTGCCCGATGCGGAATATCTTACCCTGCAGGCTCTGCTGACCGCCGGCAAGTACTATCTGATATTCCTCGCGCAGTATCCTGAGCATTTCTTTTACATCCAGGCCGTCTTTTACGGACACGGCGGTAACCGTGTTGGAAGCGTATCTCTCGTCGGCGAAGAGGGATAATCCCAGTGATTTCACCCCCTCCCGGGCCGCTTTGCCGACCCTGGCATGGCGGTCAAAGATATTTGACAGGCCTTCCTTCAGCATCATATCCAGCGCTACAGAGAGGGCAAACACGATTGATACCGCCGGCGTCCAGGGGGTCTGCCCTATCTCCAGGTATTTCTGGGCCCGGGCAAAGTCCCAGTTGAAACGGGGCATCTTGGCCTTGGCGTGGGCCTGCCACGCTTCCTGGCTGACACTGACCATCGCCATTCCCGGAGGCACCATCCACCCTTTTTGCGACCCGGTGACGGTTACATCGCAGTGCCATTTATCCACCGGCAGGTCAATCGAGCCTATGCTGCTGACGGCGTCGACCAGCAGCAGTTTATCAAACTCCTTGACCACGGCGCTGATGGCCGCCAGGTCATTGGTCACGCCGGTGGAGGTTTCATTATGCGTTACCAGCACGGCCTTGATTCCGGGCTCTTTTTGCAGCGCGCGCCGGATTTCATCGGGGTCAGCCGCTTTCCCCCACTCCGCACGTACCGGGATTACCTCGGCACCGAACACCTCCGCCATGCTGGTAAACCTTTCCCCGAACGCGCCCACAGGCGCAGCAAGCACCTTATCTCCCGGCGAGAGCGTGTTGACAATGGCCGCCTCCAGCCCTCCCGTGCCGGAACACGTCAGCAGGTATAAATCTTTTTTCGTTTGAAATATCTGCTTCAGCTTGGCGGTGACATCATGAATCATCTTGCCGAATTCCGGCCCGCGGTGGTTTATCATCTGCCAGCTCAGCGCCTGCAGTACCTCCGGTGGGCACGGGGTTGGCCCCGGAACACGCAACTGCCCCATTTTGAACTCCTTAATTATTAATTTCTAATCAATCACTACTCTGACAAAGCGGCGCTTGCCAGCTTTGATAATACTGCCGTTTTTTACGGGGGCGGCATTACTGGTTATTTTTTCACCGTCTATACTAACTGCCCCCTGAGCAATCAATCGGGCAGCCTCGCTACGGCTTCTAACCTGCGCTGTCGCTGAAAGTGCATCCGGTACGTCAACCATTGTTGCTGCTGCAGGTACATGCGGCACGCCAACCATTGTTGCTGCTGCAGGAGTATGGTACTCCGGCATTTCTTCTGGTATCTCCCCTTTTTGATGTACCCTTTCAAAATGCCCTTCGGCCTCGCTGGCCGCCTTTTTATCATAAAGATGGGTGACCAGTTCTCTGGCCAGGCGTTTCTTGAGCTCCATAGGGTTTACCGCGTTGTTGTCCAGCGCCTGTTTGAACTCCTCAAGCTCCTCATCGGGCACGTCGGTAACCAGCTCAAAGTACTGGACAATCAGGTCATCACGGATGGACATGGTCTTGCCGTAAATTTCATCCGGTGTCTCCGCCACGCCGATGTAGTTATTCAGGCTCTTGCTCATTTTCTGGCTGCCATCGGTGCCCACCAGAAGCGGCGTCATGAAACACTGCTGGGGAGGCTGCCCCATCATGGACTGGAGCTCTCTACCCACCAAGAAATTAAATTTCTGGTCGGTGCCGCCGAACTCGACGTCCGCCTGTATCGCCACGGAGTCGTACGCCTGAAGCAGCGGGTACATCAACTCGACCAGCGCAATCGGCCGCCCGTCATTGTACCGGGCGTTGAAATCATCACGCGCCAGAAACTGGGCAACGGTAAATTTGCTGGTCAGCTGAAGGACATCGGCCAGGGTGAACTTGCCGAACCACTCGCTCTGCCACCGCACCTCGGTTCTTGTCTTATCGACTATCTTGAAGAACTGCTCCATGTAGGTCTGCGCATTGCTCAATACCTGTTCCGCAGAGAGCATCGGGCGGGTCGCCGAAACGCCGCTCGGGTCGCCAATCTGGGCTGTCCAGTCGGCAACGATAAGCACCACCTGATGGCCAAGCTCCTGAAACTGGCGCAGCTTCCGCAGCGACACCATATGTCCAAGGTGAATATCAGGGAAGCTGGGGTCAAAGCCCTCTTTCAGCCTCAGCTTTTTGCCGGAGCGGAGCAGCTTCCTCATTTCATCCTCAACAATGATTTCGGCGACTCCCCGCCGCAGGAGATATTTTTCGTCCCGGTCAGTGATTTCCCTTATCTCGCCCTTCATGTTGAACTTCCACCTTTAGCACTTAATAAGGTGATGCCCTTTTTTACATCTTCAGCCATCTGCTTTTTCAGCTCTTCCACATTATCAAATCTCTTCTCCCCGCGCAATCGCTCCACAAACTCGACCTGTATTTCTTCCCCATAAAGGTCACCCCGGTAATCAACCACATAGACCTCAACTGCCTGCCGTTTATCGCCAAACGTAGGATTGGTGCCGATATTGGTCATTGCCGGAAAAATTTTGCCGTTTATGTTAACCCAGCCGGCGTATACTCCATCGGCAGGTAAAGCTTGCTCGGGACCAAAATCCAGATTGGCGGTCGGAAATCCCAGCGCCACGCCCCTGCCGGCACCGGCGACCACAGGTCCCCGGAGGCTGAAGCCGCGTCCGGCCAGCCGCCTGACCCTGTGCACGTCTCCGTTCGATAGGGCCTGCCTGATGGCCGTGCTGCTGATAACTTCGCCATCGATTACCACCGGAGGCACCACGGTAACGCTGAACCCCATATCGTGCCCCAGCGCACAGAGAGCATCGGCATTGCCCTCACGTTTCCTGCCCAGGGCAAAATCAGGCCCGATGACCATACCACGCATGCGCAGATACTTCCTGAGCAAACTTATAAAATCGCGCGCACTGAGATTAGAAGTCTCAGCCGTAAAAGCCAGCGGAACAATGATATCCACCCCTTCGTTTTTCAGCAGTCTTTCCCTCTCCGCGAGGTCGGTGAGAAACGGCAGTATGGTATCAGGGTGCAGCACTTGCTGGGGATGCTGTCGAAAAGTTACCACCGCACTCAGCAAATTCTCCTGCTCTGCCCTGCCCACCAGCTGTGAAATCAGATGTTTGTGACCGAGGTGCACGCCATCAAACACGCCAATGGTAATAAG
>CAZQWO010000104.1:0-4702 GCA_964597015.1 uncultured Dehalococcoidaceae bacterium
CACCTGTTTCCCACACGTGGGAGATCTACGGTCGGCGCTGTTCAACTGGCGTTTCGCCCGCTGCAGCGGCGGCGTCTTCATCGTCCGCATTGAGGATACGGACGTCGCCCGTAAAGTGGAGGGAGCGCTGGAGGCAATACTGGGCGGTCTGCGCTGGCTGGGCCTTGACTGGGACGAGGGGCCTGAGGTGGGAGGTAAATATGGCCCGTATTTTCAGTCGCAGCGACTTGACCTCTACCGCGAGGCAGCGCAGAGATTGGTGGCGCAGGGAGATGCCTACTACTGCTACTGCTCATCGGAGCGACTGGCGGAGATGCGCGCCGAGCAGCAGAAGAGAAAGCAATCAATAGGCTATGACCGGCGCTGCCGCGACCTGACCGGGGCGGAGCGCCAACAGAAAGAGGCAGAGGGCATCACCCCGGTGGTGCGGTTCAAAATGCCCCTCGAAGGGCAGACCAGCTTCAGCGATATTATCTGGGGGGAGGTAACGGTGGAGAACAGCACTCTTGATGACTATGTCCTGCTGAAGTCGGACGGCTACCCGACCTATCACCTGGCCAATGTCGTTGACGACCATTTGATGGAGATAAGCCACGTTTTGAGAGCGGAAGAGTGGCTGTCCAGTGTCCCGCGGCACAAGCTTCTCTATGAAGCGCTTGGCTACGAGATGCCGCAGCTGGCCCACCTGCCGATGATACTCGGGCCCGACCGGTCCAAGCTGAGCAAGCGGCACGGCGCGGTGTCCATTACCGAGTATAAGGAGCAGGGCTATCTTCCCGAGGCGATGGTCAATTTCCTGGCCCTGCTCGGCTGGTCGCTGGATGACAAGACGGATATAATCAGCCGCGCTGAACTGGTAAAGCACTTCTCGCTGGAGCGCGTCAGCAAGACGGCGGCCGTTTTCAATCACGAGAAGCTCGACTGGATGAACGGGGTTTTCCTGCGGGAGTTGAGCCGCGAAGAGCTACTGCCGAGAATCATGCCGTTTCTGGAGAACGGACTGCCCGAGGAGGTGAAACGGCCTGTCTCCAAAGAATACGTGAGCCGAATTGTGCCGCTGATTCGGGAGCGGATAAACACGCTGGCGGAAGCGGCGACGTATGCTGATTTCTTCTTTCTCGATGAACTGGAATATGACGCCTCGCTGCTGGTGGATAAGAAGATGACCGCTGAAACTACACTCAGGGCGCTGAAAGCCGCTCAGGAGAAGCTGTCCTTGCTGGAGAGCTTTGACCATGATTCGCTGGAAGGTGCGCTTCGGCCCCTGGCTGAGGAACTGGGGCTCAAGGCGGGGCAACTTTTCAGCCCGCTTCGGGTAGCTACCACCGGTCGCGCTGCTGCTCCACCGCTCTTTGAGACGATGGTGGTGCTGGGTAAAGAAAGATGCCTGGAGAGGCTCGGGGTAGCGGTGGCAAAGCTGGGGAATAACTTATGACTGCAAACAATTCTGAATCATACCGCGATTTCATCCGGGACATTGTCAATGATGACCTCCGAGCCAACAAGTACGGCGGTCGGGTCCATACCCGGTTTCCTCCCGAGCCGAACGGCTATCTGCACATCGGGCACGCCAAGTCCATCTGCCTGAATTTCGGCATCGCCGCTGAGTTCAACGGCCTCTGCAATCTGCGGTTCGATGATACCAACCCCGTCAAGGAAGAACAGGAATATATCGACTCAATCATCGAGGATGTTCACTGGCTGGGGTTCGACTGGGAGGACCGGCTGTACTACGCGTCGGACTACTTTGAGCAGATGTACGAATATGCTGTGCAGTTGATCGAAGCCGGTAAAGCTTATGTTGATGAACTGAGCGCGGAGGAAATCAGGGACTATCGCGGCACCTTAACTCATCCGGGCCGGCAGAGCCCGTACCGGGGCCGTTCCGTTGAAGAAAACCTGGACCTGTTCAAGCGTATGCGGGCCGGCGAATTCCCGGACGGCTCGCGTGTACTCCGGGCGAAAATCGATATGGCTTCCCGTAATCTGAATATGCGCGACCCGGTCATGTACCGCATCCTGCACGCCGAGCACCCCCGCACCGGCGATAAGTGGTGCCTCTATCCGATGTATGACTGGGCGCACGGCCTCGAGGACTCCATCGAGGGGATTACCCACTCCATCTGCACACTGGAATTTGAAGACCATCGTCCGCTATATGACTGGTTCCTGGACGAGCTGGGCATATATCACCCCCGACAGATTGAGTTTGCCCGACTCAACCTCACCAACACCGTGCTGAGCAAGCGCCTGCTACTAAAGCTGGTACAGGCAGGGCATGTGAGCGGCTGGGACGACCCGCGGATGCCGACGATATCGGGTTTGCGCCGGCGCGGCTACACGCCGGAGTCCGTCCGTGACTTTGCGCGGCGCATCGGGGTGGCCAAGACCGGCAGCACGGTTGATATCGCCTTGCTTGAGCACAGCCTCCGCGAGGATTTGAACAAGCATACTCAGCGTGTTATGGGGGTGCTGCGCCCGCTGCGGGTGGTCATTGAGAACTATCCGGAAGGCCAGGTGGAGGAACTGGATGCGGTGAATAATCCCGAGGACGCCGGCGCCGGGACACGGAAGGTGCCTTTTTCACGCGTTCTGTATATTGAACGAGATGATTTTCGCGAAGACCCGCCGCCGAAGTTCTTCCGTCTGGCGCCGGGCCGCGAGGCGCGGCTGAGATACGCCTACTTTATCACCTGTGTGGGCGTGGTCAGGGATGAAAAAACTGGAGAGGTAGTTGAGCTCCGCTGCAACTATGACCCGGCCACGCGGGGCGGTGACGCCCCGGATGGACGAAAGGTCAAGGCAACGCTGCACTGGGTTTCGGCCGAGCACGCACTCGAAGCTGAAGTACGCCTGTACGACCACCTGTTCAGCAAGGAAGACCCGACTGACGTGGAGGATGGGGCTGATTTCAAGGATTATTTGAATCCCGATTCCTTGGAGATACTAACCTCGTGCTGTGTTGAACCCGGTCTTGCCGGTGCCAAATCCGGAAGTCGGTACCAGTTTGAGAGGCAGGGCTATTTCTGCGTCGACCCCGATTCATCTGCCGGGAAGCTCGTGTTCAACCGTACGGTGCCGTTGCGGGATACCTGGGCCAAGATAGAGAAGCGGACGGATAGGTAGCATTCCCCATGGTCGTTGAAGAACCCCGGTATATGGTTCTGTATAAGTCAGGCGGACTGGCAAGCCGTGCCCGGGAACTTGAAGCTAGGTTGCGTTCCTGTGATATATGTCCGCGAGAATGCGGCGTGAATCGACTGGCCGGTGAGACCGGTTTCTGTCACTCGGGCTACCTGCCGATAGTGGCGGCGGTCTGTGCCCATCGCGGCGAGGAACCGGCCATATCCGGGGAGAGGGGCTCGGGGACCATTTTCTTCGGCAACTGCAACCTGCGCTGCGCCTACTGCCAGAACCACCAGATTAGCCAGAATTACAGGGCGCAGTCCAGAAATCAGGTTGACCACCGGACTCTGGCCGGATATATGCTTTACCTACAGGACGAGCTTGGCTGCCATAACATAAACCTGGTCTCGCCGTCGCACTTTGTCCCGCAGATAGTAAGCGCGCTGCTGGAGGCGGTGCCCATGGGCCTGCGTGTTCCTCTGGTCTACAATACCAGCAGCTATGATTCAATCGATACCCTGAGAGCGCTTGAGGGCATCATCAGCGTCTACCTCGTCGACCTCAGGTACGCCTCAAATAAATGGGGCAAAAAGTTATCTCAGGTTTCCGACTACGTGGAACGGGCGCGGGGCGCCATTAAGGAGATGTACCGGCAGGTGGGCAACCTGGTGGTGGATGAAGGCGGGGTGGCACAGAGGGGACTGATTGTCAGGCACCTGATACTGCCCAGCGGAATGGCGGGGAGTCGGGAATCCCTTGACTGGCTGGCCAATGAGGTATCGTCGTCGGTAGCGGTCAGTGTCATGGCGCAGTATTATCCCGCCCATCGCGCTCTTAAAATACCTTCGCTGGCCCGCAAAATCACGGGGCGGGAATATGAAGAGGTCGTCGGGCTGCTTGATGAACTGGGGATTGAGAACGGCTGGGTGCAGGAGATGGACGCTCCAGATACCTATCGGCCTGATTTTGCCCGTGAAGGGCACCCTTTTGAAACGGCGGTGAGCCGTCGTAAGTAAAGTTCGGCGTCTACTGGCTGGATTTCCCTTTCCGCTTCATCCAGGGAAAGTTTATCTTCAGGCCGTTGCGCTTGCCTTTTTTGTTGACGTTTTCAATAAACGTTTTCACATCAGTCAGGGACTTTTCACTCATAGCTGTATCCTGTCCTCCGATTAAAGAAACCAGTTTATTATACTACATCGGCGTCATGTGGGCAAAACTGGCTCTTGACAATGAGGGCTCGGCTACCTAAAGTATTCATTATCGGCTTTAAAAAGGGAATTTGCCAGTGCAGGATATTGCGCCTGTAATTGTCTTTGTCGGCGTGCTCGTCTTCCTGGCCCATCTTTTCACTGCCATTTTCAGTCGGACCAGGATTCCTGACGTTCTGCTTTTAATCATCATTGGCATCTGTGTTGGCCCGGTACTCAAACTGGCTTCGCCGGCCGATTTCGGCACCATAGGCCCGATTCTGACCACGGTAACACTGATTATCATTCTCTTTGAAAGCGGGACCGCCCTTGAGCTTATGAGCCTGCGCTCGGCGGTAGGGGGTGCCATGGCCCTGACGACGGTGACC
>CAZQWO010000105.1:0-4695 GCA_964597015.1 uncultured Dehalococcoidaceae bacterium
AGTCCGAAGTGTCACCGATTCTGCCCAGCGGGAGGGACTCTATCATCTGCTTCAGCTTGTCAGGGTTTTCCTTATAATATTGCTCGTTCAGGGGAGTGATGGTGGGGCCGGGTCCGATGGCATTCACATTGATGTTGTATCTCGCCCATTCCACTGCCAGGCATCGCGTCAGATGGGAGACGCCGGCTTTGGTAGCGGCATAAACCGAGCGTTCCGGCATGGCCCTCTGGCTGGCGTCGGAGGAGATGTTGATTATCTTGCCCTTTTGCTGCTTTATCATCTCTCTGCCCACAATCTGGCAGCAGAAAAACACGCCCCTGAGGTTGATATTCACCATGTGGTCCCAGTCTTCGCGGGTGATTTCCTCCGCCAGCTTCCTGACGATAACCCCGGCGTTATTGACCAGAATATCTATTTTCCCGTAATTTTCCATTACCCGGGAAACCATTGCGGCTATGGACGACTCATCTCTGACGTCGGTGGGGATGGAAGATACCTTCAGCCCTTCTTTTTTCAGGGCCTCGGCGGCTTTTGCGCCTTCCTCCGCCCGACGGTTGGCGATGATAACGGCGGCTCCGGCTCCGGCGAGGCCGCGTGATATGGCCAGCCCGATTCCCTGGTTGCCACCGGTTACTATGGCCACTTTTCCGGAGAGACTAAATATGTCCATCATTTAAACCTCCTTGTCCTGATATAATATATTCAAATAAGTGCTGTTCGTCAATATGCCTGCCGTTATGATAAAATAATTACATTATTTCCTGGCACCATCAGGGCAATTTTATTTCTGTTATTGCGTTGTAGCTATGAAATCCATATCATCTGGCCAGCAGGCCTCATTAATTGAATACCGGAATGTCATTGTCAGCAAGAATGACCGTGTCGTCTTGAACGGTATAACACTGGCCATCGATTGTGGGGAACACGTAGCCATCCTGGGCCCCAACGGTGCAGGCAAATCGTTTCTGATACGAACCATTACCCGGGAATGTTATCCCCACGCCGGAGTCCCCGGTTCTTACGTGCGCATTCTGGGCAAAGAGGAATGGAACGTCTTTGAGCTGCGGAACCTGCTGGGCATTGTCAGCGACGATTTGTTCGCACTGTGCACCAGGAACTTCACCTGTCGGGAAATTATTCTATCCGGGTTCTTCAGCAGCATCGGGATATGGCCGTATCACCGTGTAACGCCGCCGATGGAGCGAAAAGCAGGGGAAATAATGGAGCTGCTGGAGGTATCGCACCTGGCGGAGCGAAAAATGAACGAGATATCGACCGGTGAGGCGAGACGTATACTCATCGGTCGGGCGCTGGTGCACAATCCTCAGGCCCTGGTCCTTGATGAGCCGGCCTCCAGTCTGGACTTTCACGCCGCCCATAAGCTCAGGAATATGCTGAGCAAGATTGCGGGCGCTGGCACCAGCCTCATTATGGTGACGCATAATACTCTGGATATCATACCTGAGATTGAACGTGTAATCCTGCTTAAAGACGGGCGGGTCTTCAACGACGGCGCTAAAGAGAAAGTGCTTACCTCAAAAACGCTTTCCCAGCTCTTCGGCACACCGCTGGAGGTGGTGAAGCGCGATGGGTACTATTATCTCTGGTAGTCGGTTTGGGTTGATTTTGGGAATGCAGGGGTTCATCTGCTGGTTGGCGTTATCCCAACCATTCCTCTCTAATATACTGGCCAATTCTTTTCACCCTCTTTTCTTGCCGGGCGCATGCTGACGGTGCAGTCTCCTGAGCATGTCCAATCGATGGAAATTAGCTTCATGCTCATAGCGTTGACACTCTCTCGTCTGCCGTCCGTGTTACTAAAGTACTAACAGCATTTAGGACTTTTGTGTCCTTTCAAGTTAAAGGAACCGAGTTCAAACGGCTCCATCTTGAAAACGTACTCCGTCGTCTCCAAAATAAACTGGGCATCCCCTGGCTGATGAGAACTTCGGCTTCCCTCAGCTTGTTGATGATTTGCTCCGGAGTAAAGGTTTTTCTGACCATTTATCCCCCTTTTTGCCTGAATTTACTAACATTATAATTGGACTCCTTTTCGGGGGGGCGTCATCATCAGCTATTGGCGCGTTTCATAACTTAATACCTATGACTAAATCGCCATTGTTCGCTCGGGGAAGACGACGTAAGATTAAGTTATGGTAAAGAAGTTTCGCATTACTGTATAGCGATAAGTTTTCTAACTCACAGATGCTAAACTGGCCTGCACAGAAGATGATGCGACGTTTTTATAGTGTAAGAAGGCTGAGCACATTTATTCATGGTGAGTCTGGAATAACCCTTCTGGAAACGGTTATTGCCGTGGCTATTTTGGGTACCATAGCCGTTACCTTTCTCAGCGGCGTGGCTACTAGCTCCAAAGGGGTCTATACTGCCGATGAGCAGGCTACTGCTGAGAGCCTTGCTCGAAGTCAAATGGAATGGGCTAAAAACGCCAGCTATTCCTATAACGCCACCAGCTATTCTACAGCACCAATACTCACTACTAAGGATTATATCAATTATTCAGCGAACATTACGGCTGAACCCTTACATGAGCTTGATGACGGCATCCAGAAGATAACCGTTACCATCACGCGTTATGGCGAAGCAGTGTATAGACTGGAGGGTTACAAGGTAGATAGATGAAGCCAAGTGAGAAGGGTTACACTTTGATTGAGTTGTTGGTGGCCATTACCATTATGGCTCTGGCAAGTGCCGCCGCAGGCGTGGGTATATTTCAGATTATCAGAAATACTGAACGCAACAGTAATCATATGGCCGCAGTACTGCAGGTGCAGAACGCCGACCAACGAATAAGCCAAGATGCCAAGATGGCACAGATTGTCACCACGGATAACCTGACGCCCCCAAACTTCCTGGTCCTGTACTGGATTGACGGAAATAGCGGTGATGAGTACCAAGTTACCTATACTCTGGAAAATATGCTTGGAAGCGCCCTCAAGGAGCTTCGGAGAAACCAGTCTGTCAACGGCAGTGCCAATGTTACTTCGCTTGTAGCCCAGCATATTGACCCTGACCCAGAGAATACCAAATGCGAACTTATCAATAGCACGCTTACCTTGACTATTAAGGCCACTATGGGCGATGGAGCAACGATGGAAAGCGAAACCAGAACCAACCTAGTTGTCCCAAGACCAGGCTAACTCTAATGGCGGATAAGGATCGATGAAAACAATATTCAATGGACCGGGGAGGAACGAAAAAGGGCAGGCCTTGCCTTTAGTCTTCTGTTTTCTGGTTCTAGGTGCACTGACCATTACCACGCTATTAGTTTTTATAATCACCGGGCTTAGGACTGGTCAACTCTATCAGGAGAGGATGAAATTGCATTATGCTGCTGATGCCGGACTAGAAGAGGGTCTCTGGAGAATGCAGAAGGAGCAAGTACCAATCGAGCTTGGCGATTACGAGACAGAATTCAACTACGTCTTGCCCGATAATATAAACGAAAAAGCAACTGATATTAGTATCAAGCAAATCTGGCCCCTGACCGGCCTGGAGAGTGATGGGAATGGAACCACAGCACCAAGTTCATTAACAATAACCGGTGGTATCATTAATCAAGCAGAAGGCAAATACAAGATTCAGATGAGTTACGATGGTACTCAGGGGAGTTTGCCAATAGACAGGGTAGCCGTCTGGCTTCCTACCCGCTTCGACTACGTCACTGGCTCCAGTTCTGGCAGTACTACCCAGAACCCAACGATTACTAAGCAGCGCGGTGGTAAGGTTCTGACCTGGAATTTCGCGCCTGCGGTCAACTTCCTTGACCTGCCGAACCCGGCGCCACCGGGTGGAGGCTTTCTTCCCGGCGCAGAGTACCCAGCGACAAGAAAGCTGTATTTTAATGTAACCCCAGTAGGCGACGTAGCTGGTGGCAGTTACTCATGGGTAAGAACAACAAAGCCCAGTCTTTATCTGGCCTGGGAGACCGGCTCCACCATTTACCAGGTCAGCTCAGCGGCTACTGATAATACTACCGGTAAAAGCATTACGCTTAGAGCTTATACTTATTCAAGTAAAGGAATTGCGCTGGGTGAGGGTGGCTGTCAGATCCGGGGAGGCTATAGAGCCATCGGTAATACCTTGATGGAAGCAACGACTAATCCAAAAATTAGGGACCTGTTGCTCGACGAGAGCAGTGCCAGTATTACTGACATCCCAGCTGACGCTGAAGTGGTTATGGCTTACCTCTATTGGTCAGGCTGGCGGGAATATGAAGACACACCGGAGGCTGATACGGAAGTCGGTTTTGAGGTGAATGGCCACCAGCTCTATTTTGATGACCAGGGCCAACCGGCGGAAGGTGCCCAAGACATAGCCGCCTCCAAATGGTGGCTTCTGGAGAATAATCCTCCTGACTACTCATACTCCTGTTTTAAGGACGTGACTGACCTGGTCAAGTTCATCGGCCCCCAAGGCAACGGTACTTACACCGTGACTGGTGTGAGTGGGAACACCACTGGCGAATGGTCTTACGCTGGTTGGTCCCTGATGATTTTCTATTCAAGCCCCTCAGAGCCGATCCGTCAGTTCTTCCTCTATGACCACTTTCTCTTCGCTAGTTCTAATAGCCAACACACTTTCACTATTGAAGGTTTTGAGGTACCCCCTGATGCTGAAGCAGTCCTCACTTGCTTCGTCGGTGAGGGAGATGAACACTACGGCTGGCCCCAC
>CAZQWO010000106.1:0-4589 GCA_964597015.1 uncultured Dehalococcoidaceae bacterium
TAATGCCACACTTCTTGACAAAGGGGGCGATGATATCGGCGCTGAACTTGCCGGCGGCCCAGGCGGTCAGCACCGAGAGCCCCTCCGTGTCCTTCACCAGCAGCCAGCTGGGAACACGGCTGGTCTCCAGGTATCCGGAGATGAGGAAGTAGGTGAGCGAAAAATTGGTCGTGACCAGGATTGGTGAGGTCTCACCCGGCCCGCCAATCTCGTAGATGCCTTCCTTGGTCGCCAGCGGCCGCTGCGGGTCAGTAAAGATGTTCATCCTTTCCACGAGCAGGGGGAACAGGCTTTCCCCGTGGAAGTCGGATAAAACGATGATGCCGCCGTATTTGGCGACAAACATGGAGGCGAGCAGCGCTTCCTTCATCGGGTCGTCCGTCATCTCGCAGGGGAAGATGATGGTGGGGAAACCGAGCGGTCGAAATTTTTTGTTCAGTGCCGCGCCGCGGATGACTATCTGGTCCTCCAGTGCCTGCCGTGAAGTCCTGGAGCCGGAGTCAATGACGATGCTCTTCAGTCCCGCCTGCGTCAGTTTATCGGTCAATTCCGCTACTTCTTCCAGGTTTGAGCCTTTTACTGACACCGGGCATGAGTTTTCCTTGGCCAGCGCTGCGACCTTATCAACGTTATCCTTGTTGGCGGCATAGATGAGCGGCTTGCGGTCGGCGCAGGCTTTCAGCCCGGCTGCCAGCACATCGGGATTATCGCTCATCAGGATGATGCCGCAATCGCTGCCCTGCGCCACCTTGCCCACCACGCCGGCGAACTTCTGCGGGTCGCCGGACTCGCTTTTCACCGCCACCAGCTCGGGGCGGAGGGTGAGGCCAACCCTTTCATACTGGAGAGTCTGGCATTTTTGAAGTCTGGCATTGACCTCGGCATCGTCCATGCTGTCCTTGATTAGGATGGCGATGCCAGGGGGGTTCTCAAATCTTTTTTCGTGGCGGAACATGACCGTCTCGCCGCCGATTTTCAGCGCCCGGTCGCCGACACCTATGGTAACCGGTAAAATGGGCGGCGCCGAGGCCTCGGAAAGCTTCTCCTTCGACTCTTCAGAAACGTGGGGACAGGCGCTCAGCTCCACCTTACCCGAGGCGAGGTTCATAGCGAAAGCCAGGCAGGTGGGCACGCCGCAGTCCCCGCAGTTCGTCTTGGGCAGCAGCTTGAAAATCTCAATTCCAGTAAGTGGCATGGCAACACTCCTTTCTTAGCCCAGTATCGGGTCCATGGTCAGGGCGGGATGCCCTTTCTCCTCAAGGAAGGGCATTATTTCTTCCTCGGTGGTACCGATGGTCTCATCGGCAATCTTGTCCAGCAGGTCCGGCACGCCCATTTCCGCGGCACGTGTCTTGAGCCGCTCGCCGATTTCTTCCTTCAGCGATTTGGGCATCCAGACCATTCTCAGCAGACCGCCGTCGCCGATGGCGAATTTTTTCTGGGTAGTGTTATACTTGCCGTGGCCGACAAATCCCGGCGTGCTGATACCGCCGCCGATGGTGCCGGCCAGGGTGGTGAACTTCATGCCGCAGGGCGTTTCAGCGCTGTACTCGCGGTTTACCGTCATGATGCCATTGCAGAGCGGTAGAACCACGGCGATGCACTCGCAGCAGCCGCAGGTGGTCATGGGGTCGTTAACGATGCTGTAAAAGTTATAATGGTCTATCTTGCCGCGTGAGGCTTTGGTAACGAACTCGTCGACTCCCTTCCACCGCCCCAGCTTGGGGTCAAGCGTCTCACCTTTTTCCACCGGCTGGTTGGGGCCGGTGGGATTGATTTCAAAGGCGGCCTTGCAGTCCATCCAGTTGTAGGAGCCGCAGAGCCCCGTCCTCTCCGGGCTGATGACGCAGACATGGCTCGGGGCGAAGGACTGGCACAGCGTGCAGGAATAGTAAATATCGGTGGTCTCATCGGTCATGCCTTCAATGCGGGCGTCGCGGGTGGCGTAGACCTCCTTGGCCTTCTCCACTATCTCCTTCACCTTGTCCTCTTCGGTATAGAGCTTGACCTGCAGTTTATCGAAGATGCGCCCGAAGTCCTGATGTAGCTTGGCGTGAAGGAGGGTGCCGATGTGGGACAGCTTAAATCCTTTTTCCACCGCCTGCTTGCTGACGCGCAGCCAGGCGATGTCCCTCTGCCCGATGTGCATTGAGCCCTGAGCGTAGTTGATGAGGTGGTGGATCTGTCGCTCCAGGATGGGCTCATAGTCTTCCTGCATATTGCGGCCGGCGACTTCAACCACAATCGCCAGTGGTAACTGTGCGCCGGCTTCAACATCGGTTAATTCCTGTCCTATTACCTCAATCTTGCCGTCTTCCACGTCTTCCATCCGCTTGCTGGTCACCCACTCGACCATCGGGGTACGGCCGCCGCCGGTCTCGAGGTAGATATCTTCGCCGCGGACTCTTTCTCCCTCAAAAGCGGGGCCGAAAGCGACCGGTATGGGCACCTCGCTTACGGTAACCTTCAGGCCTCTGGTCTCGATGGCCTTGGCCACGATTTCGTCATGGGGGACATTGGAGACCACGTGCTCGTAGGTAGTGATGCCGGTGGGCAGGACCTGCGGAATGGGCGTGTCGGCGATGACCGGGAAGCCGAAGTTAATCGCCCCGGCGGCATTGGCGTACCACTCGTCGGTTACGTAGCCGAGGGGCAGAGCGAAGGCGAAGATACGGTCCTTGTTGTAAATGAGCAACTTGCGGTAGTCGCCGGGCTCAACACCGCCGAAGGAAAGTGCCGCTCTGGTGGCAAAGCCCATGGCGAAGACTGCCGAGGTTACGTCCGGGCCAAAGGATACCAGGCGGGTGGGCCACCCGATCTGTACTCCGGCTTCAATCAGTTGCTCGGAGAACCGTTTTCCGTTATATTCAGCAGCCATGAAGACATAGATATTCTTCTGCTGCAGTTCCTGCGCAATTTTAGCCGCAATTTCACTGGTCGGTGCCGCGCCGAGGACGGCGGCGAAACCGGGCGCGGTGCCGTCGACGAACTCAATGCCGCGCTTTCTCATGATAACGTCATCGGCGGCTCCGAGCCAGATATTGCTGTCAGTTATATCCTCTCCCGTGAGATAGAAGTCGGGCTGCTCGAGATATCTGATGGCTTCAATTATTTCTTCAGCGAAAAAGGTGGCCATGCCGGCGTCAAGGGCGGGGGCGAGGTAGGGCAGGGGATGTACCTCTCTGACCGGTGGCGGCAGCAGGGAGCGGCACCTCTTCAGGATGCGCTCCATATCGCCAACTTTTTCCACCTTCTCGCCCAGTATGCCGTATATCACCGGCAGGTAGTAGGCGGTGTTGGGGAAGCCGACCGGTTCATTGGCGCCCCATTTATCCATCGCCTGCTGCCACTTATTTTCTGCCTGTTCGACAATTTTGTATGCGCCTCTGATTGCGGCGGAAGCAATTATCTTTGACATTCTTATTGACCCCCTTCTATCATCGCTCTGGCGCTCAGGCCGATTCCAGCTCGCGCCTCATCTCCATATCGTAAAGGACGCGCTCTCTGGCCTTGTCAATGCCCAGGGCTTTGCGCTTCTTATCGATGTGCTCAATCATAAGCTGGGCGGCTTTAACCGGGTCAGGCTCAAAAGCCCACATGCCACCATACATACCCTCAAAGTCCTTGAACAGGAAGTCCGTGACCTCCTTGCTGCCTGCGGTCGGCCAGGTAACGCCGAATACGGTGAATACCCCGGAGGCGACAAAGTACTGGCCGATGGAGATGGCTTTCTCACTCATCCACTCCGGTGCGGCGCCGGCGGCGGGCAAATCTGAAATGTCATCGCCCAGGCCGCCATCTTTGACCATGGCGGTAGCCGCTATCAGTATGCGGCTGTTGTCCACGCAGGAACCCATGTGCAATACCGGCGGGATGCCCACCGCTTCGCAGACTGAAGCCAGCCCCTCGCCGGCATATTGTGCGGCTGCCTCGGGCACCATGAGGCCGGCCATAGCGCTGGCCATGGCGCTGCAGCCGGTCTGAATTACCAGCACGTCATTCTTTATCAGTTCTTTGACCATGGCAATGTGGCCTTCATCATGGGCAGTGCGGGCGTTATTGCAGCCGACGACGCCAGCCACTCCCCTGATTCGACCGTTAATGATGTTATCGTTGAGCGGTCGGTAGGAGGCGCGGAACAGACCACCCAGCAGGTAGTTGATGGTCTCGTGGCTGAACCCGGCAATGAGGTCGTGGCGCTCCTGGGGAATGCGGATATTCTTGCCTCGCTTGGGGAAGTTCTCAATTGCCGTCTTAACCACCTCCCTGGCGCCTTCCATAGCTTTGTGCTCGTCAAACTCAATGTGCATGGCGCCGGTAATCTTGGCTTTGGGCGAGGTGGTGATAATCTTGGTATGGTAGCACTGGGCAATGTCTGGCAGGGATTGCATAATGCACTGGACGTCCACCACCATAGCATCCACCGCTCCGGTAACCAGCGCCAGCTCCTGCTGCAGGAAGTTGCCGGCCAGAGGCACACCGTGGCGCATCAATATCTCGTTGGCGGTGCAGCACATGCCGGCCAGGTTTATCCCCTTAGCCCCTTTAGACTTAGCTAGCTCTATCATCTCGGGCTCTCGAGCCACCGC
>CAZQWO010000107.1:0-4529 GCA_964597015.1 uncultured Dehalococcoidaceae bacterium
ATGAAAACAATGCCCGGGTCGCCCGTTTTCCAGGCCATGGCCAGTATCTGGTCAAAGACATCTTTGGCATTGAGCTTGGCCACCACCTGCCTGGTGCTCGGATTTATTAAATTATAATCCGTGCCCGCCTTGACCGCTTCCATAAACTGGCTGGTTACCGCTACCGAGAGGTTAAAATTGGTGAAGACAGCCGGGTCCTCTTTAGCGGTGATGAACCTCATAATATC
Organism: uncultured Dehalococcoidaceae bacterium; assembly: GCA_964597015.1. Taxonomy (GTDB): domain Bacteria; phylum Chloroflexota; class Dehalococcoidia; order Dehalococcoidales; family RBG-16-60-22; genus E44-bin89. The sequence continues at coordinate 228 of CAZQWO010000107.1, forward strand.
GGGGTGGTCAACATTAAGTATGGCCATGTTGGCCCCCCGCCGCATTCCGCCCTGCTTGATGACATCGGTGGCGGTGTCAAAGGCGCGCATAAACGAGACCGGACCACTGGCCACGCCGCCGGTGGAGCCGACCCGGTCTTTCTCCGGTCTCAGCCGGGAGAAAGAAAACCCGGTGCCGCCGCCGCTCTTGTGAATGAGGGCGGTGTTTTTGACCGCCTCAAAGATAGACTCCATGGAGTCCTCAATGGGCAGGACAAAGCAGGCGGACAGCTGCCCCAGTTCCCGGCCCGCGTTCATCAGCGTGGGTGAGTTGGGTAAAAATTCAAGGCTGGTCATGATGCCGTAGAACTCGCTCTCTATCGTCTTGATATTCGCCTTGGGATTATAGATGAGTTCCGCCTCGGCAATGGCCCTGGCCACGCGGTGGAACATCTCCTCTGGCGTTTCAATGACATTGCCCTGCCTGTCTTTTTTCAGGTAGCGCTTCTGCAGGACATGCCGCGCGTTTTCGGTTAACTTCAAGCCGGTTTCCGGCTGGCTTTCTGTCTTGACGGTCCCGGTCGTCCTCATTTTAACAGGTGCCTCCTCGGTGAATTTTTGCTCTTCCGTGGCCAGTATTTCCTCCACTATCGTCAGGATGTCGGTATCCGAGGGCAGGTGGCCCGAGCGCCGCAGTGACCGGTCAACCAGGTCTTCCATCCCGGGCAGGGTAGGCGGCTGGAATAAAGAACGGCTTTGCTCCAGTCGCTCGATGACCTGTGAGGTGAGCCTTTCCACCAGCCTGCGGTTGGCGATGCCCATAGACTCAGCCGCGGCAAAAACAATGCGCGCAATCTGGTTGCGATTTGGATGGTTCATCGGCTTATCGGTTCTTAAACGATAGTGATTTCGCTTCGTCGCGAGACTGCCTTCGTTTCGACAGTTCCTCAAGTTCCTCTGCAGAGAGCAGGGAGAGCTGGTTTTTGGGCGTGGCAAATGCCGGTTCGTCACTGACCAGCGCGTCCACGACCTCTTTCAGGGTGGTGATGTCGGTGAATTCACGGTAGACACTGGCAAAGCGGAGGTAGGCGATTTGGTCCAGTGCCTTCAGCTTTTCCATGACCATATCGCCGATGATGGCGCTGGGCACCTCCAGCTTTCCGGAGCGGTACAGTTCAGCCTCAATATCATCAGCGATTTTTTCCACCGTGCCGCTGGGGAGAGGTCGTTTCTCGCAGGCCTTGCGGATGCCGACGAGAAGTTTATCACGGTTGAACTCCTCGCGGCGCTCGTCTTTTTTCATCACAAAGAGTCCGGCGGGCTGAAGCCGTTCATAGGTGGTGAAACGGCGACCGCACTTCAGGCACTGGCGCCTCCGGCGTATGCCGTCATTGATATCGCGGGAGTCAATTACCTTTGAATCGTAAAAACTACAATACGGACAGTTCATAGCTCAAATACCCACTATATATGGCAACAAGGTGTATGTTAATACTATATATAGTGGTTGTCAAGGGGCTATCCCCTTGCGGTCTTTAAAATTTTCTAAAAATACTTTACCGAAATTTTCGTAAAGGGTAAGATTAGTTGGATTCTGGCAGGAGAAGAATGGACTTTACGGCGGCGGTTGATTACGTCCTGAGCTTTGCCGATTACGAGCGGATGCCGCGCTCGGCGGTGGTTTTCGACCTGCGGCGCATGGAGCAGTTGCTGGCCAGAATGGGCAATCCGCAGGACTCGGCGAGGTCGGTCCATATCGCTGGCACCAAGGGGAAAGGCAGCACCGCGGCCATGATTGCCTCCATTCTAGTGCAGTCGGGTTACCGCACCGGTCTCTATACGTCGCCGCACCTGCTCAGCATCCGGGAGCGCATACAGGTGGACGGGCGGCAGATAGCCGAGAGTGAGTTCGCCAAGCTGGCCGAGATGATAAAACCGGAGGTGGAGGCGGTAAATGCGCGGGGTGATTTCGGCGAGCTGACCACTTTTGAAATACTGACTGCGCTTGCCTTCGCTCACTTCCGCGATGAGAAAGTGGCCTACCAGGTGCTGGAGGTGGGGCTGGGGGGCCGACTTGACGCCACCAATGTGGTGCGGCCTGATGTCTGTGTCATAACGTCGATAAGCTATGACCACATGGATGTGCTCGGCGATACGCTGGCGCAGATAGCCGGGGAAAAAGCGGGCATCGTCAAGTCGGGGAGCATCGCTGTTTCATCTCCTCAGTCTGCAGAGGCAATGAAGGTACTGGACAAGATATGCCGGCAAAGGAGCGTAAAACTGGTCAGAGTGGGCAGCGATGTCACCTGGGAACTAAAATCATTCGGCCCTGGGGGACAGGCCTTTCAGTTACAGGGACTGAAAGACGAGTATCATCTTAAATTGCCTCTTCTTGGCGAGCACCAGCTGGAGAATGCGGCCACCGCTGTTGCCGCCGCTGAAGCGCTGACTGAACTGGGCACCGATATAACCAGAGAAACAATAGCCAGGGGGATTGAAAATGTGGACTGGCCGGGCCGACTCCAAATACTGCGGCAAAAGCCCTGGGTTATCGCTGACGGCGCCCACAATGGCGATTCCATTCGGAAACTGGTGATGGCAATAAAGCAGTATTTTACCTTTGAAAAAGCTGTCGTTATTTTCGGCGCTTCATCGGATAAGAATATCGCCGCGATGGCGACGGAACTGGCATCTTTCCCCGCGCGGGTAATTTTAACCCGTACCCATCATCCGCGTGCCGTGGCGGTGGAACGGCTGGAGGAAGAATTTGCCAGGCAGGGCATAGTCTTTGATGTTTCGGCAGGTGTAGAGTCAGCGGTGGAAAAGGCTCTTTCAATTGCCGGACCGGAAGACCTGGTATGTGCTACCGGCTCGCTGTTTTTGGTGGCCGAGGTGATGGAATATATACTGAAGCGCGCCTAGCCGGTGGGGTGGTCGACCTTCGCCTCAATGACAATATCTTCACCGGCTCTGGATATCTTCTGGAAGGTCAGCTTCAAGGTCTGGTTTAACCGGCCGATATTCAACTCGCCCACCGCGTCAATCCCCTTGCCCAGAATTTTTGGTGCCATGGCAATAACGACCCTGTCAGCGAGCTTCTGGCGCAGGAAAGAGGTGATGACTTTACCGCCTCCCTCCACCAGTAAAGAAGATATATTCCGCTGGCCAAGTTCCTGCAGCAGGTGTTTCAGGTCGATTCCTCCAGATTTGTCAGGATTGACCTCCAGAATCTCGATGCCCAGCTCACGCAGCCTGGATATCTTTTCCCTGTCGGCTTGAGCGGTGGTGGCAATGATGACTGATGCCGCGCGGCGGGTTCTTATGATTTCGCCGTCTAGCGGTATTCTCAACCTGGAGTCAAGGATAATGCGGGCCGGGTTTCTGCCCCTGACCAGGCGAACGGTGAGCTGCGGATTATCCGCCAGAACGGTATCGATGCCGACCAGGACAGCGTCGTTAACGGCCCGTAGCCGGTGCGCCATCTTTCGGAATGCTTCCGAGCTTACCCATCGGGAGTCGCCGCTGGCGGTGGCGATTCGACCGTCCAGAGTCTGGGCGAACTTGAGGGTCACCAGCGGCCGCCCCGTGGTCATGTACTTGAAGTGGGCTTCGTTTAACTTTCGGCACTCTGCTTCCAGCACGCCGACTCTGGTCTCAATGCCATGCTCAGTCAATATTTTAACGCTTTTATCGCTCACCTGCGGGTTCGGGTCAAGCGTGCCGATAACGACCTTTTTAATCTTATTTTTGATAATGGCATCAACGCAGGGGGGCGTTTTACCGTAGTGGCAGCATGGTTCCAGAGTAACGTAGAGAGTTGCCCCGGATGGGTCAGAGCTGGCATTTTTCAGGGCATTGATTTCAGCATGGCTACCGCCAAAGCGGCGGTGATAACCCTGACCGATAATTTGGCCACCCTTGGCCAGCACGGCTCCTACCATCGGATTGGGGCTGGTCCACCCGAGCCCGCGACGTGCCAGCTTCAGGGCAAGTTTTATATACTCTTCATCAGTCAATTAATAACCAGCTCCTTGGCTCACCGATTTATTCAATCACCAGTATATCAGTGTGGCGCTAGCAATTATATCGAAAAGCAGTTATGGTGTCCATAAGTGCTGCGAGTTGGCTCGCTCTTCGGGAAAATAAGTGTCGGTTAGCGCAGGCCGGGAAGCATAAGCTTGCGGGTTCAACCGTGATTTGTTAAAATCAAGATTGCATATCTTATCCGATGTTTTGTTTAAGGTGGGCCGTTAGCTCAGTTGGTAGAGCACCTGACTTTTAATCAGGGTGTCACAGGTTCGAGACCTGTACGGCCTACCATTT
>CAZQWO010000108.1:0-4486 GCA_964597015.1 uncultured Dehalococcoidaceae bacterium
CGCGTCATGGAAAAGCCCATCAGCCGAATCTGGCTGCCAAGCAGTGAGGTCTCAATCAACTGCCCCTCACCGGTCCTCAGCTTGTGGTACAGGCCGACCATCACTGCCTGAAAATTATGAAAGCCTGCAGTTTCATCCGCCACCGCAATTTGCCCTGTGGTCACGGGGGTGCCTTCCACACCATAACTGAAGCAAATGCCGCCCATCGCCTGCGCTATGCCGTCAGTCCCCGGTAACTTGGCATTCGGCCCATCGGGACCGTAGGCTGATGCGCTGAGATAAACAATGCCGGGGTTGACCTTAACCAGGTCCTCGTAGCCGCAACCAAGACGCTCGGCTACACCGGGACGGAAGTTCTGGGCGAAGACGTCGGCATCCTTTATCAGCTTATAGAGTATCTCCTTGGCCTTCTCTTTCTTAAGGTCCAGCGTGATGCACTTGAAACCACGGTTGTTCGTCTCAAAATAGGGGCTGAGTGGGAAATCGGGGGTCACGCCAAGCTGTCTCCCCAGTTCACCGTCCGGGGGTTCTATCTTGATTACCTCGGCCCCCAGGTCAGCCATCATACTAAACGCTACCGTTGTCTGCTGAAACATGATAAGGCAGACACATTTTACTCCCTCGAGTGGACGCGCCATATTGCTATTACCTCCCTCTACAGTTTCTTTATCCTTGCGCAAACAAATGCCACATGTCTCACAGGAGACACATAATTCAGCATTTATTCTCCCGCAAAAAGCTTCTTGTAGTATTCCATTCTGCCCACAAACTGAGGTGCCAACACGCTGTTGTCAGGAATGACGTTAATCACTGAAGGTTTGCCTGAACTAAAGGCTCTCTCAAGTGCGGGTCTCAGGTGCTGCGGCTCGGTAACCAGTTCAGTGTGACACCCCATCTCAGCAAATATTTTGTCGTACCTTATATTGGGCAGCATACTCCAGTCACAATCCTTCACGTCCTCCGGGAGAATCTCCTTTTGCGCTGTGGAACCGATCCAGCTGCTGTTGTTGAAAAGGAAAAAACATGCCGGGATGTTGTAGCGGGCTGCAGTCTCAATATCCCAGCCGGCAATACCTAACCCGCCATCACCCAGAAGGTCGACGACCTGCTTGCCTGGCCTGGCTAATTGAGCACCCAGGGCGATGCCCACGCCGTGGCCAACACCGCTCCAGGTGGCCCCGTCCAGTATCTGTCCGGCAAAGGAAGCCTTTATCTTGTCGGTGGCGAATCCGGCCATGCAAAAAGAGTCCAGAATAAGAGTGGCATCTTTATCCAGGAAATCAACAAGCTCAGCCGCCACGAAGTGAGGGTCAATAGGCTTGTTATTGCGCACCTTATCTATAAGCGCTTTTCCCTTAGCTTCGTCTTCCTCTTTCACCTTTTTGACTATGCTCAACCATTCACTTCTGTCCGGTTTCTTTTTCATAATATCCTTGGCACAGTCAATCATCTGCCGTAGAACCGGTTTGGGGCTGCCAGAAATTGATAGCTCGCTTGACATCCTGGTTGTCAATTCCTCCGGGTCTTCGGATACCTGAATGTACCTGACATTCTCAACCGGAAAACGTGGCGGCATACCAAAGCCTTCAAGCATATTCATTCTCAAACCAAAGATGGCGATGACATCAGCTTGCATCTGGATGGGTCTTCGGAAGCCGGCACCAAAGGCTAGCGGGTGGTCCTCAGGCACAGCACCCCTGCCCATTCTCCGGGTCAGTACCGGAATGTCAAGAAGCTCAACAAACTCCCTGAGCTCCTCTGATGCATTAGACCAGTAAATACCATCACCACCAATGATCACCGGTTTTTTTGCCTCAATCAACATGCGCGTTGCTTTTTCTACCATTTGGGGGTCGCCGGCTGGCCGGGATGGGGCGGCACAGACGCCGTGTGGTAAATAGCCTCGTAAGGAACCTTCCTCCCCGGCTACCATTCCTTGGATGTTGGTAGGAAATTCAAGAGCCACCGGCCCACACGGATAGGTTGTAGCATCCCGGACGGCTTTCTGGGTGAAGTAAGCTGCCATAGAAGGGTCAATAATTCGTCTGGTCCACTTGGTGAAATGACCTGATAGCGGCTCGGCGTAGGCCTCCTGGAAAGGGCCCCAGCCATCTTCTTCTGTGGCGTGCTGCCCGAGAAGACAAATGACCGGGCTCCTGGCCAGATAGGCCTGGTACATAGCAGATATCATATTGCCAAAGCCAGGTCCAGCTGTACCCATGGCTACACCTACTTTACCGCTGGCTCTGGCCCAGCCGTCAGCCATATAGACACCTGACTGCTCATGCCGCATGTGATAGGTCTTTACGCCAGCTCTGTCCAGGGCCACCTGGAGCTGCCAGACGTGACCACCGTGAACACCGGCGTACCAGTCCACACCCTCCTCTTTTAAAATCTTGGCTACTGCACCCACGACTTTAATTTCTGACATTTTTACCTCCTTTGATTATTCGCTGCAGCCTGATTTTCAAGGCCTCATTACTAGCCTTAAGTTTAGGGATTTTAAGCATCCCCGTCCAATTTCTATTGATGGACTGCCACCTGCTTCTCTACAGTAGCCCTTTCTTCTCCAAAGCTTCCTTGACTCGTTTTTCCGTTTCCGGTGGTACCGGCATGAATGGCAGACGTGGATAGCCCGCATCAACGCCGCGTAGTTTAAGGATTGCGTGGCAGGTGGGTACAGTAGGTCCATATTTGGTTATTTGCCTTACTTCCAGCACGTCTTTCTGGACTTGCATCGCTTTAGCGCGGTCACCTTCAAGATAAACATCGTAAAGTTTCTTGATGAGTTCCGGGTAAACATTGCCCAGACCGGTAACCGCAGCCCGGGCACCGGCATCGAAGGCAGCCACCAGTATCGCCTCAGTTCCAATGATAATATTCAGCTCAGGGAATCCCTGAAGCGCAATCTGCGAATGGTAGTAATTGACAATGTCAAAGGTACTGTCTTTTATACCACCTAGGCCCTCCTTGGCCAGGCGGACGAGGAGGTTGGGTGAAACTGAATTACCTGAAGTCTTCGGATTGTTATAAAGGAATACCGGTATTTTCACCGCCTGGATTAATCGTTGAAAGTGGATGAAAATAGCATCTTCATTGTAGCTATTATAATAAGGGGTAATGGCGCCTACGGCTTTGGCGCCAATCGACTCGGCATGACGCGCCAGTTCAACGGTATTTCTGGTGTCGGCCGTTCCCACGTGAACGATTACCGGGACTCGCCCGTTAGTCTGCTCGACGATGATTTCAGCCGCCTTTTTGCGTTCCGAGATTGACATCATCGGTCCGCTGCCATAAGTACCACATGGATATAACCCCTGGACATGGGGCACTATGAAATCCACGATTTCTCGCGTGCCCTTTTCGTAAATTTCCCCTTCGGCGGTGAATGCGGTCATCATGGGCGGGATAATCCCCTTAAAATCCAGCGCTTTCATACCAATTCCTCCAGCTATTAATTTATTAAGCAACTAGCGAGAGATGCCGCTTTCGCCGGATAAAAAGGCCTGAAACTCTTGATAGTCCGGCAAAGCCTGGTATGGCCCCCAGGCCATTAAGCAAAAGGCACCCAGTGCGTTTCCCCAGCGGACACACTGCTCCAATGATTGCTTTTTTAGCAGGCCGGCGACAAATCCAGCACCGAAACAGTCACCTGCCCCCATACTGCTAACCGGGTGTTTCAGTTTAAAACCGGACACGTGCACTGGTTTATCATCAGCGCAGGCTAAAGCAGCGCCTTCCGCGCCCAACTTGACCACCAGATTATCAATGCCCATGGAATGGGCCTTCTCCATCGCTTCAGGCAACTCCGGACAGTCCATCAATAACTTTAATTCCTCGTCTCCGGGCAGGACATAAGCGCTTTTCTGCATCAGCGGGATGAGGATGGAACGGGCGGTATCGATGTTACAGAGCCTTAAGCGCAGGTTCGGGTCAAACACGATTGTCTGGTTATTTCCTGAAGCCACTTGGAATATCTTTTCCGTTGCCTCGCGGGCTGATTCACTTATCACTGGAGTAATACCGGTCAGGTAAACGATGTTGGCCTGTTTAATGTAGTCCGGGTCTACATCATCAGGGGATATTCTGCTTGCGGCCGAGAATTTTCTATAGAAGTGGCATTTGAAGTCGCTGCTACTGTTTCTCTCAACAAAGAAGACACCGGTCTGGGCATCAGAGTCAAAGATGACCCTTGAGGCATCAACACCTTCGCCCTTGATGGTCCGGTATACCTCTTTGCCGAATTCGTCGTCGCCCAGTCGGGAGAACCAGCCGCACTTGAGGCCAAGGCGAGCCAGGCCGATGGCGAAGTTGTCCTCAGCGCCACCCACCCATTTATGAAAAAGCTCCGCTTCGCGGAGGGGACCGTAATCTAACGCTTCAAAGGCGATCATTGATTCACCTATGGTTACAGCGTCCAGCAAACTCATCCGCGATACTCCGCTCCGTGTAAGTTATTAATCAGCCAAACATTATATACATATAC
>CAZQWO010000109.1:0-4357 GCA_964597015.1 uncultured Dehalococcoidaceae bacterium
GAGGCGGCTGCTTTTAAAGTGGACGTGGCCGACGTGGCCCAGGTGAACCGGGCAGTGGGGGAGGTGGTCAGTCAGTTCGGGCGGGTTGATATACTGGTGAACAACGCCGGCATCGCACCATCAATGCCCTTTGTGGAGATGCCCGATGATGTTAGGGACAGTGTCATTGACGTGAATATAAAAGGTGTCTGGAACTGCACCAGGGCGGTTATGCCGCTCATGATGAAACAGCGATACGGGAAGATAATCAACATATCCTCGGTTACCGGGCCGAAGGTCTCGGTGGCGGGAATGGCGGCGTACGCGGCCTCGAAAGGGGCGGTATCAGCGTTTACCCGGGCGCTGGCCCTTGAGGTGGCGGAGCACGGCATCAATGTGAACGCCATCTGTCCCGGCTCATTTGACACGCCGATGTTCCGCAGCGTGACCAGGTCCAGGGGCTGGGAGTCAGCGGATGAGTATGTAAAACATGTCGGCAGGGAAATCCCGCTGGGCCGTCTGGGCACGATTGAGGATATGGGAGACCTGGCGGTTTTTCTGGCCTCGGATAAATCAAAGTATATCACCGGCGAGGAAATCGTCATCGACGGTGGTAATATCCTTCAGGAGCACAAAAGGTAAGGCAAAGGAGGCATAATGTCACAGAGTGAGATGAAGGTATCGGAAGCATCCCTGCGTAAGTTCACCGAAGAGGTTTTTGTGCGGCTGGGCATGTCGCCCGAGGATGCCGCCATTGAAGCTGATGTACTGCTCTGGGCAAACCTGCGGGGGGTTGACTCCCACGGCGTGCTGCGTATTCCCTGGTATGTGGGCAACATTGACAAAGGTATCATGAACCCGAAACCGGATATCAAGGTGGTCAAGGAGACACCGGCAACCCTGGTGGTTGAGGCTGACCACGCTTTAGGGCCGGTGGTCACCGTTTTCGCCATGAAAAAAGTGATGGAGAAGGCCAAGAAAACGGGCATCGGCTGGGGGTTCATCTGTAATCACACCCATCAGGGAGCCATGGGCTACTACGCGCAGATGGCATCGAAAAATGACATGGCTGGCATCGTCTTCGTCTGCGCTCCACCCAATATGGTGCCCTTCGGGGCCAAGACAGCCGGCATATCCAACAGCCCGGTAACCATCGCCGTGCCGGCGAAGAAGCACCGCGTGCTTTTCCTGGATATGGCGACGAGCGTCGTGGCGCGGGGCAAAATCTGGCTGGCGGTGGACAAAGGCGTTCCCATACCGGAAGGCTGGGCTGTGACCAAAGAAGGTGAAGCTACCACTGACCCCAATCAGGCGGCTTTCTTCCTGCCGGTAGGTGGGCCCAAAGGCTCCGGCCTGGCGCTTATGTGTGAATGCCTCTCCAGCGTTATAATCGGGAACCCGCTGCTTGAGCCCCATCTTATGGGGGGAGAAGTGGAGCACAAGCCTGCGGAAAAAGACGCCGCCAAAGGCAGTCACCCCGACGCCATGCCCCGCCATGTGCAGAACAGCGTGGTCGCGGCCATTGATATCGGGCAGTTCACCGATGCGGAGAGCTATAAGGAGCACATCGATAACCTCATCGATGGCATAAAGGGGCTGCCCAAGGCGGAGGGGTTTAAAGAGATAATGGTGCCGGGTGAGCCGGAGGAAAAAACTTTCGACGTCCGCTCGAAGGACGGCATTCCGCTGCCCGAGGGGACCATTCGCAATCTGAGCAGTGTTGCCGAACGATTTGATGTCAAGCTCCCCGCGGCGCTCTAGGAAAGGATTATAATGGTTAATTTAGAGGAACTGAGCCGGGCGGTGATTGCCGGCGATATTGACACCGCTGAAAAACTGACAAAAGAGGCTATCGAGCAAAACATCCCAGTCAATGACATCCTGAACAGAGGGCTGGTGCCCGGTCTCCGACAGGTCGGCGAGCTTTTTGAAAAGGGGGAGTACTATTTACCGGAGTTAATTGTTTCCGGCGACGCCGTGGCCAGGGCGCTGGAGTACCTTGAGCCGATGATGGGCAAGGAAGGGGCATCATACATGGGCAGGTACCTTATCGGCACCGTGCAGGGCGATGTCCATGACCTTGGGAAAAACATCGTCATTATGATGCTGCGGGGAAACGGTTGGGAGGTAACCGACCTGGGCGTGGACGTTTCCCCGGAGGAGTTCTGCTCGGCGGTGTCCGGCGGCGAATACAATATTGTCGGCCTGTCTTCGCTGCTGACGATGACCATGCTCAATGCTGGCCGGATTATTGGGGCGCTAAAAGAGGCCGGGCTCAGGGACAGGGTGAAGATAATGGTCGGCGGGGCACCGACCACGGCGGAGTGGGCAGCGCGGATTGGCGCCGACGCTCACGCCAAAGACGGTCCCATGGCGGCAATCGTGGCGGCAAAGCTGGTAGGGGAATCGAGGGAGTCAAAATGAACGGACTGGAACGGGTAATGACGGCACTCAGGCTCCAGGAACCGGACCGGGTGCCCCATTTTGAGCGGCTTGCCAGGAAGGTAAGGGAGGCCATACTGCCGGGCGCTTCCGAAGAGGACTTTGCTGAGCACCTTGACCTGGACGGTATCAGGTTCATCGACCGGACGCACTCCTGGAGCTACGAGACGGTGGACGAGGGCAAAAAGATAAGGCGCGACCAGTGGGGCGGACTCGTCCGCTACACGACCGAGGATAACCCCGTCCCGGTGGAGCCGGCAATCAAGTCCGAGAAAGACCTTGAAACATACGTGCTTCCCGACCCCGATGAAGAGTGGCGTTATGAATACCTGCAGCAGCTGGTCAAGCGGTTCAAAGGTGAGCGGGCCATCGTGGTGGGGGTGACCGATATCTTTGCCCTGGGCAGAGAAAATTTTCTCGGCGATGTAAATTATTTCCGCACCATGGTGAAAAATCCCGGATTTATCGACCGGGCCAATGAATTTTTGCTGGACTACCAGTTGAAGTATATGCGGAACTGTGCCGATTTGGGTGTCGATATCTTCTGGATAAACGGCGACTGGGCGATGACCGAGCGGCCGATGGTCTCCCGCCAGTTCACGGAGAGGTTTCTGGCGCCGCCATTCAAGAAGCTCGTCGATTACGCGCACAGTCGGGGAGTTCCCGTTATCAAGCATACCGACGGCAATATCTGGCCCATCTATGACACGATAATTGATGCCGGTGCTGACGGGTTGCATCCCATCGACCCCATGGCCGGGATGGACATCGGCGAGGCCAAGGCCAAGTTCGGCGATAAAATCTGCCTGTGCGGCAACGTAAGCTGCGCTTTCAGCCTCGTTTCCGGGACGGAGGAAGAGGTGCGGCAGGAGACCAGGGAGGTCATCAGGAAGGCGGGGAAGGGTGGGGGACTTATCTGCATGTCGAGCAATTCCATCCACTCCGGCGTCAATCCCAAAAATTATCTGGCCATGGTCAAAGCTGTCCGTGAGTTCGGCCAGTATCCGCTGGCGCTGGACTGATTGGTAAAGTAGTTAGTGGGCGGTCAGGCGGCCGCCGTCTACGTTTATAGACTGCCCGGTGATGAAGCTGGCCTCGTCGGAGCATAAAAAGGCGATGAGGCTGGCGGCGTCGTCAGGGTAGCCGAGTCGCCCCAGGGGGGTAACGTTTACGGCATCGGCGTGGATGAGGTGGGCGGCTTCGGTTATGCTTATTCCCTTATCGCTGGCCATCTGCTTGGCTTTGGCGTAGTCGCTCAGGTCGGTGAGAAATCGGCCCGGGCAGATGGCGTTGACCCTGATGTTATAGGGCGCCAGCTCGACGGCCATGACCTGGGTCAGGCCGATGACGCCGAACTTGGAAGCGGTATAGGCAGCGACGTTGGCCCGTCCCACCTTGCCCGAGAGCGAAGCCACGTTGACGATAACGCCGCTCTTCCTCTCCACCATGTGCCTGGCCACCGCCTGGCCGCAGAGGAAGACGCCGGTGAGGTTGGCGGCAAGGTGGCGGTGCCACTGTTCTTCTTCAGTCTCTAAAAAAGGCTGTGGCACATAGACCCCGGCGTTGGCCACGAGTATATCAATCTTGCCAAGCTCTTTAACGGCCCTTTCCACCATTTCCTGGACCTGTTTGCGCTCGGTAATGTCGGCGGTGATAGCTATCCCCTTGACGCCGTGAGACTTGATTTCCTCGACCACGCTCTCCAGACCTTTCCAGCCCATTGCCTTTTCCTCTTCCGGGAACTCTTCGCTAGGACGAAAGCGGCCGTTCACCGCCACGTCGGCGCCGCACTTGGCCAGGCGTATCGCCGTGGCGTGGCCCATGCCGCGCTGGCGCGCCGCCCCCGTTATCAGCGCTACCTTGCCTTTGAAATCATACATTTCGGCTTCCTTTTAATGCGCTACTTATCGGATATTATAGGTGAGTGGCGTTGTCC
>CAZQWO010000110.1:0-4344 GCA_964597015.1 uncultured Dehalococcoidaceae bacterium
ATTGGGATGACCTCTATCTCCCACATGATGAAGAAGAGCAGCAGGTCGAGGGAGAGGAAGACACCCAGGATGCTCGTTTCCAGAAGCAGGAGCCAGGCGAAGTACTCGCGCAGCCGCAGGTGAATCTTCCAGGAGATAAGCACTGCCAGAAAACCCAGGAAGGCGGTGAGCACCACCATCGGTAGGCTCAGGCCGTCGACGCCCAGATGGTAGTGGGCGTTGATGGGGGCAATCCACAGCGCCTTTTCCTCGAACTGAATCAGGCCGGCGGCCCCGGGCGACCGGCCGAACAGGGCAAAGAGGATAACGGACAGAGCGAATGGCACGAACGTGAAGATAGCCGCCGTCCACCTTATCAGCCGCTCGCGGCCGACGATGACAAAGGCAATCAGCACCGCGCCTACCGCGGGCAGGAAGAGTATCGTTGTCAGATAGCCCGAACCCATCATTTAAATAAACCTCTTTTTAACCAAAGAAGTAAATCACGAAAATAATCGCCAGTATGCCGATGCCGATGAACAGGCCGTAGAGCTGGAGCTGCCCGGTCTGGGCGCGTCTTATGGCTCTGCCGCTAACGATGGCACCATCAGCCACGCCGTTGACCGCCCCGTCCACGACCTTATTATCGAACTGCTCAAAGGCGACGAAAAGACCTTTGAGCAGGGCATTTCTCACGATGATATTCTCATAAAGCTCATCGAACCAGTATTTGCGGTAGAACATGGTATAGAGTGGCTTGAACATACCGCCAATTTTTTCCGCTGAAATCCACGATTTGCTGTACATGGCGTAGGCGAGCAGAATGCCCAGGCCCGCCAGTATCAGCGATAGCCAGGGAAGCGTCTGGGTGAAGGGGTGGAAAAGACCTTCAAAGAAGCTGTGCGTGTGGCCGTGCCCCATAAAAGCGTCGAAATGCCCGGTCACGTTCCAGAGTCCGGAGAATATGGAGAGCACGGCCAGGATTATCAGGGGTATGGTCATTACCGGGGGTGATTCGTGGGGCTGGCCGTGATGGCTGTCATGTCCGTGTGCGTTCGGGTCGCCGCCCCGGTACTCCCCGCCGAAGGTCATGAACACGGCACGGAACATGTAGAAGGCGGTCATGAAGACGGTAATCATCGCCAGATAGAAGAGAATGGGCTGGTGTTCAAAGGCGCTGATGACAATCTCGTCCTTGCTCCAGAAACCGGAGAGCGGCCATATGCCGGCGATGCTCAATGAGGCGATGACGAAAGTGGCGTAGGTCCAGGGCATGTACTTTTTCAGTCCTCCCATCAGCCGCATATCAAAGGTGCCGGTGGCGTGGTTGACGCTGCCCGACCCCAGGAATAATAAAGCCTTGAAGAAGGCATGGTTGAACAGGTGGAAGATGCCGATGGCCACCCCGCCCGCGCCCAGTCCCAGCATCATGTAGCCGAGCTGGCTGATGGTGGAGTAGGCCAGCACGCGCTTGATATCGTTCATTACTAATCCCATTGAGGCGGCGAAAATGGCAGTAATCCCGCCGATGATGGCCACCGTGGTCAGTGCCTCTGCCGAGTGCTCAAATAGGGGGAACATGCGTGCCACCAGAAAGACGCCGGCGGCGACCATCGTGGCCGCATGGATGAGGGCGCTGACCGGTGTCGGGCCTTCCATGGCGTCGGGCAGCCATACGTGTAGCGGGAACTGGGCCGACTTGCCCACCGCGCCGGCGAAGATGCCGATGGCCGCCCAGGTAAGCACGGTGCCCGCCAGCGCGCCGGCAATGGCCATCTCGTGCAGCTCATGGATATCAAAGGTGCCCGTGTTCAGGTAGAGCAGCAGTATGCCGGCTAAAAAGCCGAAATCGCCGAGCCGGGTGACGATGAAAGCCTTCTTGGCGGCATCGGCGGCAGAGGGCTTGTGAAACCAGAAGCCAATTAGTAGATACGAACAAAGGCCCACCATCTCCCAGAAGACGAACAGGAAGAGCAAATTATCGGCTATCACCAGGCCAATCATGGAGGCGGTGAAGAGCGACATCCAGGCGTAATAGCGGTGGTAGCCGGGGTCGCCGCGCATGTAGCCCTGCGAGTAAATCTGCACCATCAGGCTGACCACGGTGACCACGATGAGCATCACCGCCGTCAGCGAGTCCATAATCAGGCCGAGGTGGATGGTAACGCCGTCCTCGATGACCACCCAGGTCACGTCCGGGACGGGTATGTCGTGGTGGGGTGTTGCCATCAGCGCAAACAATGCCCAGATGGACAGGGCCAGCGAGCCGCCGATGGCAGCGATGGTGATATATCCGGCCACCCTTGACTCCGCTCTTACAAAGGGTCGGACGAAAAATCCGATGATGACAAAGGAGAAGAGCGGGAGCAGGAATATCAGCCAGATAAGCTGGTGCGGCATCACAGTTTCCTCAGCACTTCCCGGATAACGTGTTCTTTATCTTTCGGCACCAGTACCGAGTATTCGGTGAATTCCTGGCCGACGGGTATGCCGGAGGCCGGTATGATGTGGGCGGGAACCCCTTCTCCCTCGAAGAGCTCCTGCCACATCTCGGCGACCATCAGGCTTCTGGCTTTTTTAACTTCAACCCACATGTTATTACCACTTCAAAATATCTATTTTGCTAACGTCTATATCTTCAAGGCCTCGGTAGATGGCGAAGATAATGGCCAGTCCCACGGCTACCTCGGCGGCGGCCACCACGATAACGAAGATGGCAAAGACCTGCCCGGTGAGCATGGCCGGCACCACGTAGCGCGAAAAGGCCACCAGCGTGATGTTGACCGCATTGAGCATCAACTCCACGCACATCAGGATGATGACCGCGTTGCGCTTGGCCAGCACACCGTAAAGCCCGATGGAGAACAGGACGGCGGACAGTATCAGATAATGCTGCAGGCCTATTTCCATTTATTTATTTCTCCCTGGCCAGGACAATGGCGCCTATAATTGCGGAGAGTAACAACACCGCGGCGATTTCCACCGACAGGAGATAACCTCCCTCACCGAAAAGGCTGTTGGCCAGAGCGGCGGTGGTCGGCGCAACCGGCGCCGTGCCTGATATCTGCCACGGCGTGTTGATTAACGTCAGGACGAGCACTTCCAGAAACAGGATGGCCACGATAAAAGCGGGAATCTGAAAACGACTGTTCGGGCTGCCCCGCTGTACCTCGCGGGTCATCATGATGGCCAGGATAATCAGTACCGATATGGCGCCCACGTAGACCAGAATCTGGACGGCAGCCAGAAAGTCGGCGCTGAGGGTGATGTAGAGCCCGGCCACCGTTAAAAAGCACAGTATCAGCGAGAGCGCCGCCCGGAAAACGTTGCGCAGCAGCACCACGCCCAGCGCGGCGATGACTGCCACCGCGGCCAGCAACCAGAAAGAGATAGTCAGTCCCATTAATGTTTCTCCGTTACCTTCTCTATCAGCAGTGTCTGCTTGGGCAGTTTTGCCGCTTTATCCGGATAGAAATAGCCGCTGACCCTGCGCTCCGGCGTTTCCAGCATAGCTTCTTTATCCTGCACCAGTTCGCCGCGGCGGTATTTGGCACACTCAAAAGTGTGGCTGAAGTACAGTGCTTCATAGGGGCAGGCTTCAATGCAAAGCCCGCACTGGATGCAGTAGCCGGTGTCAATTTCGTATTTGTCCACAACGTATTTATTTTCGGCCATATCGGTCGAGGTGACGATTTCAATGGCGCCCTGCGGGCAGGTCTTGGCGCAGGTGCCGCAGCCGGTGCACTTCTCCTTATTCCAGATGAGCTCATTGCCCCGGAAGCGCCTTGAGATGTTTAGTCGCTGCTCCGGGTACTGCGAAACCGTCGGGTGCCGCAGCAGGTGCCTGATGGTGACCGTAAGTCCCTTGGCGATGCCTATGCCATATCGTTCAAACTTCAATTCTACCCCATCCTAACCGGAAGAAAAATCTCGACCATATGAGAATCATAATCGCCATCACGGCGACGTTGACGATAATCATGGCCCATATCAATTGCGTCGGCCAGCCGGCCAGCACCTGTAAGGCGGTGATAAACAAATTGATGATTGACAGGGGGAAGAGGAACTTCCAGGCGAAGGCCATGAGCTGGTCGATTCGTATCCTGGGCAGGGTGGTGCGCGTCCATACCATGGCGAAGAAGACGAGGACCACCTTGATGATGAACCAGAGCCACGGCGGCAGCAGCGGGCCTTTCCAGCCGCCGAGGAAGAGGGTACAAATAATGGCGGAGATGGCCACTGCCTCGGCATACTCCACAAGATAGAACATGGCGAACTTCATGCCCGAGTACTCGGTGTGGAAGCCGGCCACGATTTCGGAATCGGCTTCCATGAGGTCGAACGGGCTGCGGTTTATCTCGGCGC
>CAZQWO010000111.1:0-4338 GCA_964597015.1 uncultured Dehalococcoidaceae bacterium
TCTTATTCGCCAGTCTAACATGAAAACTGGACTCGTTTTTGGGGGGCAGGTCAACTGGGTCTGCCGGATGATGTGGAGCCGATTGCTTTCACTCCGCTCGGATATCCCGCGGACCAACCCGGGCACAAGAGCCGGAACCCGTTAGGGGAACTGGTGCGCTACGAGCACTGGTGAGCTTGCCCGATGACCCGCTCCACCCTCATATTCGCTGTGTTATACCGCCGTCAACGACCAATGTCGTTCCCGTTATGTACTTCGCCTCATCTGAAGCCAGGAACAGGGCAGCATAGGCAGTGTCCCAGGCGTCACCCTGCTTGCCGGTGGGACATCTGGCATCGCGCTGTTTCCACAGCTCTTCAAGGTCACCGCTGTAGTCAAGTTTGGCCATGGACTCGACTATCGGCGTTTTCATGAGGCCGGGTAATATGGCATTAGCCCTGATCCCCTTTGCCGCATATTGAATTGCTATCTCCCGCGTAAGAGCAACCACTGCGGCCTTCGATACGGCGTAAGCAATTGATGAACGCGGTACTCTTATGGCGTGTATTGAGGAAATATTTACTATGACACCGCTTCCCTGCTTTTCCATATATGGAAGGGCGTACTTGCAGGTTAAGAACATGCTTTTCAGGTTAATGTTCATCACCCTGTCCCATTGCTCCTCGCTGGTCCCGTCAATCCCGGCGCGCGACGAAATCCCCACATTATTATGCAGGATGTCAACTTGGCCGAAAGTCTGGATACAGTTTTCAATCATGCTTTTACAATCAGCGGACTTTGATACATCCGCCTTGAATACGATGCAATCGCCGCCCTCTTCGTTAATTAGCCGCCTGGTCTCCTCGGCGGCCTCAAGGTTATAATCAACGGCCATTACCCGCGCCCCTTCTCTGGCAAAAAGAATAGCGGTAGCTTTCCCGTTCCCTATACCGGCACTGATTGTGCCAGCTCCGGTAACAATGGCTACTTTTCCTTTAAGACGCTCTCCCATCATTGGCCCTCCCTTTTTTCGTAATGATAACAATTCCCTTATCGCCATTGACTAATACATGGTCGCCGGTCTCGATAACGTCAAAAGGATTTTTATCCAGCTTATATACCATGGGAGTATTTGAGATGATGGCTCCAGCTACGGTTGTCGGGTTAGCATCGATATTAATCACAGCCCTGGGGGCTTTCCCTGCCTTCTTTAACATATAGAATCCGTAGGGGTCGGCGGTGGAGCCTCTGCCGGTGGGGAAAATGAGTATCTTATCAGAAACGCTTTGACCTTTAAATTTCGACTGTGGACTGGTGATAATTCCCTCGGTGGTGCTGATGTCGCTGAGAAACGATATGGCGTCGTGAGTTACCAGTGCCTCCCCTTCTGCCACCCCCTTCGATGCGCTGCGACCTTTGAGCGTAATGCTTTCCATGGCTCAGGCGTCCTCCCATTTGCCGGTGACGGCGGCATTGATGCATTGCTGCATTGTCCCGAACCAGACCCGGACCCCGCCTGCTTTGAGGTAGTGTGCGGCTTTAGCCGCATTCGTGGCTACCACGCCCACGTGAAAGCCTTTTGGAACTCCGCGCCGCAGAAAAGAGCCTGCCGAGCACATGCCGGAGACAACCATAGCTCCCGAATTCTCTATGATGTCAACCAGCCCCATCTGCCGGGCCAGCAGGCGCAGCGGTTCGGCGGTGCCGACGACCAAAAGAACTTCCGATTTTATTTTCTTACCCTGCAAAAGAGCGGCGATTTCCTCCATTTCGGTGATGGTGACGTGGGGGCAGCCTAGGAACACGTAATCAATACTTGAGTCAGTGGCCGAGCAAAGTTCCTCAAAAGCCTGGTCTATTTCCTTTTTGCCCACTTCGATGGTCATTTCCGGTTTTTTGCCTCCGAGGGCGACTTCCACCGAGGGCGCCTCGGGGGTTATGCCCACCGCGTGGAACATGGGTATGCCGGCGGAAACACCGAGAGGCGCGCAGAGATATTTGAGCTGCGTTATTGACATATTCCGGGGCAGCCCCAGGAAAACCGGGATTTTATCGACCACCATTTTGCCCACGCCGTAACTCAGGGCATTGTAATCGGCATAGGTGAAAGCCCCGGGTTCAAGGTCATCCTTTAATTCAATGAGTGCCTGGCCGTGTCTGTTTTCGGGCAGGTGCATTCCATAGAGCGGGGTTTTTCCGGTGAGGGCCGTGGCTAAAGCGGTGGGGCCGGATTCGCGATTAACCCTCACCCCGAGGACCGAGTTGTTGAAAAGCACCACCAGTGATTCAGCGCCGCCGGAATGCTCTCCCTGTCGCAGGGGGTGGATATAAAACGGACAGCAGGTGTAGGTGGGGATTACCCCCAGTCTGGCGTACGTTTCCCGCCCAGAGGCAAGGGACTGGCGCATTTCCTCGATATAGCTTTCGGGATATCCCAGCCTCTCGGCTATCGCCGGTTCGAGAAAAATCGGGTTGATGGTGACGGGGACTCGGAAGTGGGTTGCCCCTTCGACGGACTCGGCTACCAGCTCCCGGGCCCAGCGTGAGAGCTGTCCCGTGTTCCAGAACTGCATTTCCGGCGAGAGGATATGTGACGAGGATATATCGATTAATTTCTCGGCCTCGTATGCCTCACCTATGGCTATCAGCAGTGCCAGCGCCCTCTGTACGCCGGGACCGGACTCACCGGCCAGCATTCGTTCTTCATCTGCGGTCAGCTTCAACTTCCTTTACCTCCGGAACGTGATGCCACTTTCTATGTTTATAATTGCCAGGGTACCTCCACTCCCAGACCATCGGCCAGGTTTTGCAGGGTGAGGGCAGTCTTCTCCGGGATGGGAATTCCCTCTTTCATCCTCTGTTCATAATTCCTGACCTCTGGTTCACCGGGAAGGAGAATCTCGTCGCATCCGTCGGCTCTCGGCAGTTTCTTTATACCGGATATCAGGTTTTCAATATGCGTCTTATAGCCATCTGTGTCGGTGAAAGCGCCGATATCAATGGCGGCCACGGCACTGTTTTGAATGGCCCGACGAATGCGCTCGGGGTTGCCAATCATGGTCCCGAGCCACAGGGGCAGTATATCACCGCGCAGGACCGGCTCCAGACGGGGATTGCCCACCATTACGCTGCACAGGCATTCCAGCATGAGGGATAGCCCGGAGCCCTTGGCTCCAGCCACGGGGAGGAGAACGGCCGCCTTCTCCGGGTCTGTGGTCGGGTTTCCTTCTCTATCGAGTGCCCACCCTTCCGGTATGGGCCTGCCCTTGGCTTTGGCGACGGCTATTTTCTGGGCGGCGGCAACGCTCGTGGACATATCGAGAGTTAAGGGGTGTTGGCCTCTCCTGGGCACCGAAATGGAAATGGGGTTATTGGCTGTCCCCGGCGCTCTGGCGCCATATGGCACCGTATTGGCAATGCTGCATACCCAGGCTATCCCGGCCATGTCATTCATGGCGGCCATTTGTGAATAGTGCCCGAGCGCACCCTGGTGATTCGTATTGCGGATGAACACCCAGCCGATGCCGGTGTTTCTGGCCTTCTCTATGGCCAGGTTCATGCCGAAAGCGTTGACCACGGCTCCCATGGCCAGGTTGGCTTCAATAGTGGCGCTGGCCTGGCTTTCCTTCTCTATACGTATATCGGGTTTGATGTTGAAGTGGCCTA
Source organism: uncultured Dehalococcoidaceae bacterium (assembly GCA_964597015.1). Lineage (GTDB taxonomy): Bacteria > Chloroflexota > Dehalococcoidia > Dehalococcoidales > RBG-16-60-22 > E44-bin89. The sequence goes on from CAZQWO010000111.1 coordinate 3,646, forward strand.
TTTTAATCGCTTCTATATACCACGGCAGCAACTGCACGCCGTGAGAGTCCACGCCGCGCAGGTTGGCCCATATCAGCGCCCCGGCTACCGTCTCGGCATCGTCCCGGGTTACGCCGACGCGGCAGAACATGTCGATAATAAAGCTCCGCAGGGACTCCCAGGAAGCGAAAGCATTGGTTTCCGGTTTCATAGCGCTTTCCAGCACATACTATTTTAGAAGTTCCGTAATAACATTGACGTCTTCCAGCTGCTCCAGCCCGCTTACCAGTGTCACCAGCCTGTCCATCTTCTCGGCGCTGAACCCGGCGAATTGGGCGCATCGCCGTGCCTTTTCCGTGCACTCTTCAAATGTCATTGGCTTTTCCGGGGACCCTCTGGCATGAAGCATTTTCTGGCTGAAATTTTTGCCGTCCCTGGTGGACACTTCGGCGACGTTCAGCGATAACCTGAGGCTCAGTTTGCTGGCTTCCGCCTCAACATCCGGGTCCAGGAAGCATTCGACCTTGTCAACTTCCTTTAAGCGCCGGGCGTCTTTTATGGCTTCGGCAGAAAAATCTTCTAAAAAGACGTCGCCGCCGAAGATAGCGCTGCCGATGGTATAGGGAATGCTGAACATGGCATCGCCGACTGTTTCCGGACGAGATTTGGTCTCGCGCGGATGGCAGACGTTGTTATAGGCGGCCTGTCCTACCC
>CAZQWO010000112.1:0-4281 GCA_964597015.1 uncultured Dehalococcoidaceae bacterium
AATACTGGCGGCAGCCCGGGAGTTCCCTGAGCTCAGCAGCCGGCAACTCTCAGCCAGTTCACCGACCTGGAGGAATATAAAGCGAATATCGACGAGATGATTGACGGCATCAAGGCGCTGCCCAGAGCGGACGGGTTTAGCGAGATACTGGTGCCCGGTGAGCCTGAGTACCGGACATATCTGGACCGTTCTAAAAACGGTGTTCCTTTGCCAGCGCTCACCGTGCAGAAGCTGCGCGGCGTCGCCGAGCGTCTCGGCGTTAAACCGCCGCCCGGCCTTGAAGTATAGTAGTCTATCTGCTAGTATTTATGGCGGCAGGCAGGGATTGATGGTATGGAACTAAAAGAAGAAGCAATCGTGCTAAACGAAAAGGACAACGTGGCCACGGCCCTGGTTGACCTGGAGCCGGGGAGCAGCGTTAAGATTGATGCTGGGGGTAAGCTGCTGACCGTAAAGCTGACATCGAGGATACCGTTTGGCCACAAGTTCAGTCTGGCCCGTATCGAGGCCGGTGCGCCGGTAATCAAGTATGGTGAGGCCATTGGCAATGCCACGGCGTTGATTGGTGCCGGCGACTATGTTCACGTGCACAACGTGGTGAGCACCAGGGGCAGCGCCGGAACCGAAGGAGGTGCCTGATGAGCTTTCTCGGCTATCCCCGTGCCGACGGTTCGGTGGGGGTGCGCAATTACGTTGGCGTTATCTCGACCGTCGGCTGCGCCAATGACGTGGCTCACTGGATTGCGCAGCAAATCAGGGGAACGGCACCTTTTCTTCACCAGGCCGGCTGCGGTCAGCTGCTGCCAGACCTTGAAATCACCACGCGCACGCTGGCGGCCGTAGGCCAGAACCCGAACCTGGCTGGTGTTCTGCTGGTGAGCCTCGGCTGCGAGGGTACTGATGTTGAGCGTATCGAGAAGGAGATTGCCGCCACCGGCAGGCCGGTGAAAAAGGTGGTCATTCAGAAGGCCGGCGCAACGGTGGCTCTGGGTGAAGGTCTGCTCATCGCTCAGGCGCTGGTCAGTGAGGCTTCCCAAATAAGGCCGCAGGAGTTTGATGATTCCCATCTGGTGGTCGGGGTGAAATGCGGCGGCTCGGACACCACCTCGGGGCTGGCCTCCAATCCGGCGGCCGGTGCGGTCTGTGATATAGTTCTTGACCACGGCGGCACCTGCATTTTTGGTGAGACAACGGAGTTTCTCGGCGCCGAGCACATCCTGGCACGGCGCGCGGTCAGTAAGAAAGTCGCCGATAAAATATTTAAAATCGTCGATGACTTGGAAAGGCGGGTGAGGGCCAGCGGGGGCGATATGCGCGGGGGTAACCCGAGCGCCGGCAATATCGCCGGCGGACTGACCACAATTGAGGAAAAATCGCTGGGGGCGATTGCCAAAGGCGGCACCAGAACAATTCAGGATGTCTATAACTACGGGGAGCGAGTCAAGGGCAAGGGACTGTTCATTGTCGATTCCCCGGGGCGTGAACCGGAGTTTCTCACCGCGCTGGCGGCGGCCGGCGCCCAGATTGGCCTTTTCTCGACGGGCCTGGGCGTGCCGCAGGGCTTTCCCTTTATGCCGATAATCAAGATAACGGGAAACCCGGTCACCTTCCAGCGCCTGCCTGACCATATCGATATGCTCGTTGAGATGACGGCGGGGAAGGGCGCCGGACTTAAAGAAAGTGGCGAAAAAATATACCAGGAAGTGCTGGCGGTTGCCTCCGGCAAGCAGACCAAGGCGGAGATACTGGGCTACGGCAACTTCCCCGGCATCTATACCCTCGGGCCGATTGTCTGAACAATATCGGTGCTTGTTAGCCATCTTTTTTGCGGATAAGCAGCACTGTGCTATAATGGGCTGGAATGAACCAGAAAGGGCATCTTGAGGAGGTGCGCTGGCACGGACGAGGTGGGCAGGGGGCAGTCCTCGGCGCCAGCATGCTGGGCTGCGCCGCCGCGCTCTATGAGGGCAAACACGCCGTTTCATTCCCCAGCTTTGGCGCGGAGCGTCGTGGCGCTCCCGTGCAGGCATTCACTCGCATCAGCGACCGTGCCATCCGGACCCGCAGCCAGATATATCACCCGACGACAATCATTGTGCTTGATGATACCCTGCTGGACGTGGTTAACATAACGGATGGCGCTGCGGAAGGAGCCACCCTTCTTATCAACACGCGTAAAGGCAGAGAGCAGTTGCAGAAGATTCCGGATACTCTCAATGTCACCATCGTGGACGCGACGGCAATTGCCCGGGAACATATCGGGGTGGCTATTGTCAATACTGCCATGCTCGGTGCGCTGGCCGGTGTTACCGGCATCGTCAGCCTGGAATCCATAAAGAAAGCCATCTCCAGCACGCTGCCCAAGAGAGTCGTCGACCGCAACCTTGCGGCGGCTGAGGCAGCCTACCAGAAAGTCGGGGGAAAATGAAAAAGGAGAAAACAATCCCGGGGCCGGTACAGAAAGCCGGCACCAGACCTACCAGGATGGGGAGCTGGAGCACGTCCAAGCCCGTTCTCAAGGGAAAATGCACTTTCTGCCTGTTCTGCTGGGTCTTCTGCCCCGAGGGAGCCATCGTTCAGGACGAGGCGAACCGGAAGGTAACCTTCGACTTTGAGGACTGCAAGGGCTGCGGTATCTGCGCCAGGGAATGTCCGACCAAAGCGATAGAGATGGTCGAGCAGTAAGGTGATAATCAATGGCCACCAAAATGCCAATCAAGAAATTTATCACGGCCAACGAGGCGGTAGCCCAGGCGGCCAAGCTGGCCCGCGTCGACGTGGTCGCTGCCTATCCCATTACCCCGCAGACCAGCATCGTGGAGAAGATAGCCAAATACATCGCCGATGGCGAAATGGACGCTGACTACCTGAAGGTTGAGTCGGAGCACTCGGCGCTGACCGCCTGCATGGGGGTGCGGATGGCCGGGGCGCGTGCTTTTACCTCCACTTCGTCCCAGGGCCTGGAGTACATGCATGAGATGCTGGCCTATGCCGCGGGGGGTCGCTATCCGCTGGTGCTGGTCAATGTCTGCCGTTCGGTGGCGCTGCCCTGGAGTATCTGGGGGGACCAGCAGGACGCCATCCAGCAGCGGGATACGGGCTGGATTCAAATATTCACCGAGACCGGTCAGGAGGCGCTGGACATGGTGCTCCAGGCGTACCGTATCGCCGAGGACCACCGTGTGCTGCTGCCGGTGATGGTCTGCCTGGACGCATTTATCCAGTCGCACACCGAGGAACTGGTGGAGATTCCCGACCAGGCAACGGTGGACTCTTTTCTGCCTCCGTATGATGCGGTGGTTACCCTGGACGTGGACAACCCTTACTCAATATCCGTCGGTGGCTTCGGCAAGTATTACGCGCACTGGCGTGAAGAACAGCAGACGGCGGCGGAAAGTGCGGGGGAGATAATTATGGAGGTGGGTGATGAATTTGCCCGTGTCTTCGGTCGCCATTACGGCGGCTTGATTGAGGAGTATCGCGGCGATGGTGCGGAGGCGCTTCTGGTGGCCATGGGGGCATACATCGGCACCGCCCGCGACGTGGTCGATGAAATGCGTGACGAGGGAAAGGCAGTGGGCCTGGTCAAGGTAAGGGCATTTCGGCCCTTTCCGGTCGAGCCATTGAGGAAGGTTATCTCGCAGGTGAAGGCGGCGGCGGTCCTGGACCGCGACTGCTCCTGGGGCTATGAAGGGGCGCTGGCCACCGACCTGAAAGCTGCCCTGTATAGCCTGCCCAACCCGCCGGCAATACTCAACTTTATTGGTGGGCTGGGTGGGGCTGACGTGCCGCCGGAAAAGATGAGATATATGCTGGAAAAGGCACTGGCTGCGGAAAGAGGGACTACGCCGCATCTGGAGTTTATTGACCCATGAAGCTGAAGGATATAGACAAAAGGGAATATTACCAGTCTGCCTATGGCTGTGCCGGCTGCGCTGCTGTCCTAGCGGTGCGCCTGACCATCAAAGTGCTCGGAAAGAACAGCGTTTATATAGTGCCGGCCAACTGCATCAGCACCGTGTCCTGCTATTATCCGCAGGCGCCGTTCTTTGTGCCGTTCACGGTGATGGCCTTCGCCGCCACTGCGGCCGCCTGTTCGGGTGTGAGCGCCGGCTTCAAGAGAAAGGGGCGGGAAGATATCCATGTCGTCGGCTTCTCCGGCGACGGCGGCACGGCGGACATCGGCATTCAGGCGCTGTCCGGGGCCATTGACTGCGGCACCAAGTTTATCTATATCTGCTATGATAACGAAGCTTATATGAACACCGGAATACAGAGAAG
>CAZQWO010000113.1:0-4195 GCA_964597015.1 uncultured Dehalococcoidaceae bacterium
GGTCAGTACATATTCACAGGATTGAAAATAAAAGTGCTTTTTTTTGTTGAAATTAATAATTGGGGGATGTAATTTACCCACCTGTGCGGAAAGCTCAGAGCCGTAGCATAACTCGTAGCTGAGTGATTAGAACTCTTACCTGGCTCTCCGTACATTTTACTGCCTGGTATTCAATTTTAAATTGTTAAATTATTATAGCACGTACTGTCAAGCATAGTAAGATGTAAAATATTCTATTTCTGAAATCGCTGTGTTATTCAACGGAAGATTCACGACTGTAAAGCCGTTCTTTCCAGCGTACGCCGGCGCCAATCGCGCGTCTGAAGACGGCGTAGAGGGCGGACAGGAAAAGGAAGGAGAGGCCGAGCGGATGCAGGAAAACCGAGATAAACGGCTCTTTAAAACGACTGTCCACCAGCCAGCGCATAAACAGTATCATGCCCACCTGGGAGATGACAATGGCGCGCAGTCCGGAAGGGCCAACAACCACGAATAGTTCTCGCCAGAGCGAATAAAACGGCGCCAGGTAGAAAAAGTAGGCAGCGGCCATCATGATTGCCAGGGCAACAGGGGACAGAGATGCCACCGAGTAAATCCATTTGATAAAGCCCTCTAACATGGCACCGACACTGTGGTACATATTGCAGGAGACCGCGGGAGACAGGTCGACGGCCACCTGGCGGCCACCGCGGCGGCTTATCTCAACGCCCAGCCAGACGTCTTCCAGAATGCGGGACTTTACCGCTTCGTGACCGCCAATGCGCCAGTAGTCTTCTCTGGGGAGAAGCAGGAACTGGCCGATGGCCAGTGATGGTTTGGTTCCTTTGGAGCGCTGCAACCACCAGAGTGGAAACCAGGTAAGAATGATGAAATACAGCACCGGAATGGCTATCTTCTGGGGCAGTGAGTTTGCCAGCTGGCGGGGAAAGCCGGAAAGAAGAGAGGAATTTAAACGGAGCGCCTGAGCCAGGGAGCTGCGCAGCATATAGGTAGCATGCGTGGTATCGGCGTCAACAAACAGGAGCCAGGAGCCGCGGGCTTCCTTGGCTAGCTGATAGCAGGCAAAGGACTTGCCCGCCCAGCCTTTGGGCAGCGGCTCGCCTCGAAGTGGGCGTATGCGGCGGTCACTGGTGGCAATGTTATCTATTATAATTCCGGTATTGTCTGTGGAGTTATCATCCAGCACCAGAATCTCGTAGTTGGGGTAGTCCTGCTTCTGCAGGGAAACAAGGCAGGCGGCGATATTTGCTTCCTCATCGCGGGCGGGGACAAGGACAGAAATGAGCGGCGCTGGCTCAGGGACTTTCTCATCGCGGCGCAGGGTCTTGAGATTTTTTAGGTTAAGGGAAAGATTGAGCATGAAGATGAAAAGCCCGGCGGCGATTATCCCCTGAAACAGCATTTCATCAGCTCTCCTTTCAATTCATTAGCTTCTTGACTGGTACCATCGTACCGGTTTCAATCTGAATCTGGGGACGGTCTTCAAGCTTTCATATTGCTTGATGAAAAATACTATGAGAACACCAAGTGTAAACAGTAATTCCCATGAGTCTCCCCGGGTTATTACCAGATAGGTCAGTGTGCCAGCTGGGGAGGCTACGGCTGTCCAGGCGTCCTGTTCAATGAATAAAAAGGCGGCAAAAATAAAGACGATGAAGAGCAGGAATAGATGGTGCTGGGGGAGCGCCAGGAGAACCCCGCCGGTAACAGCCAGGGCCTTGCCGCCCTTGAAGCGCAGAAATGGAGAGAAAGCATGGCCGAGTATAGCGCTCAAGCCGATGGCAACGACCATCAGTTCGGGAAGTCCGAAGTGAAAGTGAGCGATGAAGACGAAAGGGAATCCCTTCCCGATATCAAGAATAATGGCAATAACGCCGGTCTTGACATCGCCGGCCCGGAAGACATTGACTGCGCCGGGATTGCCATCACCGTATTCACGGATATCTTTATTCAACAGCCACCGCCCCACCAGGAGGGAGAAAGGGCAGCCCCCCAGTAAATAGGCCGCGGTGGCCAGCAGTATTGTGATTGTAATGTCCGTCACGATGTTTCAGGTAGTATACGGTAAAAAGATGGCCAAGTAAATACCCTGTCTGGATTTTTTCATACCAAGTTTCGGAGTTCAATTATAAAGTTGACGGATTTTTCAGGCAGGTGCTATTCTTTGGTTGGTGACCGGTAGCGAGGTACTCGGAATGGGAAAGGCGGGCATTGTTATTATTGGCATGGCCGGTGTGGGCAAGTCCACGATCGGAACAGTGCTGGCGCAGGCCCTCGGCTATGATTTCCTGGATGTGGACGACTATATTTTTCAGAAGGAAGGGAAGCGGGTACAGGAAATCATCGACAGCGCGGGTGAAGAAGCTTTTCTGCAGCTGGAAAAGCGTCACGTGCTTGAAATTCCATTGCTGCGAATGGTGGTGGCACCGGGGGGCAGCATTATCTACCATCCCGACCTTATGGACTACCTGAGTGAGAATGCGGTTCTCATTTATTTAGACGATTCTTTTGCCAATATAGAAGCCAAGCTGGTAGGCGGTCTTGACCGGGGAATCGTTGGCCTGCACTACAGGACACTGCGGCAGATATATGAGGAGAGAAGGCCTCTATATTTCAAGTATGCTGATATCACCATCGACTGCCGGGGAAAAGAGCAGGACGACATAGTCAGCGAGATACTGGAGCATCATAGCCAGTTCAGCGGAGGCAACAAAAGTTAGCTCTGAAGTGACTTAACCGCGGCGCTAACGCCGGCACCGGCCTCTGTCCGGTAACCTTCCTCGGCCAGCAATTTCTCCAGTGCCGAGAGGACGAGCAATACATTCTGCTCACTGGAGGAATAACCCATAAGCCCGATACGCCAGACCTTGCCCTTCAGTGCCCCCAGCCCACCCCCGATTTCAAGGCTGTAATCGCTGAGGAGGCGCTGCCGTATGCGGGCATCGTCAATGCCTTCCGGAATGCACACCGTGGTCAATGTGTGAAGGCGGTAGCCGGGCTGGGCGTGTAAGGCGAGCCCCATTGCCTCGAGGCCAGCCTGAAGTGCGGTGCCATGCTTGGCATGACGCTGGATGCGTGCCTCCAGACCCTCCTCGGCGGCGAGTGCCAGAGCCTCGTGCAGGGCGTAGAACATGCAGGCGGGCGCGGTGTGATGATAGGCTCTTTGCCCCTTGTCCCTTATCCAGTATTTGGAGAGCAGCGAGAGGTCAAAATAGTAGCTTGGTATAGCGTGAGAGCGGTTCGGGATAGTGTCCATGGCCTTCTGGTTGACGGTGATAGGGGACAGTCCGGGCGGGCAGCTGAGGCACTTCTGAGAACAGCTGTAGCAGATGTCAATGCCCCAGTCGTCTATCGCCAGCTCGTGTCCTCCCAAAGATGTAACCGCATCCACCAGGAACAGCGCTTCATACTGTTTGGCCAGTTGAGCGGCTTCAGCAAGAGGTTGCAGAACGCCGGTGGAGGTCTCGGCGTGAACCAGTGCCAGCATCTTCACTTTTTTCCGGGATTTAAGGGCGGCTTCGATTGCCTCAGGCTCAATGATGCGGCCCCACTCGGCCTCCAGACGGATAATCTCCGCGCCGCAGCGCGAGGCGATGTTTATCATCCGGTCGGCAAAGTACCCGTTGTCCGCGATGACGGCAACGTCACCCGGTTCCAGAAAATTGCAGAGGCCGGCTTCCATACCCGCCGAACCGGTGGCCGAGATGGGGAAGGTGAGCTCATTACCGGTCCGGAACAGGTAGCGCAGCAGTTTCATGGTGTCTTCCATAATGGTGTAAAAGTACGGGTCCATGTGCCCGATCACGGGTGCCAGCATGGCCTGCTGGACGCGGGGATGGACATTGCTGGGGCCGGGACCGAGTAGAATCCGTTGCGGGGGTTTTATCTCCTGGTAAGGAATGCTGGGCATTGGCAATCACCTCTTAACTTTTTTTGAATACCAGTCCTAGAATTTTAACAGGCTACCAAGCAGTTTTTCAATAAGCGGCTCGGCTTTTTTCGCGGGCAGGCAGTAATTCATGGTGGTAAACCTCTGCCGGAGGCGGGCGACATCGTCGGCAACGTTCTTTTCTTCAAGAATGACCGCTGCCACATAGTCCGCCAGCTCGGCGAAGTCGGCTTCTTTCATACCGAATCGGGTCATCTCCTGGACACCCATCCTCAGGCCGCTGCTGGCGGTAAAGGCCTCGTCATC
>CAZQWO010000114.1:0-4153 GCA_964597015.1 uncultured Dehalococcoidaceae bacterium
GGGTATACACTTAAACCAATGGACATCGTTCTAATCAAGACCGGGGCCTCCGCCCATTACGGCCAGCCAGGCTGTGATGAGATGAATGCCGGTATGACACGCGAGGCCACTCTCTGGCTCGGCAACCAGGGCATGAGAGTCGTCGGCACTGATGCTCCCATCTGGGACCGCCCGGCCAGAATGCAGATATCCGACCTTCAGAAAGGCCTGAGACCCGGAAGTTACATGCAGGGACATCGCGCCGCCGGTGAAAAGGGCATGTGCATCCTCGAATGGCTGGCCAACCTTGACCAGCTGCCCCACTTCGGTTTTATGGTTTACGCCTTTCCCGTAAAAGTACAAAACGCCGGTGCCGGCTGGGTCCGCGCCGTCGCCTTTGTTCCCGATTGAAGTAAGGAGGAAATTTCATGGCAAGAAATCTGGTGACCGGTGGCTTCGGGCTGTTTGGAACGTATCTGGCCAGGGAGCTGCTGGCTGGTGGTGAGGAAGTAGTCCTGTTCCAGAGAAGAAGCAAGTTGCCACCCAGCGCCGCCGACCTTGAAGGCAAGGTGGAAATCCGGAGCGGCGATATCGGCAACTGGGTGCAAATACTCGAGGTATTGAAAAAGTACGATATCGACACCCTATACCACACCGCAGCCCTGTTAAGTAAAGACTGCGAGTATAGCGCTGCCAATGGTTTTAGAGTTAACGTGCTGGGTACGGTGAATATCCTGGAGGCGGCCCACATTCTCGGCCTGAAGGATGTCATCTTCGTTAGTTCCGGCGCTACCTACGGATTAAATAATCCCCCCAAAAAAGTATCCGATGATACACCGCAGAACACGGAAAACATGTACACCACCACCAAAGTGTGCTGCGAACGGCTCGGGGAACAGTACCACCGACAGTACGGCGTTAATTTCCGTGCCATAAGGTACGCCATGGTCGTTGGTCCGACCCGTCAGATTTCCTATTATTATGGCGACTGGTCAGGGATAATGGAAAGAACAGCCCTGGGGCAGCCGTACGTTATCCACTCCAACCCCGACGCCCCCTGCGCCTACATCTACATCAAAGATGCGGTCAGAGCCATGATAGAGCTCAAGAAGGCTGATGAAAGCAGGTTGAGACAACGGGTTTATAACGTCCACGGCTTCATGGCCAATCTATCGGAAGTAGCCGAACAGATAAAAAAACACATCCCTGATGCCCGGCTCACCTTTGAGTGGGATAAAAGTGAAGCCATGAAGATAGCCAACAGCGGCGTCAGCTACGAGATGGATAACACCGTTGCCTCCCAGGACTTTGGTTATCAGACCCGTTACCTCCTGAATGAAATGGTGGCAGACTTCATCAAAGAGGTCAGAGCGGGGCGCGCCAGTTAGTAACAATCGAGGACAGTTCGCAATCAGGGTAAGCCGAGCATCTGTTTGGGAAATGATAGATACACTCAACAAATCATTCTGAAATAAGGAGGGAAATGATGTTATCTTTGCAAGAAATCCATGAATACGGTACGGAACTGGAAGCCTGGCTCCGCATGCGGGTTCACCCCATCGCGGTCAAGATGCTGAAAAGCGCTGCCGAAACACCCAAAGACGCTATCGTGCCAACGCGTGACTGGGGCCACAAATATTCTTTATGCCAGAGCTTTGCCGAGTCCCAGCGCGCTAACCTGACCATCGCCATGTTTAAAGAGGATATGTGGTGCTTTGAACCCGTTATCGGCCTGGGCCTGGCCGAACGTATCCCTTACTTTTTAGAAGGGCAGCACCGCTACCCCGACAGCGTCAGAAAGCTTGAGGATGCCGCCATATGGTGCCAGAACATGCCCTACCTGGAATACGGCGCTTATAAAGGCATAGTTTCGGCACCCATCAATACCTGCAGCTTCATGCCTGACGTCATCGTGATGCACGTTTCCGGGGCACAGACCAGCCAGCTTTTGATTATTAAAAACTGGATTGATGGCAGGGACCTCTACTGCCAGCTGTCAGGGCATGCCGCCTGCGTTTATGCAACCGTGCCCGCATTACTGAAACGTGAATGTACAGTGGCAATCCCCTGCAAGGGAGACCGCCGCCTGGCTGCCGCCCAGGACGACGAGATTCTCTTTACCGTGGTGCCGGAGATGCTCCCCGATTTTGTTGCCGGTACCCGATTCCTCCAGGAGCACAGCTGGGGTCTGCCAATCACTCAGGAGTACAAGGAGGAGTATGACCTTAAACCCGCGTATGCCAAGCTCGGAGAGATGCTGGGCGTGGACGTGAAAAAATCGCCCCCGCGGGGACAGAAGTATCAAAAAATTTAATCTTATTTATATCAACTCAATATAAAGTTACATACGGAAAGGGGGTCACCAATGCAGTTAATAGATTCCCATGTGATGATGGAATCCCTGGGGCTTCAGGACCTGGAGGCTATGTCGGCATGTGGTATCAAAGTCCTTATCGCCGACGCCGCTGGTGGTATGGACTACGCCACGTCAGCCCAGGCAGCGATTAACTACTTTGAGCACACGCTCGTCGGAGAGACCAAGCGCGCTTCTGATTACTTCATAGATGTCCGCGTTCTCGTCGGCATTAACATGAATGCCGTTCCTGCCGACTACGAGAAGATACTGGACGCATTGCCCGAATATTTGCAACGGGAGAGCGTGGCAGGCGTCGGTGAAGTTGGTCTGGAGCCGAAGTCAGGCACCTGCCCCGATCTGGGCAAGCAGGAAGATATACTGAGAACAGAGCTCGGAATCGCCAGAGAACACAATAAAGCAGCGGTAATGCATCTTACTTCCACGGAAAGGGCCGACTGGATTGAGCGGTATATAAAGCTCATTGACGAGGTCGGGCTCGACAGGGGCAAGGCGATTATCGTTCACTCCGACGCCAGCACCACCAGAACCATCACCGACGCCGGCTGCATTGCCGGCCTTTCCGTGCTGCCCATGCGGAGGTTTACCCCCGAAGACGCGGCCAAGATTATAGCCGAGAACGATATGGACCGCATACTGGTCAGCAGTGATAGCCGAATCCGCCACCGTTCCGACCCATTATCGGTGCCAAGGATAGCGGTACAGATGCGGCGCCTTGGCCTGAGCGATAAAGACGTGAAAAAGGTTCTCTTCGATAACCCGAACAGGGTTTTCAACCTGGGTATTTGATAACATCCAATAATGCCAGTGGATGAGCAGAGACAATCGACACTGCGGGGGAGAATGAAATGAGCCTTGAAGAGGAACTGGTAGACAAGGCAATCTCAACCAATTATGATGATTTGCCCCCGGAAGTGGTAACGGCCGGCAAGAAGAGCATCGTCGACCTCATAGGCGTGGCCATTGCCGGCTCCACCACGCCGGTGGCGAAAAAGTTGTTCGAGGTGGTCAGCCGATGGCAGGGTAAGCCGGAGGCCAGCGTTTTCCTACATGATACCGCCCTCCCCACCCACGAGGCCGTTTTTATCAACGCTACGATGGGCCGGGCCCTGGATTTCAATCAATATCATTTCAGCACCGGAACGCAGCCTCCCCCGACCATGGTGCCGGTAGCACTGGCCACGGCGGAACTCTGCGGCAAAGTCAGCGGCCGGGATTTCATCAGCGCCGTCGCCATCGGCTCGGAGGTTATGTGCCGTATGCGCATGGTGCCCGACTATTGTTCCGGGTTGAGCGGATGGGTGGGAGATGTTTGCGGTATCTTCGGCGGGGCGATAACTGCAGGAAAGCTGATGGGATTTAACTCCGAACAGATGCTCAATGCGCTGGGGCTGGCCTACAGCCAGTCCGCCGGTAATGTTCAGGGCGTGCGCGACGCTGGCGGCGGGGCCACCCTGTCGCTACAGCAGGGCCTGTCGGCCCGGGCCGCCATGCTGTCGGCGGTGCTGGGCAGAAATGGCCTGGGCACTTCCAAGCGGTTTCTGGATTCCAAGGCCGGCTTTTATGAAGTCTATTACCGGGGAATCCACCACGACCTGACCCGGCTGCTGGACGGTTTCGGGCAAAGGTACGAGGTCATGAATTTAGCCATAAAGCCGTATCCTTCCTGCGGGTATACCCTCTGCCCCATCGACAATGTACTGGACATCGTACATAAGAACGACCTGGCAGGCCAGGAAATAGACAAAATCGTGCTCAGGGTAGGACAGGCCGCCTATAACAACGTCTGCCATCCGCGCG
>CAZQWO010000115.1:0-4147 GCA_964597015.1 uncultured Dehalococcoidaceae bacterium
GAACTGCTGGGCTGCGGCCGGAAGCTGGCCGATGACCTGGGCGAGGAACTTAGCGCTGTAATCGTCGGCAGCGGCGTCGGCGGCTTAGCGCAGGAAGCGTTCGCCTCTGGCGCCGATAAGGTATACCTCGTTGATGATGCCCTGCTGCAGGACTACCAGGCTGATGCCTGTGTCACGGCGGCGGAAAAGGTGGTCAGGCAGACGATGCCCCGCATTTTACTCATCGGGCAGACGTCTATCGGCCGTGACCTGGCGCCGGGGCTGGCTTTCCGGCTGGAAACAACTGCCACCATGGACTGCATCGAACTGGCCATTGACCCCGGATCGAAACGCCTGCTGCGCACCAAACCGGTCTACGGGGGCAATGCCCTGGCCGTTTTCACCAGCGAGCTTGACCCTCAGATAGCCACGGTGAGAACCAAAGCCATGACGCCGCTGGCGCCGGACGCATCAAGAAAGGGCGAGGTGGTGAACATTGAAGCCGGTCTGGACCAGGCCGCGGTAAGGACCAGGGTTATAGAGAAGGTGAAGCAGGAGGTAGAAGGTATCAGCCTTGAGGCGGCCGATGTGGTGGTCAGTGGCGGGAGAGGTATTGGCAGTGCCGAAGGGTTCAAGCAACTGGAAGAACTGGCGGGAGTGCTGAAGGGGGCGGTGGGTGCCAGCCGGCCTCCCTGTGATAACGACTGGGTGCCTGATGTACGCCAGGTCGGTCTCACCGGCAAAATAGTCGCTCCTGACCTTTACATTGCCGTGGCCATCTCCGGTTCCAGCCAGCATATGGCGGGCTGTTCCGGGTGTAAGAACATCGTGGCCATCAATAAAGACCCTGAGGCCAACATCTTTCGCGAGGCACGTTTCGGCGTGGTCGGCGACTGGAAGAAGGTGCTGCCGGCTCTCACTGAAAAAGTCAGGGAGTTGCTGGCTGAATAATGGCGCTGGAAAAACCGGGTGTTGAATTTGCGATTGAGTTTGTAGTATTATTAAAAAGCATCGTATACTTGTGAGTTCCAATATACTTAGTGAGGTGGTGAAGCATGCAAAAATTAAGAATTATCTGCCTGGTGCTGGTGAGCCTGCTGGCGATTTCTCCGGTCGGTGCTGTATTTGCCCAAGACGGGACAGAATACGCCCTAACTATGACGCCGGCTGACGGTGTCTACAGTACCATAATGGTGGCTGGCCGGGACAAAGATATCCGGGTGGACCTGGAAAATATTGGTGATGAGGCGGTTACCAAAATCGCTCTCAAGGGTGAAGTGCCGGACGGTTGGACGCTGAAATTCGACCCGCCCCGAATGGCAACGCTCGAGGCCTTTGATAGCGAGAGAATTTACGCCAGTGTCTCTGCACCGGAAGATTTTACCACCGGGGATTATTTTGTGACCCTCTGGGCGGAAGGTGAGCAGGCTTCTACGGAGAAAATCGAAATCAGGGTTACTTTGAAGCGCATAGAAATGTCGGAAGCGATTGAAGTGCGGGCCATCCACCCCAGTATCGAGGCGATTGCCGGCAATGATTTTGTTTTTGAGGTTGAGTTCAAGTACGTAGCTGCTGATATCCTGGGGGAACCCAGAAACTTCGACCTTGTCACTAAAGCACCTCAGGGGTGGGAGGTCTATTTCACCCCGCAATTCGAGAAGGATAAAAGAGTATCGGCCATTGCCCTCAAACCGGGCAGCGTGGCTTATTCCGAGAAAACAAGGATGGTCGCCAAAGCACCATTCTGGCCACTTCCTGAACCGGGTGATTATAAAATAACGCTGGAAGTAGTCTCCGGCGACCTGAAAGACACCATTGAACTTAAGGCTGTGATTACCGCCAGTTATGCTCTGCTTCTGGCCCCGACAGGCGAGCGTTACGACACCAAGGCAAAGGCTGGCCGGGATAACTACTTCTCCATTACGGTGGGCAACTTGGGCACGGCACCGATTGATAAAATCACATTTTCGCCCGATAGTCCGGAGGGGTGGTCAGTTAAATTTTCACCCGAGCAGGTGGACGAGCTGGAGGCGTTTGGTACACGGATCATAGAGATGAATATCAAACCACCACCGGAGACAATCGCTGGCGATTATATGATAAGTGTCCGGGCCTCCGGAGTTCAGAAGACTTCGGAAAAGATAAATATCCGGGTTACCGTGGAGACGCCCACCATCTGGGGGTGGATTGGTGTCATCATAATCGCCGTTGTCATTATGGGGCTGGTGGTTATCTTCATGCGGTTCAGTCGGCGGTAGTTTATGAGTGAAACGTTAGCCATAGCGACACAGGAGCTGACCAAGCGCTACGACGGCGTTACCGTCGTAGATAACCTCAACCTTCAGGTGAAGGAAAATGAGGTA
The DNA here is from genome assembly GCA_964597015.1 of uncultured Dehalococcoidaceae bacterium. Classification (GTDB taxonomy): domain Bacteria; phylum Chloroflexota; class Dehalococcoidia; order Dehalococcoidales; family RBG-16-60-22; genus E44-bin89. The sequence goes on from CAZQWO010000115.1 coordinate 2,343, forward strand.
TTCGGCCTGCTCGGCCCGAACGGCGCCGGCAAAACAACCACCATCCTCATGATGTTGGGCCTGACCGAGCCGTCTTCAGGCACAGTCAGTGTGCTTGGCTTTAGCCCCACCCGTGAGCCGCTCAAGGTCAAGCGGCAGGTCGGCTATCTCCCGGAAAGAGTGGGTTTCTATGAGAACCTGACCGCGCGCGAAAATCTGCGCTTCATCGCCGACCTGAATGGCATCAGCTATACCGAAGCCAGTCAGCGGGCGGAAGAAGTGCTGGGAATGGTCGGCCTTACCGATAACGAGATAGCGGAAACGCTGGGGCCGGAACGAAAGATTGAAAAAACAGTGGGCAAGTACTCCCGCGGCATGAAGCAGAGATTGGGCATTGCCGAAGTGCTGATTAAAAGGCCGAAGCTGGTTTTCCTTGATGAGCCAACTGCCGGCCTGGACCCCAAGGGCATTAACCAGCTCCTCGACCTCATAGAGGACCTGCCCAAGGCGGGCACCACCGTGGTGCTCTCTTCGCACCAGTTATATCAGGTGCAGCGGGTGTGCCACAGCATCGGCATTCTGGCGAAGGGGAAGATGGTAATTCAGGGGGCCATTGATAAGCTGGGCCGGGAAGCTCTGGCCGGAGGCCGTTTCCATATTGAAGTGGAGACCGAGAAGCCAGGCGAGAAGCTTATTGAGGTAATCCGCGGCATTAAAGGTGTGACTGGTGTTGAGGTCAAGGATAATGTGCTCAGCATCAGTACGGATGACGATTTACGGCGGCAGGTTTCCAAGGCCATCGTTGAGAATAATTACCCGCTGATTCAGATGAAGATTCAGGAATTTTCCCTGGATGATATTTATATGAAGTATTTCCAAGAGGAATAGAGCTGCCCATGTTAGCGATAATACGTAAAGAGTTGGCCGATTATGTTACCAGCATTCGATTTGTGGCTTTTTTGCTGCTGATGATTGTGGTCAGCGTTACCGGGTTGATGGCGGCCTCACAGGGTATCCGTTCTGCCAATCTGCCCGAAGGGATTGTATTCCTGGGTCTATTCACTACCGCTGGCTCCACGATTCCAATTCCGTCGCTCTCGTATCTTGTTTCCCTGCTCATTCCCATTATCGGCATTGCCCTGGGCTTTGATGCCATCAACAGCGAACGGACCAGTGGTACTCTCAGCCGGGTCCTGGCTCAGCCCGTCTTCCGTGACAGCGTGATAAATGGCAAGTTTCTGTCCGGTGTGATCATACTCTCCATTATGGTGGGCACGATGCTGCTGATGGTATCCGGTTACGGGTTGAGAATGATTGGGGTGCCACCGACGCCAGAGGAAATCATAAGGTTATTCCTCTATTTTGTCGTGACTATATTCTACGGGGCATTCTGGATGGGACTGGCGATACTTTTCTCCGTTCTATTTCGTCGGGTGGCGGCCTCGCTGCTGTTCTCACTGGCGCTCTGGCTGTTTTTCAGTATCTTCATCATGCTCATCGCCCCCGCAATTGCCAATGCCCTGGCGCCGGCTGCCGAAGGCGCTCAAGCGGAAGTGGTTCGTAACTACGAATTGCAGCGGACGATATTGCTGTTTTCACCCAATTATCTGTTCCAGGAAGCTACGACCGTTTTACTGGTGCCACTGGTACGAACCCTTGGTGTGGTAACTTCCAGTGTTCAGCCTTATTGGCTGCACAATCCCCTGAGCCTGGGCCAGAGCATTCTCGTCGTCTGGCCACATATCACGGGCCTGATCAGCCTCAGCGCGGTGTGCTTTGCCGTGAGCTATGTCCTTTTTATGCGACAGGAAATAAGGGCCACGTAA
>CAZQWO010000116.1:0-4142 GCA_964597015.1 uncultured Dehalococcoidaceae bacterium
TTAGTATACTTAATCAGTATGCTTTACCAGATTCCTCTGCCCCGGGACATTTTCGGAAGTGCCCGTATTTCAAACCAAAAAATTCTATTAATTATCAAGGAGGTATTTTATCTTGAAAGTTAGTGATGCCATCGCGGAGATTCTCAAACTTGAGGGAGCTGAGTTTCTCAGTTGTTTCCCGACTACAACCATCATAGATGCTTCGGCTGAAGCCGGGCTGCGACCCATCGTCTGCCGACAGGAGCGCGTCGGAGTGGGCATTGCTGATGGTTACAGCCGCGTCACTAACGGCAAGCGCCTCGGCGTCTTTGCCATGCAGTACGGCCCTGGTACAGAGAACGCCTTTTCCGGGGTGGCTACAGCTTACTCCGACTCAGTGCCGGTGCTTATCCTACCCCTGGGTCAAGCCCGTGACAGGGCGTGGATAAAACCCTACTTCAGTTCCGTCCGCAGCTATGAGGCCATAACCAAATGGATAGAGCAGGTCAATATAGCCGAAAAGATACCTGAAGTCATGCGGCGTGCTATCTCCATGCTTCGTACGGGCAAGCCGGGTCCGGTGATGCTGGAAATACCGGCCGATGTTGCCAATCAAGAAATAGAGCCTTTCGATTATCGGCCGATAAAGTCCGCGCGGGCCGCCGGCGACCCGCGCGACATCGATGAAGTCGCCCAGGTGCTGGTTGAAGCTGCCTGTCCGATTATCCATGCCGGCCAGGGAGTGCTCTACGCCGAGGCATGGGATGAACTCATAGAGTTGGCCGAGCTGTTACAGGCGCCGGTAATGACCACCCTGCTTGGAAAGAGTGCCTTCCCGGAAAACCACCCTCTCTCCCTGGGAACAGGGGCCCGTGTCATGACCAAACCGGTGCATCACTTTCTGAACAAAGCCGATGTAATCTTCGGCATCGGTTGTAGCTTTTCCACTCATACCATGTCTACGAGGATACCTTCAGGCAAGGTAATCATCCAGGCCATCGCCGATGCCGGAGATATCAATAAATATTATTATACCGACTACCCCATCATCGGTGACGCCAAGCTGGTGCTCCGGCAGTTCATTGAGGCAATCAAAGAGCGGCTGGGCAAGCAGAGCCGCAAAGGCGATGGCAGCATCGCTGCCGAGATAAAAAAGATAAAAGAAGAATGGATAAAAGAGTGGCTGGGCAAACTGGCTTCGGACGAGGTGCCCATCAATCCCTACCGGGTTATCTGGGAGCTAATGCACACCGTTGACCCGAAGGACGCCATGGTCACCCATGACGCCGGCAGCCCGCGCGACCAGCTGGTGCCTTTTTACCCGGCAACTGCGCCCCGCAGTTATCTGGGCTGGGGCAAATCTCATGGGCTGGGCACCGGTCTTGGCCTGGCAATAGGTGCCAAAATGGCGCAACCGGATAAACTGGCCATTAACTTTATGGGCGATGCCGCCTTCGGCATGGTAGGACTCGATTTCGAGACCGCGGCGCGGAATAACATCCCGATTATCACCATAGTCCTGAATAACTCCACCATGGCGATTGAGATAGGCCACATGACCACTTCACATGAACTGTATCGCGCCCGTGACCTTGGCGGCAACTATGCCGATATGGGACGCGCCATGGGCGGCTACGGTGAGAGGGTGGAGAAACCTGGCGATATCAAGTCGGCCATTCAGAGAGCCGTCCGCGCCAACCAGGAGGAAGGTCGCCCGGCACTGCTTGAGTTCATTACCGGTGAGGAGATAACCTTCCCCAGTTTTAGTCACCGCTTCTTGAAGTACCCGGCTTCCATCTCAAGAAGTGCCTGTTTGCGGTGCAGCCCACCGCCATACCCCACCAGCCCGCCGCTGATGCCAATAACGCGGTGACAGGGTACGATAATCGCTACCGGATTGTTGCCGACGGCCTGGCCAACGGCACGACTGGCCTCGGGGCGACCCATAGCGCTGGCAATCTGCCCGTATGACATGGTCTCGCCATAAGGCACCTTCAAAAGGAGTTCCCAGACTCGACGCTGGAACTCGGTGCCGCGCAGGTCAAGGGGAACGCTGAACTCGCTCAAACCACCGGCGAAATAAGCGTTCAGTTCAGCGATTATGCCATCATTCTGGCCGGCCGCGTCCCGGAATTCGATGCCCTTTTTACGCCAGCGCGCTATAGTTGATGACATATGAGACTCGGTCTTGACACAGACAACGCCGCGGGCAGAGCTGCCAATGATATAAGTTCCAAGCGGACTACTGTAATGGCTCAAAAAAAAGGTTTCCACGGCGCTGGTTCCCGTATGCCAAAAGCATTAATAATTGAGATTTACCAGTATACCACGAATGCTCTATTTAATTCCCGCCTGCAGTTCCTCACGGCTGGTTATGGACGATACCGTATCCAGAAATTCTTTCAGTGAGGCACTCTGGTCTCGCAGTTGTTTCACTTCGTCTCCGATGGGACTGATGGAGGTCGGACTATCGGCATAGGCCCCATAAAAAGCAAAATACGCCTGGTTCAGTTTTCTGATATGATACCCCTTTGACGCGAGGTATTCTCGCTTTTCCGCCATGAATGTTTCAGCCTGCTCAACTTCACCCTTGTCCAGATATTCATCCACCGCTTTTCGTATTTCACGCATCTCACGGTCGAAATCAAATTCTGATTTTCCCCCCGGCGGTTTGTCTCCATCGCTTTTCAAATCGGGGTAGTAACTCTCCACAACCATGCCGCCAACTTCCTTGCTGACCATGCTGGCCACGGTTTCATTCAGGGTGGCAATTTCATAATCACGTTTCACACCCAGCACATCGAGCGCATAACGAAACCCCAGGGGTTTAAAGAAAAGATACTGATGCAGCCATTCCTCCGTCGCCGCATCAACGGTAAAACGCAGGCTGGCCTCATTGGTCACAAATGCCGGGTAAGTCCCCCCAAAGCCCCCAAGCTCAACCACTATGGAAGATACGCCCAGCTCATCAATTCCCGCCTCTATCTTCTCCATCTCTTCAACCTTCATTTCCGGCCGGAGCAAGACTTCCCGCATGCTTTCTATCCTATCGCGGGGGGAAACAATCAGCAGATGGGGCGGCTTTTCCAGCTTGAAATTTATCGGCGGGAAATTAATCTTTACCTTCACGCATTTATCCGCCGGATGATAGATACCCTGCTCAAAAAGCGTCTCTCTTATCTGCCCGGTGATGGCCGTTTCCACCAGGTTTATCAGGGAGGTTTTTTGCTGCTGCAGTTCGCTCAATTCCTCTTCAAGAGCGGCCAGTTCACCAGCCCTGTTGCCCGCTTTTACCGCCTCTATCTCGGATGTCAGCGATTTAACCCGCGCCACGGTATCAAAATATTCCTGCACCTTTCCCGCTTCATCACCAGCTGCCTTGCTCCGGTTGCCAATTGCCCCCCTGACTCCCGCAACAATAGCGCTGGCCTCCCATTGCGCGATATTGAAACAATAAGGGCGGGCAACCTGACTCAAGCGTTTATTGAAATCTCTCGTGGCAGTGCATCCAGCGCTGAGCAAGCAAAATGAAAGCAGACCGGCCATTACCACAAGCCCCAGCTTCATTCCATCCTGACCGCAATTTTGGCGAGTTCCCAGGAGTATTCATAAAGGTGCAGGCCCTTGCTCGCGGCAATTATCTCCCCGTCCTCGACCCCGATTTCGCTGGCCATATATTCCTTGAGCAGTTGAATTGCCGCCAGATTCGAGGGAAAGCCCGCCCAGAGGTCCCAGGAGCGGAAGTAGACCACAAAATTGAGCTTGTTATCCCTGACCCGGGTGTCTATCGCTCTCAGGCAGGGAGGGTCAGATAGAAAGATGGACTGCGCATCACCCACCGCCATAAAAGCCTGATTGGTGTTAAAGCCATCTTCCTGGTACATCTTGATTACCTCGGCAATCTGCTTTTCCAAGTACTGGCCGTAGGTATATTGCTCCCCTTCCTTCCGATGCGCTGTCATCAGGTAAGGAAGGTATTCTTCCACGTAGTCCGTGGTGCTTGGCGGGGGCACTCCCTGGGGTACATCGGGTACGAGCGGCCTCGTCCCGGGATATTTAATCTGAATAACGACGAAGTCGAGTTCCTTCCGCCTCTCACCGGCATAGCTTCCCCGTTCAATTTTATATTCGTAACCATCCGTAAGTATTTTGCAGACACACCG
>CAZQWO010000117.1:0-4096 GCA_964597015.1 uncultured Dehalococcoidaceae bacterium
AGGCAGATTACCTGGCACTGGTGGGCCAGTAAAAAATCGCAGAGATGGGAACCGATGAAGCCAGCGCCACCGGTGATAAGTGCTTTCAACGTCCCACCCCTCGATAGGTGAATCCCAGCTTTTCCATTTCGTCCGGATCAAACATGTTGCGGCCATCAATGATAACGGGCTGGTTTAAAAGCTCCTTGATTTTCCGCAGGTCCATTTTTTTGAACTCTTCCCAGTCGGTAACGATAACCAGAGCGTCACTGCCTTCAGCCACCTGGTACGGGTCCCGGCACAGTTCTATCTCCGGGAACATCTGCTTGATACTGTCCATAGCTTTCGGGTCATAGGCTTTTATTTTCACGCCTTCCTGCTGCAGTTGTTTGATTATTTTTATGGAGGGCGCCTCTCTGATATCATCGGTGTTTGGCTTGAAGGCAAGGCCCAGCAGCCCTATGGTCTTGTTGTTCAGGTTCCACAGCAGGTCCTTGGCCTTCCTGGCGACCAGGTGCGACTGCTGTTCGTTTATCCTGTCCACCGCCCGCAGCAGCTCAAAGTCGTAGCCGACCTCTTCCGCTATCTTGATGAAGGCGAGCACATCCTTGGGCAGGCAGTACCCGCCATAACCTATGCCGGCATCAAGGAAGGCGCGGCCTATCCTTTCGTCCAGGCCCATTCCCTCGGCAACCTTGGTGACATCGGCACCCACCGCCTCGCAGATATTGGCGATGGCATTGATGTAGGATATTTTGACCGCCAGAAACGCATTCGAGGCGTGTTTGATAAGCTCGGCAGTCTCAATGTTGGTGACAATCATCGGTGCCTTCAGCGGCCGGTACAGCTCCGTCATCAACTGAGCGGCACGCTCGCTTTCCGCACCAATAACAATCCTGTCCGGGTGCATTAAGTCGTGCACCGCTCTGCCCTCGCGCAGGAACTCCGGATTGGAAATCACGTCAAAATCATGCTGCTGGCGGTTATACAGCTTAACCGTGCGCTTTACCCAGCTGCCCGTCTTAACGGGAACGGTACTTTTGTCCACAATAACCCGGTAGCCGTCCATGGCTTCGGCAACACGTTTGGCGGCCGTTTCCACATACGATAAATCAGCGGCCCCATCCGGGCCCTGGGGCGTGCCGACACAGATAAATATAACCTTTGCCTTGCGCACTCCCTCTGCAGCATCGGTGGTAAAGGAAAGTCTGCCCGCGCTGACATTTCGTTGCACCACTGACTCCAGTTCCGGTTCATAAAAGGGGATTTGCCCTTTCTGGAGGCTGGCTATTTTCGACTTATCGTCGTCCATGCAGATAACCTGGTTGCCTAAATCGGCCAGGCAGGCGCCAGTCACCAGTCCAACGTGCCCGGAGCCGACGATGCATATATCCATTATGATTTCCTCTTTTTTAGATATTTATATCTTTTCGCTCGCTTTTTTAAAGTAGGCGATGGTCTCCGCCATGCCGTCTTTTAGAGACCACTGCGGTTTATAGCCAAAGCTGCTCGCTTTTTTGATGTCCGCCAGACTCTGGGTGACCTCGCCAGGTTTTGTATCCTCATGTACTGGTTTCAGGTCCTTGCCTATCAATTGCAGAATGGTGGCTACTAACTGATTAATGGTAACGCTGTAGCCGCTGCCGACATTATAGACACCTTCAGCGTTATTCCGTGCCGCCAGGATATTGGCCCTGACCACATCTCTGACGAAAACGAAATCGCGACTCTGCTCGCCATCGCCAAAAATAACCGGGGGCAGGTTTTGGGAGACCTTCTGAATAAACGTGGGAATAACCGCCGCATACTGGGAGTATACGTCCTGCCTGGGCCCGTAAACGTTGAAATACCGGAGGCAGACCGTTGAGAGTCCGTAAATCTGACGAAAAATGGTGCCGTAGTGTTCTCCGGTAAGCTTGGTTACAGCGTACGGGGAAAGGGGACTCGGTGGCATGTCCTCACTCTGCGGCATGCTGGCCGTATTGCCATATACTGAGGAAGAAGAGGCAAAGATGACCTTCCTGACGCCGCAATCCCGAGCCGCCATGAGCACTTTCAGGGTCCCTTCAATATTTACCTCACAGACACGCAAAGGGTCGGCAATGCTGCCGGGGATACTTTTATAGGCTGCGTGATGGAAAACATACGACACGCCATCGAAAACTTTTTGCAGACGGGGATAATCGGTAATGCTGCCCTGGATAAACTCGACGCTTTTATTTTTCAGCAGCGTTTCGATATTCTCTACCTTACCCGTGGAAAGGTCGTCAAGGATGATGACGTGATAGCCTTCGCTGACCAGTTCCTCGGCCAGATGTGACCCGATAAATCCGACTCCGCCGGTAACAACCGCTTTTTCCATTAGTTATTCTTTCCTGGTGGCGATGAAGACATTGGTCTTGATTAACTGTTCCAGTGTGCCCACGTCAAACCAGGCGTCAAGGTCGAGCACATAGGCCGCCAGCATTGGCTTTTCCTGCCCGGCCAGTGGCTCGGTAAAGTTCCTCTCAAAGCTTGTATCTGGCTTCCGGGGTAAAAGTTTGTCCTTGTTGGCCAGCAGGAACTGGCTGTCAATTACGCTGACGCCGGCATTTATCACCGGCTCCTCACCAACTTTGTCAAGGCCCGGCTTTTCCATGAAGCCGCGGACCACTTTAAAGTCACCGATTTCTTCAAGCTGGCCGACCCCGAACCTGGTGGCTTCCTCTCTTGCCACTTTGACAAAGGCCGTCGTCATGACCGTGCCCAGCGCTTCCCGGCAATGACGATGATACCTGATAATGTCTGGCAGGTCCATCTGCAGGGATATTCCGCCGTCGGGCAACCTTCGGTTTATGATGTAGTCGGCATAGCAGACCAGCAAATTTTCCCCCAGTGTATCCGAGGCAGCTATGTGGTCAAGGGCACATCTAAGGTCGCCGCCGGTGCCCCATCCTTTGGCGGTGATGGCCTTGATTTCAAAGTCAGTATTGGTGTAGTCAACACGGTAGCCGAGGGTGCGGAATAAATCGAGTATTTGAGCAAGGCAGCCCTTTCTCTTCTTAAAGTAATTTTCCAGTGTGGCGGCTGTTGCATCATCCCGGACCACCATGTACAGCGTTTCTATTTCCGGTGTACCGCCAAACCAGGAGAGCATATATTCCACCAGCGGGATGCCACAAATCTGCTGAAAGAGCTTGGGGGTGAGATAGGTGAACGGGTAACAGCGCGTGCCAGCCCCGGCCGCCAGCAGTATCGCCTTCACTAAGCAACCTCCAGTTTAATTGCTGATAATTATAACTTACAAATTTTCCATAAGCAAGGCGAAACCTCTTGACAAACAGGATATTTAATACTACAATTATACTACAATTAGAGTGCTATGGAGAATAAAGTAACTATAAAAATACCTCGCGAGCTTTACCAGAAGCTGCGGACGATGATTGCCGGCACCGGTTTTTCCAGCGCCTCCGAATTCATTATCTTTGTCATGCGGAGCATAGCTTCCGGTGGTGAAATCGGCGGCGAAGACAGGTTTACCACGGAAGAGGTGCGGGCGATACGGGATAGATTACGCAAACTTGGCTACCTTCAGGAGGAGAAATGAAACCGGAAAAAGGAAGCAAAGCAATCTATCTGCCCACGGAGCTATATAACAGGGTTAAGGAAAGGGCAGAGGCAACCAGTTTCGGCTCGGTTGACGAGTATGTCGCCTTTGTTCTGACTGAGGTGCTTAAAGAAGGGGATGAGGGGGAAAACCTGGCCATTGATAGCGAGCAGGAAGAGGAGGTAAAGAAAAGGTTAAAGGCACTGGGGTACCTTGATTAACTTTTCTGTTTAAGCACCATGGAAATAACGATAGCGTTGCTTGTCGGGGTCGCCATTCTTTCTCTTTTCTGTGAATATATGGACGCCTCGATCGGGATGGGTTACGGGACTACGCTGACCCCTCTCCTGCTTATCTTCGGGTTTGCGCCGTTGCAGGTGGTCCCGGCAGTGTTGCTGGGACAGCTTGTTGGGGGCGCTGTCGGCGGGATGGCGCACCATCGGCTGGGGAATATAAAGCTTGATTTCAGGCGGGATGAAACACTCGTAAAGCGGAGGCTGCGCTGGCTGGGGTATATGCCCAGGTCGCTGG
>CAZQWO010000118.1:0-4088 GCA_964597015.1 uncultured Dehalococcoidaceae bacterium
GCCTGATACGAGTCTTTAGATGCAGAATTGTGACATTACCCTGCTCGAAGTCTATATCACTCACCTTAAGGGCTAGAGCCTCGGAAACCCGGCAGCCCAAGCGAAACAAAAGCCTGATAAGCAGGCGATCTCGTGGATTGGTGGCCGAGAGCTCCAGTAATTCCAGTTCTTCTAACTCAAGATATGTCTTCATCACCGTTTGATCCGTTGTTGACTAGAGCTGTATCACACTCTGCCCCTCATAGCGCACAGACTTCAGAATCGGAATTTCGACTAAACAACTGCAGTAAGGGTATTCAGAGAGTATCTAGCAATTCTTTTAACACCGTAGATTTCGATCTGAAGTCTGTTGATATTTCTCATAGGCCATTTGGTCCAAAATAGGCTGTCACCGTCGGTAAGAGTCCTATAGGCCATACTTGTGGAGTAGCCAAACAAGGAAACAAGAGTGTCTACAGTGTCTTCTAGGTCAAGGCGCCCACTCCCCCAGTGATTTATGGCCCTCAGGCAGTACCACCGAGCCAACTCCTTGTCCAGCTTAGCTCTGAGGGCAACAATTGAGAGTTTGGGTACCAGTCTGATAACCGTACTAGTGGACATGGTCACCTCCTTCAGTCAGTTACTGAATGACCTCGGATATCTTCTCGGGACGATGTCCGTTGCCGCCAAGTGCGTGGCGTATTTGGTGTGCTGTTTGCCCCAGCGCTATCAGTTGATCGAGAAGCTGAGGTAATAGCTTGGTGGGATCAGATTCCAGCGTGGTGGAGCCCCACGCTTGCGGGAAACTGCATTCTGAGAGACCACGGCTGAGTTCGGCAAAATCTGGCTTTTTGCCTAGCTTAGGCTGAATAGTGGCCCACTTCTCTCCCCATCTGACCAGAATCTCCGGTGCTCCTAGTCTTGAGACAATAGGAGACAGCCCGAACGTGCGGTAACACCTTAGTGAAGCGAAGGCGACAAAGGTCATTGTGCACCTCCGCTTGGCTGACGCTCTAGGGTCGGCACAACGCGAAGAAGCTCATAGAGTAGAACTTCAAACCTTTCTAGCTGTTGTTTTTCCCAACCTGCGTGAGCCGAAAAAGTTCTGGGGCGTGTCCGATTTGACCCAGATTATGGAATCGCAGCGTGAATTGAACCGGGCGATGAGCCAGCTATCGCGGATTCTGGAACTTTCCGGCAACCCCATAGCTGTCCTGGAGAACGTGGAAGAGTCAGAAGACATTGCCATCAGGCCCGGGGTGGTGTGGAACATACCGGAGGACGCCAAGGCTTACCTGCTCGACCTGCTTCAGGGCGGCGGCGTAAATCTGCACATTAATTATATCGACCTGCTCTACCGTACCCTGCATGACATTTCCGAATCGCCCCGTTCCGCCTTCGGCGGTACGGAGAGGGACCTGTCCGGAGTGGCCCTGGAATTAGAACTTCACCCGCTGCTGCAGAAAGTGCGGCGGAAGCGTATCATCCGTAGCGCAACCTATAAACGCAGGAATGAAATGATACTCAGGCTGCTGGAAAAGTATCGCGGACTGGACTTTGGCAGCAACCACCTGAGGGTGGCCTGGGGCCCGGTGCTGCCTCAGGACATAACCCGCCAGGTCAACAATGAACAGGTGCTTGTCCAGAACGGCATCCATTCCCGGAGACGAGCTATGGATGATCTGGGCATCAGGGACCCGGACAGCGAGTTCAAACAATGGCTCGAAGAAAGGGAGACGATTCTTAAAATGAATCAGGAGCTTAACGCCAGACCGGTGAGAAACGAGAGGCGAGAGAGGGTTTCGACGGCTCAGGCGGAAGGCGTTGAGGAATAACCGGCAGGAGGCATAACGGTGGCTGATGAAGAAAAAGAAGTGACCGATGAGCTGGAAGTGCTCCAGGAGGAACAGGAAGGCTTGAAGCAGGAGAAAGAGACACTCAATCGTGAACTAGAGGCCAGAGAAGCAACCATAGGCGAGCTTAAGGAGGCACTGACGGCCAGGGATACCGAGATTGATGGTCTGAAGCAGACCGTGGCTGAATTTGAGAGCAAACTGGCTCAGATAAATGAACTGCTGTCGCAGGCGGTGGCCAGCTATCGCGAGCTGGTGGCGACGGCGCATCCGGAGATACCGCCCGAGCTTATAGCCGGCGATTCGGTTGCAGCCGTGGATGAATCCCTGCGGAGTGCCGAAGCGCTGGTCGATAAGGTGAAGCGGGGAATCGAGGCGGAGACGGCCAAAACCAGGGTGCCGGCCGGGGCACCGCAGCGGGCACCGCTCGACCTGTCCGTTCTGTCTCCGCGGGAAAAGATTGAATATGCAATAGGAGGTTCCTCGTCCCGGAAATAGACGGCATGTGGCGGAGGATGGAAGACAATCACGTGAAGATATTTTATGCACAGGAGGTAATTACAAATGGCTTTGATACTTGCAGAAGCAAGCAAACTGTCCAATGATATGCTGCTGCAGGGGGTGGTGGAAACAATTATCAAGGAATCACCTGTCCTGCAGCGGATGCCCTTCATTGAAATCGCCGGCAACGGGCTGACCTACAACCAGGAAAAGACCCTGCCCAGCGTCGATTTTTACGACGTCGGTGATACCTGGGCCGAGTCCACGCCTACCTTTGAGCAGAAGACGGCCAATCTGAAAATCATGGGTGGGGACGCTGACGTGGACAATTTTCTCAAGACAACCCGCAGCAATATCCAGGACCTGGAGGCGGCGGTGGTGGAGCTGAAGGCCAAGGCGGTTAAAGACAAGTTCGAGGATACATTTATCTATGGCGATAGCTCGGTAAGCTCAAAACAGTTTGACGGCCTGAGGACGCTCATAGATACCACCACGGCCAGCGACCAGGTCATCGCCATGGGGGATACTGGTGCCACCCTTACTCTTTCAAAGATTGATGAGCTCATTGATGCCATAAAGGGCGGCAATCCGGACATGCTCATTATGAGCCGTCGGTCGCGACGCAAGCTCAATGCGCTGGTCAGGGCCGGCGGCGGCCTGGTGGAAAATGACCGCGACCAGTGGGGCAACTTTGTCCAGCTCTGGGACGGCATTCCCATCGGGGTCAATGACTGGATACTGGACACCCATGCCCTGAGCGGCGGCGTGGAGACCGGCACCACCGGTGGCGACTGCTCCACCATCTACGCCAGTCCAGTTCGGAGAGTGGGCCCTCTGCGGCCTGACCGCTCCCGGGGCACTGACCGTGGAGCCAATCGGCTCCATGGAAAGCAAGGACGCCACCCGCACCAGGGTCAAGTGGTACGTCTCGCTGGCGCTGTTCAGCTCGGTCAAGGCGGCGGCGCTAATCGGGGTAAAAGACTAAAAAAAGCAGTGGGGGGAGGGGGCTACCCTCCCCCTTAAAAGGAGGTAAAAGATGGTACTTGCCGTAATTGAACATGCGGAATATCCCTTTGCCAAGGGAGACCTGACCTCGGACGGCGTTCAGTGGTCGGATGAGGTGGACACGACGACTCCGGACACCGATGTGGAGGTTGAGAGTGTCGTCGTCAGGCCGCCGGCACTGGGCGAGCTGATGGAGGTCGAGTTCGGCCTGACGGCAGCATTCCTGGCCGTTTCTTCAGCCACGGCCGACCTCACCTATAAATGGCAGGCGAGGAACCGGGGCGGCACCTGGGTTGACCTGCACGGCGCCATGACCAAGACGGATATCGGCACCAGCTACGTTGAGGAGACGCGGAGCGGCCGCTTCCAGATGGTCAGCAATTTCAATTCTCTGCCTTTTGAGGTCAGGCTGGTCATACAGTGCAACGAGGCGAATGAAGGCCGGGCCAAAGTCAAGAACTCAAGCTATGTCCGGGTAAAATATGCGGCATCGTGAGGTGGGAAGTGAACTTTATCTTTGACCCCGGTCTGGTCCTTTATCTGCCATTGGGTTCTTCTCGGTTGGGGTTGACATGGCTCTTTACCCTTCCTATAATTCGCTTAAGGTTTAAGGCAATATGAGCGATAAGACATGGAATCGCATCCAATACTTGATTTGGGGTGGCATTGTCTGCCTTGCTATTAGTATGGCTGTTACAGTCACATGATTTAGTGTTCTCCCACTCATCTAAAAGCATCATTGCCCTTATG
>CAZQWO010000119.1:0-4080 GCA_964597015.1 uncultured Dehalococcoidaceae bacterium
CGCTAACATCGGGGAAATGGACCGCCATGAGCTCAGGGAACTTCGCCGCCACAAGCTGAGCATGGTCTTTCAGCACTTCGGTCTCCTGCCACACCGTTCCGTGTTTGACAATGTCATGTTTGGCCTGGAGGTACGCGGAGATAACAGGAAAGAACGGCTGGAAAAGACCAAGAACGCCTTAGAACTGGTGGAGCTGGGAGGCTGGGAAAATTCCCGAATTCAGGAGCTGAGCGGTGGCATGCAGCAGCGCGTCGGTCTGGCCCGAGCTCTTGCCGTTGGCCCGGAGATACTGCTCATGGACGAGCCCTTCAGCGCCCTCGACCCATTAATCCGCCGGCAGATGCAGGAGGAATTCATTAACCTGCGGACCAAAGTGAAGAAGACGGTGGTCTTCATCACCCACGACCTTCTTGAAGCATTGACTCTGGGTGACCGCGTTGCCATTATGCGTGACGGCTTCATAGTGCAGCTGGGTACCCCGGAAGAGATTGTCACCAAGCCGGCTGATGACTATGTTCGCGAGTTTGTAAAAGACGTACCGCGTGGCAAAGTGGTGGCGGTGAAAACTATTATGGAGGCACCGCTGGTCACCAGCGGTGAGCAATCAGCAAGCGCCGTTATTGAAGAAATGGATAAAAAAAGCGTAGATTTTGCCTTTGTCGTTAATCCAAGCGGGGTCTATGAAGGTTCCCTTACCCGAGAACAGGTCATGGCTGCCAAAGAAAAAAGGTCGATGAAAATCGGGGAAGCTGCCAGCCGGGAACTCCCCACCACCTCACCGGATGCCCGCCTGGAACAGTGCCTGTCGCTGGTAGCCGAAAATGACACACCAGTGGCAGTACTAGACAAGCAGCAGCACCTGGTAGGCGTTGTCACCCGACAGGTGCTGCTCAAAGCCATGCAGTCCAACGGCGGCGACAGCGGTGAGGCATAATGTCACCATACGTCAGCGGTGACGAATAAAAAAGAAAGGAGAAAAAAGTATTGAAAAAAATCATAACCTTTTTATTGCTGACAATCATCATTGTAAGCCTGGCCTTAGCAGGCTGTGGCGAGAAGGAAAAAGAGCCCCTCAAGTTCGGTGACCTCAACTGGGGCAGCGCTCACTTCCAGTCAGAGCTTGCCCGGATAATCGCCATGCACGGTTACGGCTATTCGGTGGAGCTGGTGGGTGGTAAGACCATCGCCCTTTTGCAGGCAAACCGCACTGGGGAAATTGACGTCTTCATTGAAGGCTGGATGGCCAACCAGCAGGAGGCCTACGACGAGGGCATAGCCTCCGGAGATATCGTGCTGCTGGGTATTCTCAACAACGATAACTGGCAGAGCCTCTTCGTGGTGCCGACCTATGTCATTGAGGGTGACTCCGCCCGCGGCATCGAACCCATGGCCCCCGGCCTGAAGAGCGTTGAAGACCTGAAGAAGCCGGAGATTGTCGAACTCTTCGCCGACCCCGAGGGTCCGGGGAAGGGTCGGATTATCACCTGCGTGCCCGGCTGGGAATGCGAAAAAATCAACATGGACCAGCTGGCAGCCTACGGGCTTGACGAGTACTATAACCTGGTTAACCCGGGGAGCGGCGATGCCATGCATGCCGCCCTGTTCGGCGCCTATGCAAAAGGCGAGCCCTATATAACCTACGAGTGGGGCCCGGAATGGATTACCGGCAAGCTTGACGTAACTCTCCTGGAAGAGCCGCCCTACGACGAGGCCGTCTGGGAGGAGAACCACGGCTGTGCCTATCCTGCTCAAAATCTGTTCATCACCGGCCACAAAACGCTGCCAGAGAAAGCTCCGGAACTGGTTGAAATGTTCGGCAAGTGGAAGCTGGACACCAAGACCCTGGGCGAAGCTCTGGCCTACATGGAAGACACCAAGGGCGAACCGTTTGACGCCGCTGTCTGGTTTATCCAGGAGCGGGAAGACATCTGGACCACTTTTGTCCCGGCGGACGTGGCGCAGAAGGTGAAAGACGCCGTAGCGCAGGGCATTGTAGAACCTCAGGGAACCGAATAATAAGTAACACCGGTCGCTAGATATCCCCGCCTGCTTCGCCTTAATGATTGACGCGGGCGGGGGTATCCCGCAGGATACTTTGTAAATAATATGCTTGATTTCCCGGAAATATTTGAACTGCCACTGGGGGAATGGATAAATATTGCCGTACAATGGCTAACCGTTACCTTCGCCCCTGTTTTCAATGTTATCACCATCGGCATCCGAACTCCGCTGGTTTATATTGAACGTTTTCTCTTGTGGATGCCATGGTGGGCACTGATACTTGTCTTAACCATTCTCGCCTGGAGGGTGGCCAAACGCTGGGTAGCTATGATTGCGGCCCTCGGTTTAATCTTCATTGGCTGGATAGGGCTCTGGAACGACACCATGATCACGATAGCGATAATCGTAACTTCCGTCTTTGTTTCGGTATTAATCAGCGTCCCGCTCGGTATTCTCGCCGCTAAGAACGACCGCTTTGAAGCGTCAATACGTCCCATTCTCGATGGCATGCAGACCATGCCCAGCTTCGTTTACCTCATCCCCGCGGTGTTCTTCTTCGGGCTGGGCAAAGTTCCAGCCGTGGTGGCCACCTTTATCTATGCCGTGCCTCCCAGCATCCGCCTCACCAACCTCGGTATACGCCAGGTTTCCGCCGAGACCGTTGAAGCTGGCAAGTCCTTCGGCTGCACCGGGTTGCAGCTTCTATTCAAGATCCAGCTGCCTCTGGCGCGGCCCAATATCATGGCCGGCGTGAACCAGACCATCATGATGGCACTGGCGATGGTGGTAATCGCCTCCATGATTGGCGCCTCAGGCCTCGGCCTGGAAGTACTGCGGGGCATCGAGCGGCTCGATGTTGGACGGGGGGTCCTCGCCGGCTCTGCCATCGTTATCGTGGCCATAATTATCGACCGCATCAGCCAGGCTTTCGGCAGAACAGGAAACACGCTAAAATAATCGATTCAACCGCATCGTCTCCGCTTTCGTCAAGCTGGGGGAGCCAATAATAGCTCCCCCTCTTTCTCTTGATGCTGGAATTGCAGTAACTTTTTGGGTATGATATTGTATACGGAGTATATATCACAGGCATTTTAGAGCAGCTCTGGCCTGACTCTAGAAAAAGCGGGCTGCTTCCACATTGATACCTGTTTGCCACCAGCACAGGGTAAACAATTAGGGAAACCAGGACACCAAGGAGGACACATATGCCTGACCATCTGAAGACAATTGCCGAAGCTGTCAAAAACGGAGATGAGAAACTGACCGTCCAGGCTGTTGGTGAGGCGTTAAACGCCGGTATGGCTGCCGGCGAGATACTGAGCAATGGGCTGGTGCCCGGCATCCAGGCACTGGGACAGCTCTTCAAGGACGGCCAAGCCTATCTGCCGGAGATTCTTATTTCCGCTCGCGCCATGAGGAGCGGGACGGATAAGCTGCGCCCGCACCTAGCCGACACGGAGGTCCAGAAGAAAGGAACCGTGGTCATCGGGACTGTGGAAGGCGATATGCATGATATCGGCAAGAATCTGGTCAAGATGATGCTGGAAAGCAATGGCTATGACGTACACGACCTGGGCGTGGATGTTTCGGCAGATGCTTTTGCGGCTGAGGCCAAAGCAACGGAGGCCAATATCGTGGCGACCTCTGCCCTGCTTACCACCACTATGACCATTATCCCTGGTATCTCCAAGGCCCTGGAAACGGCCGGCGTCCGCAGCAAGGTAAAAATGATGATAGGCGGCGCACCCATAACCCGCCAGTTCGCCGATGAGATTGGCGCTGAGGGCTATGCCGATGACTGCGCCTCAGCCGTTGACGAGGCCGACCGTCTTATGAAGCTGGCCGTGTAATCATCTATAGTTGCCATTTACCCTCTACCGTGTTAACATTACCAATGCTGGGAGGCAGCGACTTATCTAATTCCCACCGTGCCGAAGTGGCGGAATGGCAGACGCGCTACGTTCAGGGCGTAGTGTCCGTAAGGGCGTGAGAGTTCAAATCTCTCCTTCGGCACCATACAGGACCGGCGCTTGTAGCTCAGTTGGATAGAGCGCAGCCCTGCGGAGGCTGAGGTCGTGG
>CAZQWO010000120.1:0-4006 GCA_964597015.1 uncultured Dehalococcoidaceae bacterium
GCCATGAGCTGTTCAATGTAATCTATAATCCACTGGATGGCATTTTTAATCGGCTGCCACATGGCGTTACCGATACCGGTGAAAATATTTATTACCATCTGCAATAGATTTTTGAAAATATTCGGGATTTCATAAAGGAAAATTCTATACGCCCATAGGCGCAGAAGGTCCCAGTTCTGATATATCGCGATGCCTGCCGTGGTCAGAGCAACGAAGGCAGCGATAGCTATCCCCACCGGACCGAGCAGTATGGTAAATCCAGCGGCGAGCAGCGGTAGCATCATCACCAGTGGCCCGAGGACAGCCAATAGAACCCCGACAACGGCGGCCGCATTGATAAGGGTACCCGTTAGTTTAGGGTTGGCCTCCATCCAGGCAGCCACTTTCCCGGTGATTTCCCCCACCTTCTCAATCAGGGGAGTCAGCTTTGGCAAAAAGTTATTTCCTATTTCGATGACGACGGCATTTATTCTCTCTTTAGCTTTCTCGAATTGCCGGGCAGCCCCCTCTTCAACCTCATTGAAAGCTTCCTGCGAGGCGCCGGCGCCATCTGTCGCGTGCTTCATCGCCTCCAGGTCGGCGGTAAATGTCCCGGCGTTCTGTCCGGTAAGCGCCAGCACCGCCCCACCGGCCTCGACGGAACCAAACATCCTCATCAGCAGCTCGTTGCTGCCGCCGGTTGCTTCCCTCAATTTCTCGAGGGCTCCACCAAAGCCAAGCTCCTTGACCATCGCCTCGCCGCTCTCATAGCCAAGCTCACCTAAAACGTCACCCATTTCCACCGTCGGTTTCTGGAGGGCGACCATGGCCTGCCGGATGGCCGTGGTAGCCTGCGCGGTAGGATAGCCCTGTTTCGTCATGGTGGCGATAGCGGCGGAGACTTCTTCAAAGGCGATACCGGTTGCGGCGGCAATGGGAGCCACGTTGAACAGCTTCGAAGATAGCTCCTCGAATGTCGTCTTACCGCCTTTTACGGTGGTGAACATGACATCGGCTACCTTTTGGGCATCTTCCATCGGTATCTTAAAAGCATTGATGACCGTCGTTAGCCCGTCCACGGCGGTCTCGGTATCGGTTACCCCGCCGATGGCTGCCTTCGAAGCCACCTCCAGGAAAGTGAGCACATTTTCTTTAGGTACTCCCGCGGAGATGGCCTGGTAGAGGGCCCCCGTAGAATCGACGGCATTGATACCCATATTTTTGGCCAGCGCGAGAACATCTTTCGACATGGCCGCGAATTCTTCCTGGCCAAGCCCCATCATCGTGTTTGCTTCCCGCATCCCGGCTTCAAAGTCGGCGGCTGATTTAGTCGCCATACCGAACCCGCCGAGGATAGCCCCACCCATCGCCGTCATGCCTATCCCGATTGCCTTGCGATGCCTGGCGAAACTGGCGGCGAACTGACTCATCTTGCCATCGGCGACCCCGATACCGGTATTAAAGCCCTTCATGTCGGCGCCGATTATGCCGACGAACTCGCCTATCACGTTAGGCATAACTGGCCTCCTACGTCTTCAATTCATCGAAAGCGGCGGTCAATTCCGCCATGATAGCTTCCATCTGGCTGAGCTCAACCAGCTTTCCGGCTTCTTCCAGCGTCATCTCCGGGTAGTTTTCCCGGAGCAGCACCCACAACCACTTGCGAAAAGCGGTGGCGGTGCGGCCCCTCAGCCTGGCTTCGAGTTCATCCAACTCGCAGTCAAACTCTTCTTCCAGGTTGGCCAGGGTGTTCAGGCTTAATGGCGCCAGTACATAGGTCCTGCCATCCGCCAGCTTAACCGGCCTTCCCTTTGGCGTTTTCAGCACGCTCTGTTTTGACATCGTATCCTCCTATAAGTCTCTCATTTCCCGGGTCGGCAATTTAACCCCGAACCGGGCGGCCAGCGCTTCAAGCTCTGCCTTCTGGTTATCCTCGGCGCCCGCCGTTCTCCTTGCTGGTTTCTTCATCCCGATAAAGTCATCTACCCTGTAGCCCCTGCCGCCTTTCCTCGGGACCGTGTTGGCGATGGTCGCCAGTAAGCTGGCAACATACGTGCCCGTCTGATATTCGGCAACCGACTCCTGAAAAGACACTTCCTCGAGTATCTCCTGAAACTGTTTCAGCCCCAGATGCCGGATTTCAGTTAGCGTCAGGCTCGTCTTCCGCAGCAGAAAGGCAATGGCCGGCAAATCATTTCTCAACTGACGCCTCCTTTGCCAGCAGCTGCCCGCCGCCGATTACCTCGAGCTGGCTGTGGACCAAAGTCTGCATCGTGGACGTCAGCCGATTTACCAGCCTGCCGGTGCCTTCCCAGTAAGCATAGCCGGCGTTCGCATAGAGGCAAACCCGCACCGATGTCCCGGGGTCGAGCTGGCGGAAAAGCCAGTGCGCCCATGCCGTGACCCTCCACGATTGCGGCCGGTGCGTCCGGTTGTTGCCATCGGTACCGTCGGTCAGGTTCAACTTCACATGCCAATCGAGGAAGCCGCCGACCTGCTTTTTGCCGATATAGATGGCGCCAAGCCTGCCTTCCACTTAATCCTCCTATGTTGATGGACTCTCTAGCGCCCCAGTTCCCTGGAAATCGTAACTGTAGCTGACAATGCCATCGTGATCCGTCGTCGGCCGGGCATTGGTGATGATGGCCTTACCCAGCCAGCATTGAGAGCCGACGCTGGTTTCACCGAGCATCAGGTAGACTTCGGCCCCGATACCCAGCGGCACGCCATCCTTATAGCCCTCGAAGCTGCCACGCCATTCGCTTATCCCGGGAATAAAAGAAGAGACGCCAGAAACGCCGAAGTCGGTGGTGTCCAGCACGGCCGAGGAGTATTCCAGCGACCAGCTCTTGATACCGTCAATCTCCTTGAGTGCCCGGATATCATCGAGCCACACGTTGCGGGCTCCGAGAGCCGCGATCTGCTTGAGCCCCACGGAAACAATGGCTGCCAGCAGACTCGGATCCGCCAGTTTCAGCGCCACCTGCGTCCAGACGTTCAAGACCAGGGCCGGTAAGTGTAGCGTCTCGAGGGGACTGTCGCAGGCATCGGTGTCGTCCAGGAGCAGCTGGTTGTCGTTCAGCGCCGCGTTGATACTGCTTTTGATCCACAGGATAATCATATCGTAGGTCGTCAGGTCCAATGTGAGGCCCTCCTCGTGCATCAGCAGTACATTGGCTCCCAGAGCACCAGGTATCACGCATTCGACACTGGCTGCACCGACCTTGTAGTCTGCAGCATCTATGTTCGCCGTGGTGCAGTTGTCCACGGACCAGGCGTCTTCGCAGTCCTCGACCAAGAGCGAGCTGGTGTAGACGCCGCCATTCTTGCCACTTTCATGTTGTGCCATGATGACACCTCCTTTATGCTGCCGCTACCGTTAGGTCGCTAGTACCCTGGAAATCGTATGAATAACTGACGATACCGTCGTGGTCGACGCTGGCCCTGACAGCAGTGATAATAGCCTGGCCTTCCCACCGCTCGCCCACGGTCTGGGTCTCGTAGAGCTTGAGGGCGACTTCCGTGTGAAGACCCGCTATCGGCACGCCGTCTTTATAACCCTCGAATGAGCCGTGCCACTCGGTAATGCCTGGAATGAAGCTACTCACGCCGGCATCGGCGAAGTCGGTGGTATTGAGCACCGACACCGTGTATTCCAGGGACCACGATTTAATGCCGGCGATGACGCCCGGGGCCAGAACCGAACCTGCCTTTCCTGAATAATGACCTGCCATTTCAGCACCTCCTTAGTCAACCCATATTCGATATCTCAGCGGTATCTGATATATGCCCGTCTCTGGGTCGAAGATCGGGCTACCAATAAATTCACGCACGCATTTCATCGCCGTATAGCCGGCGACATTGAGCGCAACGTTGTCGAGTGCGCCCATCACCAGGGATGCCTTAACGCCGGCGTCCTTGCTGCCGACTTTGGAGAAGACATTCACCCACCAGGTCGTGTCCTCTATCGCCGACGGGCTGGCGAAGGTGCCCACGGGAGTGTCGGTGATGAGCCCGAAGGTGACAT
>CAZQWO010000121.1:0-3996 GCA_964597015.1 uncultured Dehalococcoidaceae bacterium
GCCGTATCATGGACGTATCTGAGGGAAGAAGCCCGCTGACGCTGTAGATTTTGGTGACCTCCAGCGCTTCCTCGCCGGTCATAGGCGGCAGTATGGAGGGGAGCGTGCGGGCCAGCAAGGTCTTGCCGCTGCCCGGCGGGCCGTTCATAATGACGTTGTGGCCGCCCGCCGCCGCCACCTCCAGAGCCCGCTTGACATGCTCCTGCCCCTTGATATCCGCCAGGTCGGTGATGGGGGTAGCGGGATGGTAAACTTCAAGGTCGGTTTCTGAGGCCTTATACTCGGGGATGGTGATTTCGCCCCGAAGATGGCCGACCAGCTGCGCCAGCGAGGCGACGGGTATGATTCTCACCCCTTCAATCATAGAGGCCTCTCTGGCATCAGATTCGGGCACGATGATGGTATCGACATCTTCCTCTCTGGCCAGGGCCACCATGGGCAGAATGCCGTTGGTATGGCGCAGGCCGCCATCGAGGGAAAGCTCGCCGAGGAAGACTGACCGGGAACTGTCGGCGCTCACCTGCTCCGAGCTGAGCAGAATGCCGATGGCAATGGGCAGGTCGTACGAAGGGCCGGCTTTTTTCAGGTCGGCCGGCGCCAGATTCACCACAATCCGTTTCATGGGAAAATTGAATCCGGAATTGCGGATGGCGGCGCGGACGCGCTCTCTCGCTTCCTGAACGGCAGCATCGGGCAGCCCGACAATGGTCATGGCCGGCAGGCCACTGGAGATGTCCACCTCCACGTCCACCGGATGACCTTCCAGCCCGACAACGGCAGCGGTCTTGACTTTGGCTAACATGGTCTCATGCTACATTGTAGCTCTGTAATTATACTACAGGACAGGATTGCCAGTTGCAATCCGCTGGCTGGTGCTGCATCTAACATAATCTTTAAGCGTAAGACGTGGCTGTGATATAATACGAGTGAGGTCGTTGGTATTATGTTAGATAGACTTGAGAGGATAGAAAAAAGATACGAGGAGATAGGCCGGCAGATGTCCCGGCCCGAAATAGCCTCTGACCTGAAGCAGTTGCAGGAACTGGCACAGGAGAGGGCGGGCCTTGAGGGAGTGGTCGTCAGGTATCGCGAATACAAGACCGCTTCAAAATCGCTTGTGGAAACACAGGCAATGCTGAATGACGGCCTTGGCGAGGAGATGACGGAGCTGGTCAAACAGGAAGTAGCCAGCCTTGAGTCGCAACAGGAGAGGCTGCTTGAGGAACTGAAAATCGCCCTGCTGCCCAGGGACCCCAATGACGAGAAGGACATCATAGTGGAAATCCGCGCCGGCGCCGGGGGCGAGGAAGCCGGGCTGTTTGCTGCCGACCTTTTCCGCATGTACGGTCGCTACGCTCAAACGAAGCGCTGGGGGATTGACGTTATCAGCGTAAATGAAAGTGGCATCGGCGGTATCAGGGAAATTATCTTTGAGGTGAAGGGTAAAGGCGCTTACAGTCGATTGAAATACGAGAGCGGGGTGCACCGGGTGCAGCGCGTTCCGACAACCGAGTCCTCGGGTCGCATTCACACCTCGACGGCGACGGTGGCGGTGCTGCCCAAGGCAGAAGAGGTGGACATAAAGGTTGACCCCGATGACCTGAAGGTTGACATATTCCACAGCGGTGGTGCCGGCGGGCAGAACGTGAACAAGGTGGCCACCGCCGTCCGCATGACCCACCTGCCCACTGGTATGGTCGTTGTCTGTCAGGACGAGCGCTCGCAGCTCCAGAACAAATTGCGGGCGATGTCCGTGCTGCGCTCAAGGCTCCTCGATATTGAAAGGCGCAAGCAGGAGGAGAAAATCACCACTGAGCGACGCTCGCAGGTGGGCACGGGCGACCGTGCCGAGAAGATACGGACCTACAATTTTCCCCAGGACCGCGTTTCCGACCATCGCATCAACCTCACCGTACGCAACCTGCCGCGCATTCTTGAGGGAGAGCTTGACGAGCTGATTGATACGCTGGCCACCAGTTTGCAGGCAAGACAGCTAGAGGAACAGCTGGCGTGAACCTGAAGCAGGTTCTCCACCGGGCACGGGAGGTTCTGGCAAAAGATAACCTTGAAGATGCCTCGCTGGAAGGCGAAATCCTGCTCAGACACGCGCTCGGAATAGACCGCGTACAGCTGTATTCGGGCCTCAACCGTGAACTAAGCGCGCAACAGGAAGAGAAGCTATGGCAGATGGTCCAGCAGCGACGGAACGGCGAGCCCACGGCCTATATCACCGGGCACCGGGAATTCTACGGCCTCGATTTTTATATTGACCGCCGTGTCCTCATACCCCGCCCCGAGACCGAGCTGATGGTTGAAAAGGCGATTGCACTGGTGAAGCATCGCCATTTAACCACCGCCGCCGATATCGGCACCGGCTGTGGCGCCATCGCTGTCAGTCTGGCCCTGAATCTACCACAATTAGAAGTCTATGCCTCTGATGTATCTGTGGACGCCTTGGAAGTTGCCCGCATAAACTGCCGGAAGCACGGGGTGGCCGACCGGATACATCTGATGCACGGCGATATGCTGGCACCACTGCCGGGACCGGTTGACCTTATCGTGGCCAACCTGCCCTATGTAACGGGGCCGGAAATATCACGTTCCGGCCTGGCCAACTTCGAGCCGCGCCTCGCACTGGACGGGGGCAGGGACGGGCTGGACAAGATAAGGAGGTTGTGCGCGCAGGCCGGGGACAGACTGCAACCTCATGGCAGTATGCTGCTGGAAATCGGGCAGGGACAGGGCCAGTCGGTGGCCGACCTGCTACGGCGCTATTTCCCCGCGGCGGCGGTTGAAGTCATACCGGACCCGCAGGGCATTGAACGCGTCATCAGCCTGTGCTTGACACCAAAACGGACGACTGCTAAATTAGTTATTTGAATTTTGTTCAATCGTTACAGCAAGAAAGAGGCAGTAAGATCATGAACATAATTGTCTGTGTGAAGCAGGTGATAGACCCCGAGGCGCCGCCCTCCAGTTTCAGGGTAGATGAAGCTGGTAAAAAGGTGGTGCCGCCGGCCGGCGTGCCCCCCGTAATCAGCCCGTTTGACGAGAACGCGGTGGAGGCGGCCTTGAGAATAAAGGATGCCTGGGGGGGCAAAATCACCGTCCTCAGCATGGGCGTCAACCTGCTGCGCGAGGTGGTGAAGAAACCGCTCTCCATGGGTGCCGATGAGCTTGTCCTGCTGGAAGATGAGGCCTTCGCCGGTGGCGACAGCTGGTCAAACGCCCGTGCACTGGCGATGGCCATTAAAAAAATCGGTGAATACGACCTTATTTTCTGCGGCCGGCAGGCGGCCGACTGGGATGACGGCCAGGTGGGCTCGGGCATCGCCGGGCTGCTGGGATTGCCCAGCGTTACTCTGGCCAGGAAGATAGACATCGGCGATGGCAAAGCACGGGTGGAGCGGGTAACGGCCGATGGCTATGAAGTCGTTGAGGTATCGCTGCCGGCGCTGATTACGGTCAGCAACGAGCTCGGCGAGGCCCGCTACCCGACCATTAAGGGCATTATGGCGGCCAAAAAGATAGAGCCCGTTGTCTGGAAGCCAGCCGATATTGGCATAGAGCCGGCACAGGTCGGGGCGTCCGGTCGGAAGGTAGCTCTGGAAAGACTGTACCAGCCGGTCCGCGAGGGCAAATGTGAGTTAATCGAAGGGGAAAACGCGGAGGAAGCCGGCGCCAATCTGGCGCTGAAACTCCGCGAAGCGAAGTTATTGTAGACAAGAACTGCGGCTATGATTTCTGGAGGTAATTAAACATGGCGGAATACAGTGGTGTCATGGTTCATGCCGAGGTTGCGGAAGGGAAACTGGCGGCCATTGCCACCGAACTGCTGGGTTGCGGCCGGAAACTGGCTGATGACCTCGGCGAGGAACTGAGTGCGGTCATTGCGGGCAGCGGGGTAAGCGGCTTAGCCCGGGAGGCCATTAACTTTGGTGCCGATAAAGTATATGTCGTTGATGATGCTTTGTTGCAGGAGTACCGGCCTGATAC
>CAZQWO010000122.1:0-3984 GCA_964597015.1 uncultured Dehalococcoidaceae bacterium
GCTTTGTTCCTCGAGGGACTTGGCATCAAGACCGGCGGCGTCAGCTTCCCGGCAGCCAATATCGCCCGAGCCGGCTTGCGGATAAACGGGGATTACCACCCCAAGGGGCCGACGACCCGGACCAGCCTGATGCCGACCACCGTGGGCATCAACCCGCTCAACTTCGGGCATATATTCCCGACGGCTCCGGCCGCACATCCATACTTTGTGGCCATCCCCAAGCTGCCGCAGCCTTACCTCGTCTGGAACGAGATAGGGTACGTGGTGATAAGGGACGACGGCGTGGGTCCGGTGGCTGTCGACAACACCATCGTCGCCATCACGGGAACAAGAATCGAGATGAGAGGAGGGTAATCACGATGCAAATGATAACGTTCGTACCCGGAGCCGTTGTCTCGCCCGGTGCGATAACGCTGCCAGACGAAGCTCCTAATATTGACGCCGTAGTTGCAGCGCGGATAGTCAGGCTGTCCGGTGCCCAGGCTGATCATCCAATCCATACGCACGCCGTGGGTGCCGACACAAGCGGTACTACCGAGCTTGCCGAAATCGCAGGTGGAAGGCTGAATGTTGGTGCTGGGGGTGAAGTTGGCGACGCCGCGGCCATGGCTCACGTCGGCACCGACCCGCTAGTGGTGGCCGTGCCGGCCAAGTTAACCAGCAGGACCTTCAGCCTGAGCGTCGACACGGAAGTGGACGACGTGCTGCATCTGTCCTACATCGAGGTGGGCGAGAGGGTACCGGTCAGCTAGTAGAGACGATAACACAGACTATTCATCACCGGAGCCTTTGCCGGTGACAAGCAAGATATATTGCCCATTCCGGCAGGCTCTGGGGTGGGCAATATTGTTTTAGGAGGCTGCCATGCCAATTACTGAAGCTACAGTCAGACTGGTGAAGTATCCGCCGGAGTGCATCCCTGACGCCTGGTTCGGCAATGTCCCTCTCAATGCCGAGTTTGCGCCGCCGGTTCTCGACCTGAAAAGGTTTGCGCCTTACATCGTTATTCTGACCAACCTTCAGCTCGGGGCCAACGCCGCCGTCGTGCTCAGGGCAAGGTATAACGACGTCAGGATAGAGGAGAACACCGCGGCCTTGCTCAATCTCCTGCCCGGGGCCTGGTGGCTGCCGGCCCGGGATATCCTCTATTACAACTTTTTCGGCACAGTCGGAGCTCCGGTCGCTGCCTACACCACTCACTTCGGTGTTTGGGCAAAAGGGGGATCTCCAACCACGCCGACAGTTGCCGATAAACTCCTCTACGGGATAAAGCTCTCCGCCGAAGAGATGGCGCTGGCCGAGAAGTACAACGTCAGAGAGTCGGTAGCGAAGGGTGTCCTGCCCCTGCCCATAATTCAGCAAATAGGGCGGGAGTACCATATTCTCGGTGAAGAAACGAGCTCGCGCAGCATAAATATCGCCGTTGCCGCTACTACCTACACCATAGAGACCCTGTATGCCAAACCCAACGAAATCCTCGTTCTTACCCGGATCGCCGCCGCCCCTGGCACGGCGGCCCAGAATGTCCAGCTTATCGTCGACCGCGACAGCGATGTTAACTATGCGACTTTCCCCACCTTCCCCCTGAGCCTCATCGCGGGCGGCGAGATTAACTGTTTCATCCCGGCGACAAGGGAGGTCCGCCTCACGACCACCGCCGCCGTTGCCCCTGGCGCCCACCTCTTTCGCTATACCTACCAGCGCGTGCGCCTTACGAATACGTTGAGGGCTAGATTTGGGTTGGCTGGTAAGGATGAACTGCCGGGGGATGTCTGGGAAAAGTGCGCCGCGGGAATTTTGTAGGGGGTACTCTGATGGCAGAAGAAAAAGGCACTCAGGAAGGGGGATTGATCGCTGGCGCGATAGGCGGTGGCGCCGTGGGCATTGTTGCCGGCCTCCTCATGTCAAAGCCGGCGGCGGCAGCTGCCCCGGAGTTAAAGCTGGACTATCTGATTGAGCTAATGGAAGCCCTGGTACAGGGGAATGCGGCTATAATCGAGTGGCTGGCGAAGATAAACGCTGCTCTGGGAGTCCCGGGAGAACCCGGAGTCCCTGGCATCGAGGTTACCGTGCTCACTCCCTGGAAAGCCAGGGAGCCAGAGATAATCTTTAATCAGCCTATCCGGTCCGCCGGCACCTTCTTCACCGACAGGATGGTTAACTGGACCGAGGGCAAGCGCCTCCTGCTGAAAGTCGAGTCGTCACTTGACCAGGCGGTGCAGCTACAGGCGTTCGGGAACGTGGATGACACCAGAACCCAGGCGACCAACATCGGCCCGCCGGTTGTTTGCCCGGCTAACGGCAACGCCTCGATAGGGATGGCCTGGGGAGACTGGCAGCCCTATATCGGCATGCAGATTGACGCTGCGGTCGCGCCGGCCGCCGGAATACTGACTATCCGCGCCGTGATACAGGAGTGAAATGACTGACAAACATTATGCTTTAGCTCGGGAGGAAATAATTGCGGCTCTAACCGCCTATACTGGAATGACGACCGCTGATGGTGCCACACCGGGCAACAACACTCTGATAGATTCACTACTTATCGGGAAAAACGACTTCATCACCGGCAAGACCATTCTCATCGGCGCGGGTTATGATGCCTCGTATGAGGATGAAGGCGCCAGCGCCTTTGACCCACTGACCGGGACAATTACCTTCACGGCTGGCTTCAGCGCCCAGATAAAAGCGGGCACCATCTACCGGGTCCTCAACCTCTCTTACAACGCCCAGGTAAGCTCCCTCCTTAATGACATCAAGGCCAAGACAGATGCCCTGCCGGCAGCCCCGGCTAATGAAGCAACCTCGCTGGCGATTCAGACAGCTCTTGGCCGAAAGTTCTCCATGGTTGACTCCTGGAGTGCTCCGACCGACAAAATTACGGTCACTGCTGTGGCTGCAGACCTCGCTTTCCCGGATATCGTAGTCGCTGCCCTGCCAACTGGTCTTAGCGTTCAGAAGGTGGTTCTCATCCTGGCGGTGCGTGCTATCAATGATACCTCTGCGGCCGACAACTACATCGACGCCGCTAACAAGACGCTGCGGATTAAGCCGGCAGCGGGAGCCTGGGGGACGGATGATATTGTCGCCATAACCTTCGCTAATCAGTCTCTCTACTGCAAAGCAAACCAGAAGGAACCAGGGCCAGTCATTATCGGCTCGGCAGACCTATCCTCGGTGGTCAATGCCAACGGCACCTACAATATCATGAGCAACCAGACTAACCGTGGTGATGCCATCTCAGCCCTAGCCGATAACCTTGAGCTCTACGATATCCAGGTGGGTCTCAGAGTATTCTATTCCTAGCACATTAGAGGTGTAGGTGGATGGCAGATGGCTCAGAAATTCGAAAGCTACGAAACCGGCGCAGATGGCTACAACCTTTGCTTTGGCTCTTGGTGGAATGCCCAGACATTCACGCCTCTAACGGGCCATAACATAAAGTCAATCTATTGCTACATTGAACGGTACAACATCCCGGTCGGCAGCTTCCGAATAGAGCTGAGAGCTACTTCAGGTGGCCAGCCCAGCGGGCCGGCTTTAGCCTCAGGAAGCAAACTGGCGAGCCTGATACAGCAAAACTACCCGGCCTGGCATGAGATATCGTTAGGCGCAGGGTATATCCTTGTGCCCGGGACCATGTACTGCTACACCGCGCATTATGACGGCACCAGTTCCAACTACTGTATTCGCTTCTGGGTAGATAGCACGTCAGCCACCTACCCTCGCGGGACATGGCTTGACTCCGCTAATAGCGGCGCTAGCTGGCATAACAATCCAACCAGGGACGCCTTGTTTCAGGAATGGGGCGACCTCCTGCCGGCTGGTGGAAAGTCCCTGGCTCATGACCTGGTTCAGGTGGGTGCAATATGAGTCTCTTGATTAGAGTACCAATACAGGACATCACGGCTATCTTTGCCGGTGTACGGTCAAGACAAAGACGGATGGCTTGCCCGCCTCCACTGCTTGGTTCACAGATTAAGC
>CAZQWO010000123.1:0-3951 GCA_964597015.1 uncultured Dehalococcoidaceae bacterium
GTTCCTGAGGGCGGGTGGGGGCATCTTCACCAAGAGTGCCGATGTCGGCGCTGACCTGGTAGGGAAGGTGGAGAAGGGTATTCCGGAGGACGACCCGCGCAACCCGGCAGTCATCGCCGACAATGTTGGCGATAATGTGGGTGACGTGGCCGGCATGGGCTCTGACCTGTACGAGTCTTACGTTTCGGCCATTGCCGCCTCAATGGTGCTGGGGGTCATTGTTCTCGGCACCGTGAAGGGCATGCTGCTGCCCCTGGCGTTGAGCGGGGTCGGCATCGTGGTCTCAATTATCGGCGCTCTCTCCGTCAGGCCGAAAGAAGTTGAAGCCGACTTTGAAAAACAGGTTGCCAGGGCGCATGCCACCATGAACTGGGGCGTATATATAAGTACCATACTGATGATAATCGCCAGCGGCCTGGTTATCTGGTTTTACATTGGTGAAATGGGGCTTTTCTGGGCGCTGATATCAGGGCTCATCGCCGGGCTCCTCATTGCCAAGGCGACCGAATACTTTACCTCGACGGAGTATGGGCCGGCCAAGAAACTGGCCCGGGCCGCGGAGAGCGGGGCGGCGGTGACCATTATTGAGGGCATTGCCACCGGCCTTATGAGCACAGTGATACCGATTCTACTCGTGGCGATAGCTACGGTGCTGGCCTATATTTTCGGTGGTCTGCTGGGCATCGCCATCGCCGCCATGGGCATGCTCATCAATCTGGGAATGTCACTGGCCATGGACTGCTACGGGCCGATTGCCGATAACTCGGCCGGCATTGCCCAGATGGCAGGCCTGGGCAAAGAAGTAAGGGAGCGCTGCGAGGCGCTCGACTCGGTGGGCAATACCACGGCGGCGCTGGGCAAGGGATTTGCCATTGCCTCGGCGGCGCTGGCCTCGCTGGCCTGGCTGGCGACCTATTTTCAGGTCGCTAAAGTGGAAATGGCCAGTCTGACCAATGTGGCGGTTATCACCGGAGTGCTGATTGGCGGTATGCTCACCTTTGTCTTCTGCGCTCTGGCGATGCGTGGGGTGGGGTCGGGTAGTTTTGCCATCGTCAACGAAGTAAGGAGGCAGTTCCGGGAAATAAAGGGACTGATGGAAGGGACGGCCAAGCCCGATTACGTGGCCTGTGTGGATATCGCCACCAAGAGAGCTTTAAAATCAATGATGCTGCCGGGCATTCTGGTGCTGGCCGTGCCGCTTATTCTCGGCTTCACCCTTGGTCCGAAAGCAGTGGCAGGGCTGCTGGTCGGGTCGCTGCTTACCGGTTTCCTGATGGCAGTGATGATGGCCAACGCCGGTGGCGCCTGGGACAACGCCAAGAAGTTCATTGAAGCCGGCAACTACGGCGGCAAGGGCAGCGAGGCACACAAGGCGGCCGTCATCGGCGATACCGTGGGCGACCCGTTCAAAGATACCGCCGGGCCGTCTCTGAACATACTCATCAAGCTGGTGGGTAAAGTGGCGGTAATCTTCGGGCCGGTCTTTATCACGCTGGTAGTGCTGTAGGTCTCCCGTCTAGGATTAGCTTAGAAAGGCAGAGGTACCCCCTCTGCTTTTCTTATTCGTACAGGAACGGGTTGCCCCGTCGCTCGGCACCGATGTTTGTCTCTGGCCCGTGGCCGGGGTAGACAATGGTCACGTCGGGCAGGGACATAAGCGTGGCCCGGAGGCTGTTCATGAGCAGC
Organism: uncultured Dehalococcoidaceae bacterium; assembly: GCA_964597015.1. Taxonomy (GTDB): domain Bacteria; phylum Chloroflexota; class Dehalococcoidia; order Dehalococcoidales; family RBG-16-60-22; genus E44-bin89. The sequence goes on from CAZQWO010000123.1 coordinate 1,687, forward strand.
GCGTAGTCCCCGCCGGGCAGGTCGTAGCGACCTATCCCGTAGTGGAAAAGGGTATCGCCGCTGAAAAGGACGCCGTGTCCGTAAAGGCAGATTCCCCCCGGCGTATGTCCCGGCGTGTGGAGCACCTCAAAATGAAGACCGCCGATATCTATACTGTCGCCGTTCTTGAGCAGCCTGTCCGGGGGTGGGGGAGTCGGGCACTGCAAACCAAAAAGCAGGGCCAGCGCCTGTTGCCGGGGATATTCGGCATCACCGCTGTGGACGGCGATTTCAGCGCCGGTGGCTTCTTTTATTTCCTTGAGCGCCGCAAGATGGTCGGGGTGTCCGTGGGTGAGGACAATGGCCTTGATTTTCAGACCAAGCTCTTTAACGCCCTGCAGTATTCTTCCCGCTTCAGCCGCCGGGTCAATGATAGCTCCCTCTCTGGTGGCTTCATCGCCAACGATGTAGCAGTTGGCGGCCAGTGGTCCGACCACCAGTGATTTAAGAAGCATCCTGCTTTCGTTATCAACCATGATAGTCGAAAGCGCCAGCCTTCACTGACGCCGACCCTGCATTTTACCATTATCAGCGATTCCGCTCAAGAAAAAGGCTTGTGATTTGAGTATAAGATACGTTAAACTGTGTATGATTACCTCTACATGTTACCAGCAGGACAGGAATTCCATTAATGGCTGATATTCGCCCTTTTCGTGGTGTTCGTTACAACCAGACGAAAGTAAATGACCTGGCGGGCGTTATCTGCCCGCCTTACGATATCATCTCCCCGCAGTTGCAGTCGGAGCTTTACTGGCGCAGTGAGCACAATTTCATCCGGCTTGAGCACGCGCGGGAGCTATCTCAGGATACCGCTTCGGAAAACAAATACACCCGTTCGGCGGCTGTGCTGGCACAGTGGCTGGCGCAGGGCATCCTGATCGTTGATGAAGAGCCAGCCGTTTACCTCCACGACCACCATTTTTGGTATCAGGGGAGGGAATTTCGGCGGCGGGGGATTATCGCCCTGGTCAGATTGGAGGAGTGGGAAAGCAGGGTGATACGACCTCACGAGGGCACGCTGGCTAGCCCCCGAAGCGACCGTTTAGCCTTGCTGCGCACGCTTCAGTCCAATACCAGTTCCATTCTGGCCCTCTTTGAGGACCCCGAGCAGCGACTTGCCCCGGTGGCGGCGGCAGCCGGGGAAAAGGACGAACCACTGATTGATTTCAGTACTGGCGGTGGTGAAAAGCACGTTGTATGGGCAATTAGTGAAGCGGAGACGGTCAGACAGATACAGCAGAATCTGGCCCGGCAGCCTCTATATATTGCGGACGGCCACCACCGCTATGAAAGCGCGCTGGCTTACCGGAGGGAACGGAGTCGGAATCCGGCAGGGGACTCAGGGGACGGGGGCTTTAATTACGTTATGATGACGCTCGTCGATATCGCCGACGCCGGTCTGGTCATCATGCCGCCGCACAGGCTGGTGCGCGGTTTGCCGGCAGATAAGCTAAACAGTATTGTGGGTGGGTTGACCTTACATTTCCATATTCAGGAACTGCCGCTGGACTCGCCTGATGTATGGCAGAAGGTGAAGGTCTTTTTAGATAAGGCAGATGAGGGGAAAATCGTTTTCCTGGGGCAGGGCCTCGGGAGTGTCCGGCTGCTGCAACCGCGTGATTTCAAATCGCTGCAAAAGTTCATGCCCGAATCCCGTTCAGAGCATTATAAAAAGCTGACGGTGAGCATTCTGGACCACATTATCCTGGAGAATCTGCTGGGCTTGCGGAGGGAAGAGGAAGCGGAGACACTGGCCTACAGCTACGACCAGTCTGACGCGGTGAAGATGGTGCGAAACGGCCAATATCAGATGGTATTCCTGATAGGCCCGGTAAAAGCCGACGTGATAAAAATGATTGCTGACGACGGTGATAGAATGCCCGGAAAGTCGACCTACTTCTATCCCAAACTGCCCTCGGGACTGGTATTCCATCGCCTGGCAGACGGTTAGCGATGGTTTTTAATCATTATGTTCGGTTGACGCTTCAGACCAGCTTGTGCTACGATTAAGACATCTCGTCGGATAGTCAATGCGAAGTTTGCATAGAGCCCATTTTTCATTTTATCCTTGTTGTGGGGTATATTTAATCTAAAGGCAATCGCTGACAGGGAAAAGTGATGCTGGTCGAGGAAGAGCTGGCCCGTTTATCACCGGATAAAGACACGCTTCTCACCATTGGCGTGTTTGATGGCGTGCACCTCGGTCACAAACATCTGATTTCACAG
>CAZQWO010000124.1:0-3880 GCA_964597015.1 uncultured Dehalococcoidaceae bacterium
ATTATCACCCACGGTCACGAAGACCACATCGGCGCCCTGCCCTATGTGTTACCGCAGCTCAATGCCCCGGTGTATGCCACCCGCCTGACCCATGGCATGATACGCGTCAAGCTAAAGGAACGGAGAGCGCTGGCTCACGCCAAGCTCAATGTGGTATCCACTGGTGAACAGATTACACTGGGGGCATTCAAGGTGGAGCTTTTTCCCGTGTGCCACAGCATCCCCGATGCCGTCGGACTCATTATCTGGACCCCGGTTGGTGTTGTGGTGCACAGTGGCGATTTCAAGCTTGACTACACACCGGTCGGAGGCAAGCCTACCGATCTTTCACGTTTAGCTCAACTGGGGTCACAGGGAGTCCTGCTCCTTCTATCCGATTCCACATATGCGGAACTCCCGGGCTATACGCCTTCGGAGAGGCTGGTTGGAGAGGCACTGGACCACATCATGGCAGACGCTCCGGGGAGGGTGATTGTCACCACGTTTTCTTCACTGGTATCGCGAGTCCAGCAGGTGATTGATGCGGCGGCCAAGCACGGACGGCGTGTTTTCATCGTCGGTCGCAGCATGAGTGATACGGTGCGTATGGCACTGGAGCTCGGCTATATTCAGGCTCCCGATGGTATCCTGGGCAGGATTGAAGAAGCGCGTAATTTACCGCACGATAGAATTGTATATATCACCACCGGCAGCCAGGGTGAGCCGACCTCGGCGCTGGTGCGCATGGCAAATCGTGACCACCCCAACGTGAACATTCAGCCCGGAGACACCATTGTAATGTCGGCAACGCCGATTCCCGGCAATGAAGCCATTGTTAATCGCACGGTGGACAATCTTTTCAAGCAGGGGGCGCGGGTACTGTACGATAAAGTGGCGCAGGTTCACGTTCATGGGCACGGCAGCCAGGAGGAACTCAAATTACTGCTCAACCTGGTAAAACCGGAATTCTTCATGCCCATCCACGGTGAATACCGCCATCTCAGCCTGCATGCCAAACTGGCCGAATCAGTGGGCATCCCTAAAGAAAGAATATTCGTTCTGGAAGACGGCGATATCCTTGAACTTGCCGAACACTCGGCGAGGAAAAATGGCAAGGTTGGTTCGGGGAACGTGTATGTTGACGGGTTGAGCGTTGGTGATATTGGCGGCGTGGTGCTGCGCAATCGGCGCATGCTGTCCAAAGACGGCATTGTGGTGGCGATAATCGCAGTGAACCGGCAGACGGGTAAGCTGGTGGGACGACCTGATATAGTGACCCGGGGCTTTGTCAATACCAGGGAGGTCAAGGACATGCTTGATGAAAGCCGCGACCTGCTGGCCAAGGCCCTTGACCACAGCGGCGGCAAGGCTGCCGAGTGGAGCTTCGTCAACGCCAAGGTAAGAGACACGCTGGACAAGTTCTACTATGAGAAGACCAAGCGCCGCCCGATGATTTTGCCTTTTATGGTCAAGGTGTAATTGCCATGCCAAAGAGAATGCCAAGAGACGACAACGAGTTCTTGAGCAAACCGTCGCGGCGGCGGAGGCGGAGGTCTTTCTGGGGCGGGCTGTTCGATTTCCTGTGGTGGCCGCCGGTACGCTGGACCATTCTGCTGGCGATTGTAGGCGCACTGGTCTGGTGGCAGTGGCCGGCATTGGCCGACTTTTTTGGCTGGGGGCTGCTCTTCATTGCGGCTGCGATTATCACCGTCATCGTTCAGATGAAGCGGCGAAAGCTGTCCTCGTTTGTTCTCCGCTTTAATCGGTGGCTGGGAGCCGTTGCCTTTGTCCTGGCCGTGTGGGGAATACTGGCCATTTTTGACCTGGGGGGCACATTAGGCGCTGTCCTTATTATGGACCCAGCACCGGTAGTGGATATCCTGATTGTTATCGGGCTGGTTATCGCTGGCGTAATCCTGGTCGCCCCCAAAGTATGTTTGAAGCTGGGCGCCAGGTTCTTTTCCTGGTTTGGTGGTCAGTTCCAGCGGCAGCCGTCGAAGGTGCCAAAATATCTTGAGAAACAGCTTGGTGAAGAACGGGCTGCAATGCCACCTCACGTAGAGCTTCATCCCAGGACGCCCTTTGCGGAAAAGCCGGCCATGCCAGCCGAGATGGAGCAGCCGGTGGTGAGGCCGGAAAGAGTGATACCAAAATCGTCGCTGGTGACTCCTGCGGAGAAAGAAGCTATGGCCAGGGCGCCGGCATCGGCACCGACCACGCAGGAGCTCAGGCAGGTGGCGCAGGAGGTATGGAAGAAATACGGCCAGTCGGCCGACCTGGTGGTGGTTGATGGCTGGCGGCTCCCCCCAATCGACATTCTGGATACAACACCGGAAATTGAGTTCAGTGAAGCTGATAATGTACAGAGGGCAAAGATAATTGAAGACGCACTGTCCAGCTACGGCGTTGAGACCAAGGTGGTGCAGATAAACGCCGGTCCCACGGTAACCCAGTTCGGCGTGGAACCGGGCTGGGATAGAAAGCTTAGGGAGAGGAAGGAGCGCGACAGAAACGGCGAGGTCAGGGTGACCATGGAGGAGGTGTCCAAGACCAGGGTCAAGGTGGAGCGGATTACCTCTCTGGCCAACGACCTGGCGCTGGCACTGGCGGCACCGAGCATCAGGATAGAAGCGCCGGTGCCGGGGAAATCAATGGTTGGCATTGAGGTGCCGAACACCAGCATCGGCATGGTCAGCCTGCGCAGTGTTATCGAGTCCAGTACATATCAGAAGCTGCAGCCGCGCTCCAAGCTGGCCCTGGCGCTGGGCAAGGGCGCCGGCGGCGAGTCAATAGCGGGGGACCTGAGCCGAATGCCGCATCTGCTTATCGCGGGAGCGACCGGCAGCGGGAAGACAGTCTGTCTCAATGCTATTATCAGCTGTCTGCTGCTCAATAATACCCCGTTCGATGTCAGGTTCATCATGGTCGACCCCAAGCGCGTTGAGCTCACGCCGTACAACAGCATCCCGCACCTGGCCACCCCGGTTATCGTTGATACCAAAAAAGCTCTGGTTACACTGCGCTGGATGAGCCAGGAAATGGACCAGCGGTACCAGCATCTGGCCTCGGCCGGGGCGCGCAATATCGAGGGCTACAACAAGAACCGCGAGGGCACTGATAAACTGCCCTATATGGTATTGATTATCGACGAGCTGGCCGACCTTATGATGACCAGCTTTGACGAGGTGGAACATATACTGTGCCGCCTTGCCCAGCTGGCCCGCGCCACCGGCATACATCTGGTCGTGGCCACGCAGCGCCCATCGGTGGACGTGGTTACCGGGCTGATTAAAGCCAACTTCCCCACCCGCATCAGCTTTGCCGTTACCTCGCAGGTGGACTCGCGCACCATACTTGACGGCGCCGGTGCGGAGAAGCTGCTGGGACGGGGCGATATGCTCTATATGCCCACGGAGGCATCCAAGCCAAAGCGACTCCAGGGGTGTTTTGTCTCCGATAATGAAGTGGAGCGGCTGGTCTACTTCTGGAACAGCCAGAAAGAGCAGGCAGCGGCGCCGATTAGAATCGAGGAGGTAGTGCTGCCGGCCACGGCAGGCGGTCGCGGCGGCCAGCAGGAAGACCCGCTCATGGACTCCGCCCGCGAGCTGGCAGAGCAGCACGAGCACATTTCAACGTCTTACCTGCAGCGGAAACTGCACATCGGCTACCCCAGAGCCGCCCGCATCATGGAGCAGCTTGAGGAGGAGATGGGGGGAGACATTGGTGGGGGAGAGGAAGAAACGGTAGAGTAAGAGATTAGGTTTAAGGGCCTCAACGGTTCATACGTCGCTGAACGTTCTTAACGGCTTTATTTCTGCCCTTACTGAATTAATGTCTTCAACCTACTTTCAAACCATGCAGCCATTTTCACTTCAACTTTGCGTAATAATGTTTTTAAGGT
>CAZQWO010000125.1:0-3744 GCA_964597015.1 uncultured Dehalococcoidaceae bacterium
CTTCCAGAACGCGCGACTGGGCATTGGTGCGGTACATTATGGCGCAGTCGCCGCGACTGAACTCGCCGCGACCCACCAGCTCCTCGATTTCGTTGACGACGTACTGCGCTTCCTCCTGCTCGTTATAGGTCTCCACAATCTCAGGCAGTACGCCCGTCTCGTTTTCCGTCCACAGCCCTTTGGGCTTGCGCTGCTGGTTGGCCTCGATGACATGGCTGGCCGCCTCCAGAATCGTCTTGGTGGAGCGGTAGTTCTGCTCCAGCAGTATTATCTTCGCCTCGGGAAAATCCTTTTCAAAGTTGAGTATGTTCCTCAGGTCGGCAAAGCGCCAGGAGTAAATCGACTGGTCGGGGTCGCCCACGACGCACAGGTTGCGGTATTTCCCGGCGAGCTGCTTCATCAGCTCGTACTGGACGATATTGGTGTCCTGGAACTCATCTACCTGAAGGTGCAGGTAGCGCGACTGGTAGCGCGAGAGCACCGCCTGGTGCTGACGGAAGAGCTGCACCACCTTGAACAGCAGGTCGTCAAAGTCGAGCGCGTTGCTCTCGCCGAGGAATTGCTGGTAGCGCTCGTAGACGCGCTGCACGATTTCCTCGAAATAGCTGTGGCGGTGCTTCAGGTAGTCGTCCGGTGTCCAGAGTCGACTTTTCGCCGCGCTTATCGCCGAGTGAATCGACCGCGGATTATGCTGCTTGGGGTCGAGGTCGAGGGCCTGGAGGCTGCGCTTAACCAGGCTCATCTGGTCCTCGTCATCATAGATAACGAAGCCGGGGCTGACGCCAACCGCTTTGCCGTCACGTCGCAGGATACGAGCGCAGATGGCATGAAAGGTGCCGACCGTCAGCTCGTCAACGGCACTGCGGACCAGCTTGTGCAGGCGCTCTCCCATCTCTCGGGCCGCCTTGTTGGTAAAGGTAACGGCCATAATGCGACGCGGACTGACGCCACAGACTTTTATAAGGTAAGCAATGCGGTAGGTGATTACCCTGGTCTTGCCGCTGCCGGGGCCGGCCAGAATCAGCACCGGGCCACTGATGGTCTCAACGGCTTCTCGCTGCGCGGGGTTGAGTTCGGCAAGGACGTCCACTGAATCATTATAACATTTCACCGGACAGCTTTAATACCGAGGGTTATCGGCAAACGCCGTAACGGATATGACGAAAAAGGCCAAATAAAACAGTAAGGCTGAACCTCTTGCTCGGATGATTCAGCCTTACTCTGGCTCCGGAGAGCACCCTGGACGGCTCTCCTTTTCGGCTATTTTCAGTTTTCACACCTCCTCTGGCTATTTTGTCTGAATTCGGCAGGTACTAGTGGGCGATTGCTTTCTCTCTCACCCGACTGCGGATGAGGGTGTACAGGCTCTTGATGGCACCAGCCCAGATAAGCAACGGCCAGATGGCGACGAAGGGGACAACCAGCGCTATCATGATGATGATTCCGAGTTCCATCTTCTTCACCTCCTTTTTCTTTTTCCACTATCAGCTTAACACCCTGGACAGCCACCCAGCTTCCGCTTTGATACCTATTTTCGATAACCGAAACACGTAAATAAATTGCCGGCCACTGTCTTTTCATACCTACTGATTGAGCGGCGGAATAAGCAGATATGCGGACGCCTCAATGGCGGTAAATATTTATCAGCCTTTGTAGAAGCTGTGCCTGCCGCGGGAACTCATCGAGGTGCCCGTGCTCATCGGACTGGTCTACGTTTCTCTCTGGGCCAGAAAGTTCCTTTTCCACAATGGCGGAACCAAAAAAGCGTTGTAGAGGCGCTGAATAGAATCGCCTTGCTTTTACCCCCTGCCATTAGCTATACTTTTCAATAGACGAATACGAATTACGGGGTGATAATCAATGCGTCGGAAATCCCTGACGGTTCTTTCTGTGGCGCTCCTGTTCATTATTGTGAGTGCGGCGGGATGTGAATCGCTCTCCCCGCCTTCTTCAGCATCTGAAGCCCGTTCACTGGCGAGCGGTATATTCAACCAGCAGAATACCGGCATATGGGTCACCGGCGAGGGGAAGGTCAGCGTTGTTCCCGATATTGCCATCCTGAATCTCGGCGTGGAAGTACAGTCAGGCAGTGTCGCCCAGGCACAGGAGCAGGCAGCGACGGCTATGACCGCCGTAGTTGCTGAGCTGGACAATTTCGGCATCGCCCAGAAGGACATCAAGACTTCTCAGTTCAGCATCACTCCGGTGCGAAAGTGGTCGGAAAAGGACGGCCGTGAAATCCTCATCGGCTACCGGGTAACCAATACGGTAACCACCAAGGTGAGGAACACGGAAAATACCGGCGCCATCATCGACGCCGCGGCCAGTGCCGGCGGCGACTATATCAGGATTAATAACATCAGTTTCACCGTGGATGACCCCTCTGCCTACTATGAAGAGGCCCGGGAACTGGCCATGGCCGATGCCGCCACCAAAGCCAAGCAGCTGGCTGACCTGGGTAATGTTAAACTGGGCAAGCCAACCTATATCAATGAGAGCGGTGCTTACGTGCCGGTCGTCCGTGATTTCTACGGTGAAGCTGCCATATCCGCACCGGCGGCAGCCCCTACCCCAATCAGCGCCGGGGAAATGGAAATCAGGCTGTCCGTACAGGTAGTCTACAGCATAGAATAGCATTAAGGCAGCCCTTGCATTTGCCGCCGACAAAATGCTAAAATGATAATCCAGATTTTATGTTAAGAGATAGCAATGTTCACCGGAATAATAGAAGAGACTGGTAAGGTCTTATCAGCACCGGCCGCAAAGCTGGCCATTTCGGCGGCGCAGGTTATCGATGGAATGAAGCCGGGCGACAGCATCGCCATCAACGGCGCCTGTCTGACGGTCACCGATTTCGACCGCGCTTCGTTCTCCGTGGACGTTATGCCGGAGACACTGAAACGCACCAACCTGGGGCAGCTCAAACCCGGAGACGGTGTCAACCTGGAGCGACCGATGGCGCTGGGCGGTCGGCTGGGCGGGCACCTGGTCCAGGGCCACGTCGATGATATCGGCCGCGTTGTAGCGCTGGAATGGGAAGGAGAAGCCCTCCTCTTCCGCTTCGAAGCCCCGCCTGAAACCATGCGCTACACCGTGCCTAAAGGATTTATCGCTGTGGACGGCATCAGCCTGACGATAATGGACAAGGACAGCAGTTCATTCCGGGTCTCCGTGGTTGAGTATACGCGACAGAATACAACCCTGGGCAGCAGGAAAGTGGGCGACGTGGTAAACCTTGAAGTGGATATCATCGCCAAGTACGCAGCCCAGTTCACCCAGCTGCAGACCGGCGGACTGACCGCGGAATTTCTGGTTGAGCACGGCTTCACTATCGGATGATAAGCTAATGGAGTGAAAATGAGCGCTGATTTGGCCACGATTCCGGAAGCAATTGAAGATATCAGAGACGGCAAGTGCCTTATCATCGTCGATGATGAGGACCGGGAGAACGAGGGCGACCTGGCTATGGCGGCGGACAAAGTGACCGCTGATGCCATCAACTTCATGGCCAGGCACGGTCGGGGGCTTATCTGCCTGCCCATCACCGGCCAGCGCCTTGACGAGTTACAAATTCCCATGATGGTGGAACGCAATACCTCCCAGTTCACCACCGCGTTCACCGTATCAATTGAAGCCAAGCACAGGGTGAGCACCGGCATTTCCGCCGCTGACCGCGCTCAGACGATAAAAGCGGTGCTGGACCCGGCCACACAGCCCGAGGACATCGTCCGACCGGGACATATG
>CAZQWO010000126.1:0-3712 GCA_964597015.1 uncultured Dehalococcoidaceae bacterium
CTATAAACATAAAAAAACAACAAAGGGGGTGATAGATTTCAGTATAAAATATCTAAATGATGTAGAATATTTTCCAAAATAAGGAGATGGGAAATGAGAAGAAATAGGTTGATAGTTTTTGCGATAACCCTCGTTCTGTTAGCAGGCCTGATGGCAGCGGGTTGTGCTGCACCAGCACCAGCTCCGGCTCCAGCGCCCACTCCAGCTCCTGCGCCAGCTCCGGCTCCAGCCCCTGCACCAGCGCCCGCGCCTACTCCCGCACCATCACCAGCTCCAGCGCCTACTCCCGCAGCCGCACCTGAAGTCATCAACTGGAAAGTTCAGGTTGCGGTAGCCGCATCGCCATCGTTCGGTCCATACGCTACTATTCCAGAAGCTTATCATGCCGGCGTTTGGTCCCACACCTGGGCACGCTGGGTTGAGGAAGCCACGGATGGCCGGCTTCAGGTCGAGCTGCTTGAACCCGATGCTGCTTTCCCTGGGGGAGAAGGGCTGGAGGCTATCGGGACGCGAGTAATTGATGCCGCCTGGTCCCAGCCGGGCTGGTATGCGGAAAAGATACCGGAGATGTATGTCGCCGGCGGTATGCCCGGAAGCTGGATGAGCGTAGGAGAGTTCTATGACGGGTGGTATAATTATGGAATCTACGACAAAGTCGCCCCGCTCCATGAAGCATTGAACATCAAGTTCTTCCCATCGCTGGGCATGGAATACATGAATATCATGTCCAGCTTCCCGATGCCGGACGTGGATTCCGTTAAGGGACACAAGATACGGTTCTGGGGCCAGTGGGGCCAATACGGTGAATTAATGGGTGCCACCGCCATATCCCTGCCCTACACAGAGTGCTACATGGGCATGAAGCTCGGCACCATTGAAGGTGTCTGGACCGGTGCCCAGTCGCTCGACACCATCAAGCTTAAAGAAGTGGTAACCGACTTTGTCACCAATCCCAACGGGTGCATCAACTCCCTCATCATCAACATGGACGCCTGGAATGAGCTGCCCGATGACATACGCGCGATGATGGAGAGAGAGCAGCCTTATCTCTTCACCGTGGGTGGCCTCATGCTCCTGGAGCAGCAGGGCTACGCCATCGGCAAGGCAGTAGAGGAAACTGGACTTAAACTCTGGACCTGGAGTGATGCCGATATAGCCACGCTGAGGAAGGGCTGTATCGAGGAAATCTGGCCAGCGTTTGGGGCCAAGACCCCGCTTAGTGCCGAACTTGTAGAAATCGTCAAGACACAGCTAAAGGATCACGGCAAGCTGTAACCCGAAAAGAGAGGGGGCTGTGGCGGTAAATCGCCACAGCCCTCCACTCTAAATGCAAGGGGCAAATATGCAAAAAGGCCTCCGCGTTATTGATTTTATAAATGAGTGGATGGGACGAATTGCCGGCTGGCTTCTCATCCCTTTGTCTTTTCTGGTTGTCTTTGACGTCATCCTCAGATACGTACTCAATATGCCCACCATCTGGGTCTGGGATGTGGGAGTCCAGATACAGGCCGCAATTATAGCCCTCGGCGGGGGTTACGCCCTGCTTCATAACGGGCATGTTTCCGTTGATATCCTGATAGAGAAGCTGTCAACGAGGAAGAGAGCTATCCTGAACACGATTATGTATATATTCCTGGTCGGCAGCATCGCTATTCTTATGTGGCGACTATCAATCAGCGCTCAGTACGCATTAAGCATTAAGGAACACTGGACATCCGCCTGGGCTCCAGTTGTCTATCCGCTTAAAGTGCTTATCGTGGTTGGCGTTGCCTCAGCGTTGCTGCAGGGAATTGCCGGCTGGATACGTAACATCCTGATTGCAATACGAGGCGATGAGGTAGCCCGGTCATGAACATAGATGTCGGGTTACTAAGCATTATCGTCCTCGGTATCATGCTTCTCATGCTTTTAACGGGGCTGCCGGTAACCTTTGTTCTGTTAAGCCTGTCCGCCATCGGTTTCTGGTATTTAAGAGGCTTACCAGCCACCAGTTCAATAGGACTCGGGTTCTTTTCCATCATCACCACTGATATCTTTATTGCCCTGCCCACTTTCATCTTCATGGCCACCGTCCTGGAAATGTCCGGGCTGGGCGCCGCTATGTATGACATGATGCACAAGTGGATGGCCGGGCTCAAAGGTGGGCTGGCCATGGGCACAATCGCCATCGCCACGGTTATGGCCGCTATGACCGGCTCCGCCGCTACGGCCACCTTGACGATGGGGTTACTGGCCTACCCCGAAATGGAGCGGCGGGGTTATGACAAGAGGCTGATTATTGGCGCTATTCCCGCCGGTGGCTCCCTCGGGCCTTTGATACCCCCCAGCGTACCGATGATTGTGGTCGCCGCCGTCAGCGAAATCTCCATCGGGAAACTATTTATCGCCGGTATTATCCCCGGCATTATAACCTCCATCGGCTACATGTCTTATATCGGTATACGGTGCTGGAAGAATCCGCAAATGGGACCTCCCCTGCCACCTTCAGAGCGTGTTAACTTCAGCGAAAAAATGAAGTCGCTGAGCGTTTCGATATTGCCCATCATTTTGATTTTCTTAGTCCTGGGTTTGATTTATCTCGGCATAGCCACACCGAGCGAGGCAGGAGGGGTTGGCGCGGTTGGCGCTTTAATCTGCGCCGCCATTTACCGCAACCTCACCTGGAAGAACTTACAGAAAGCCACCACGACAGCCATCAGGATAACCGCCATGCTGATGTGGCTTTTAGCCGCCGGGGCTGCCTTCTCTCAGCTTATCGGCGTTCTGGGCGTACAGAACTACCTGCGTGAATTGCTGCTGGCACTGCCAGTAAGCCCCTGGGCCATCATCGTTAGCATACTGTTCCTGGTCTTCATCCTGGGCATGTTCATCGATGCTACCCCCATTACCGTTATTTTCCTGCCCATCTTCTACCCGATTGCCATGGCCCTGGGATTTGACCTGCTGTGGTTCGGCCTGCTATTTACCATGGACTTGCTGGTTGGCATAATGACACCGCCCTTCGGCATGGTCCTGTTCTACTTCAAGGGGCTGAATTTGCCCGGCGTAACCATGATGGATATCTATCGCGCTATTGTGCCTTTCTTTTTAATAATGATGGTGGTCATGGTCCTGGTTTTCCTGATACCCGAACTGGCTGTCTGGCTGCCAAATCAGATGATAAAGTAAATAATTATTTTAAACAGCGGCAAAACTGACCTTGCCAAGGTCTTTAATAAATACGGCTACTATGCCTGAACTGCGGAAGGAGAAACAATGAAAGGTTATCGCATTGTAGACTTGAGCTTGCCTCTGATGAACGGCGGCGGATTCGGGACGCCAGCGGAAATTACCTATCTTGACCACCGTACACGGGGGAAGATGCTGAGCGAGAAGTTTGGCTTCGATCCGGATGCCATAGGTGGCAAAGCTAATGCTATGGAGCAATTCACCTCCCTGACCTGCCACGCCGGGACCCACTTTGACGCTCCCTGGCACTATGATGATATGGCCGAGGGAAAACCGGCGCTGACCGTTGACCAGGTGCCGCTCGAGTGGTGCTTCGGCGATGGAGTCTGGATTGACCTGAGCTGGAAAAAGCCCGGTGAGGATATAACGGACACAGACGTGCAGAAAGCATTCGAGCAGATTGGGTATGTCCCCAAGCCTATGGACATCGTCCTTATCAAGACCGGCGCCTCTGCCCACTATGGCCAGCCAGGCTGTGATGAGA
>CAZQWO010000127.1:0-3638 GCA_964597015.1 uncultured Dehalococcoidaceae bacterium
GTGTACGGTTTTAGTGGCCCTATTTGTGTCCCATTATCGCTGACGGTCTACAGTCGTAAACGGAGATAGGGCCACAATATACTATAAACTACCGATGCCACCTGATGGTAAGAAAAAACAGTCAGTAGGAGTTCTGCCTATTGATACCCCTGGTGGAGCTGGGGGGATTCGAACCCCCGACCTCTTGACTGCCAGTCAAACGCTCTCCCAATTGAGCTACAGCCCCGCGTTTACGAGTATAATTTATCACAAAGCAGCTTCATTGGCAAATCCGGTAAGCCGAGACTTCCTTGCCTGGTACTCTGCCGGGGTGATTGTATTTAATGGACAAATCAGCTACAATCACAGATAATATTTGTGCTTTCAGGCAAGAGGTGAAGAAAATGGTGAAGAGAATAGTATCTTTAGCTTTGGTTATGCTGCTGATTATACTCGCTCTGGTTTCTTGTGGAGAAAAAGCACCGGAACAGGCACCGGCGGTCAAACCGAAGACCTACTCATCACCGCCGCCGATGACCATCGATACCAGCAAGCAGTATACGGCGATTATTGAGACGGAAAAGGGGAATATGGTATTGGAGCTGTTCGCCAAGGATGTACCGGTGACGGTGAATAACTTTGTCTTTCTGGCCCGTGAAGGGTTTTATGATGGCTCCACTTTTCACCGGGTGCGGCCAGGCTTTATGGCACAGGGCGGTGACCCCACCGGCACCGGAATGGGTACCGCCGGCTACCGTTTTGACGACGAGTTTACCGGGCACAAACACGAAGCGGGGACGCTCTCCATGGCCAATAGCGGGTCAAACACCAACAGCGCCCAGTTCTTCATTACCTTTACGCCGCAGCACGGACTCGATGGCAAGCACACCGTCTTCGGCCAGTTGATTGAGGGGATGGATGTTCTCCAGAAGCTGACGCTAAGAGACCCGAGCCAGAACCCGCAGTTTGAAGGCGATAAAATACTACGGATTACTATCGAGGAAAGTTAGCTAAATCGGCGCCCCGAGCATCCGGAGCAGGCCGCGCAGTCCCCAGTAACCGGCATAGGCCACGGTCATGCCTTTGATTATCTTGCCCATGCAGGTGATGAGGATATATCTCTTGGCGCCGAAGCGCAGTGCCCCGGCGGCCAGAGCTGCGGGGTAAAAGAAGGGATTGAGTACCGCCGCCAGCACAAAGAGGATGAGCCAGCCCCTTCGCTCCATTAGCTGTATCAGCTTCTCATAGGCGGATTGAAGCCTGCCGTGCGTACGGCCATACAAGGCTGAGCCGCCACCGTAACCGGTCATGTAGATGGTCAGCGCGCCGACGGTCTCACCCAGGCCATTGGCAATGCCAACCAGCCAGGTGTACTCCATTACCCGGCCCAGGGCGAAGATGACCGCCAGCATGGGTACCGGGACGATAATCGTTGCCCCGCCGAGAATACTTATCAGGAAAGCGCCTAAGTACCCATATGCCCCAAGCGCCCGCACCCACTCCCAGTAATAAACGACGGCCCCCGCCATGAGTAGAGTGGCTACGATACCAAAAATGCCCAGAGCATAGGCTGTCTTGGTGGAGAACTTCCTTTCCGTTTTATGCTCCGTCATGTGCCCCCATTCTACATTAACTTTCGCCTTCTGGCAAACTCTGGTGGAATCAGCAAATCTTGGTATCTAGGCGGCTGCTTTAGCTGAAGCCTTGGTAGTAGCCCTGGCGGCGAAGGTCAAACCCTCGTCGCCAAGGTCAACTTTTACCTTGTCACCCTCTTTGTACTCTCCCTTGAGAAGCCTGGTAGATAATGGGTTTTCCACGTAGCGTTCGATAACCCGTCGCAGAGGTCGGGCACCGAAGACCGGGTCGTAGCCTTCTTTGACCAGCCATGATTTCGCCTTTCCCGTGAGCTCAATGTCCAGCTTTCGCTCTGCCAGGCGCTTCTGCAGGTCTCTGACCATCAGGTCGACGATGCTTCTAAGCTGCTCCTCGGCGAGCTCGTGGAAGACGATGATTTCATCGAGTCGGTTGAGGAATTCAGGTCGGAAGGTCTTTTTCACCTCGGCCATCACCTTTTCCTTCATCGCCTCGTAGCGCTGCTTCTCTGTCCTGGCATCTTTCTTGCTGGGAGCAAAGCCGAGCCCTGACTCGCGCCGTATCAGTTCAACGCCGGCGTTGCTGGTCATGATGATAACACAGTTCTTGAAGTCCACTGTCCGGCCGTGGCCATCGGTCAGGCGCCCGTCGTCCAGAAGCTGGAGCAGGGAGTTAAAAACTTCGGGATGCGCCTTTTCGATTTCGTCGAGGAGGATAACTCGGTAGGGTCGCCGTCTTATGGCTTCGGTGAGCTGGCCGCCCTCATCGTAGCCGACATATCCCGGCGGAGCGCCGATGAGGCGGGATACGGTGTGTCGCTCCTGGTACTCGGACATATCGAGTCGCACCATGGCGTTCTCATCGTCAAAGAGAAACCAGGCGAGGGTGCGGGCCAGTTCCGTCTTGCCGACACCGGTCGGGCCGAGGAAGACGAAGCTGCCGATGGGCCGCCGCGGGTCTTTCAGGCCGGCACGACTGCGCCGAATGGCTTCGGAAACGGCAGTAACCGCCTCTTCCTGATTGATTAACCGCTCGTGGAGCCTGTCTTCCATGTGGAGCAGCTTCTCCGCCTCACCCTCAAGCATCTGAGAAACGGGAATGCCGGTCCAGCTGGAGATAAGCTGAGCGATGTGTTCTTCATTCACCGTCTCGCTGATTTTCTCCTGCTTGAGCCACTCGCTCTTGGCTTTGTTATATTCACCTTCCAGTTTGAGCCTTTCCGTCCTGAGCTGAGCCACCTGCTGGTAGTCCTGGCGCTGCGAGACAGCATCCTCTTCATTGGTAAGCTGCTTCAATTGCTGCTCCAGCGACCGTATTTCCGGGGTGGCGCTCTCGGTGTCAATGCGTATCTTGCTCGCCGCCTCGTCGATGAGGTCGATTGCTTTATCCGGCAGGTGCCGGTCTGAGATGTAACGCTGACTCAGCTTGGCGGCGGCCTCCAGGGCTTCATCGGAGATTTTAATCTTGTGGTGGGCTTCGTACCTGGGTCTGAGTCCTTTCAAAATCTCTATGGTGGCGTCTACCGTTGGTTCCCCAAGGTATACCGGCTGCAGGCGCCGCTCCAGAGCTTTATCTTTCTCGATGAACTTGCGGTATTCGTCAATGGTGGTGGCGCCGACGCACTGCAGTTCGCCGTGGGCCAGTGCCGGCTTGAGCATATTGCTGGCGTCAATGGCACCCTCGGCAGCACCAGCGCCAACCACAGTGTGAATCTCATCGATGAAAAGGATAACCTCGCCCTGGGCCTGGCGGACCTCGTCCATTACCGCCTTGAGCCGCTCTTCAAACTCGCCGCGGAACTTGCTGCCCGCCACCAGGGCCCCCATGTCAAGCGCGACCACCCGTCGACCTTTGAGTGAATCGGGGACATCATCGGCGGCGATTTTCTGGGCCAGTCCCTCGGCGATGGCGGTCTTGCCCACGCCGGCCTCACCGACGACCACCGGATTGTTCTTGGTGCGGCGGGTGAGTATCTGCATGACCCGCTTGATTTCAGCCTCGCGACCAATGACCGGGTCGAGTTTCCCCTGACGGGCGAACTCGGTGAGGTCGCGCCCGTACTTCTG
>CAZQWO010000128.1:0-3540 GCA_964597015.1 uncultured Dehalococcoidaceae bacterium
GCAATGATGGGACCATCGACCGCCGCAAGCTGGGTAAGATAGTTTTCCGCGATCCTGATTCCAGGGCCCGACTGAACCAGATGATGCATCCCCGAATACTGGAGCGGGTAAAAGCCCTGATTGCCGAATATGAGAAGGTCGGTGCTGGCATAGTAGTCATCGAAGCAACGCTGCTGCTGGAGGCGGGGTGGAAATCAATGGTCGATGAACTGTGGGTAACGAGCGCCCCGCAGGCTACGGTAATCAGCAGACTAAAAGAACAAAAGGGCACACCTGAGGCTGAATCACTGGCCCGCATCCATGCTCAGCTGAGCGATGAAGAGAGAATCAACCAGGCAGACGTGGTCATCTATACCGACTGCACCCTTGACGAATTGAAGGCCAGCGTCGTAGAGCTCTGGCATGAACTGCGCTCGCGTATTTGACACCTGGGCATGGCAGCTGGTATAATGATTTGGTTTTTGTTCTTGGAGGTGGACCATTTACGCCATAGTTGAAACCGGCGGCAAGCAGTATAAGGTGTCCCCGGGCCAGACGATAGAGGTTGAGCGATTGGCTACGGCCGAGGGCAGCAGCATTGAGCTGGACAAGGTCCTGTGCATCGCCGATGGTGATAAGGTAACGCTGGGCACGCCAACAGTCGAGGGCGCCAAGGTAATTGCCACCTCTCAGGGCGAGGGAAGGAGCGACCGGGTCGTTGTCTTCAAATACAAACCGAAAGTCCGCTACAGCGTGAAGAGGGGACATCGGCAGCTTCATACCAGTCTTATCATTGATAAGATTGTCGGGCCGGGGATGGCTCCGGAAGAGCCGGCGAAGAAACCCAGCCGCCGCAGAAAAGGAGCGACCAAGCATGGCACATAAAAAAGGAGGCGGTTCCAGTCGCAACGGACGGGACAGCCAATCACAACGGCTCGGCGTGAAACGATTCGCCGGGCAGGTAGTTAATGCCGGGACCATTCTGGTCAGGCAAAGAGGTACTCGCATATTCCCGGGCAACAACGTCGGCGTGGGCCGTGACCATACCATTTTCGCTCTAATCGATGGTGAGGTCCAGTTTGAAATGGCCGGCGATAACCGGAGAAAGGTCAGCGTTTACGCCAGCTAGCAGCTATGAAAGACAAGATTCATCCCAAGTACTTCAATGATGCCACGGTTGTCTGCTCCTGCGGCAATACCTTCACCACCGGCTCCACCAGAAAAGAGCTTAAAGTTGAGGTGTGCAGCCAGTGCCACCCGTTTTATACCGGTGAAAGGCGCGTCCTTGATACTACAGGCAGAGTGGAGCGCTTCAAGAGGCGCTACCAGGTAAAAGAGTAAATCAGTACGTCAATAAAAAAGGAGGAGCGGCAGTACCAGCACCGCTCCTTTTTCTTTATGAGGATAAATTGATGGGTACCAAATTCAACTACGGTGGCCAGGCGGTCATCGAAGGGGTGATGATACGGGGACAAAAGGCGGTGGTAACCGCCGTGCGACGCCCCAGTGGCGAGATAATCGCCGACCGCCGACCTCTGCCATCAGCCTACACGGGCCGGATGCGAAAAACGCCGCTGCTGCGCGGTGTCATTGTTATCATTGAAGCCATGGTGCTGGGCATAAGCAGTCTTCTCTACTCGGCGAATGTATCGCTGGAGGAAGAGGAGGAAGAAATCACCGGCAAAGCGGTATGGCTGATGATTGCCACCTCCGTTTTGCTGGCCGTCATCCTGTTTCTCATTATTCCACTATTCCTTACCCGTCTGATAAATCCATATATCAGCTCGTCTCTGGTTTTTCATCTCATCGAAGGCGCCATAAGACTGGCCATCTTTATTGTCTACCTCAAGCTGGTCGGCCTGCTGCCCGATATAAAGCGCGTCTTCACCTATCATGGCGCCGAGCATAAGACAGTGAACGCCTATGAACAGGGAGCGCCCCTGGAGGTTGAGGCGGTCAGAGTACATGACAAGGCACACGTGCGCTGCGGCACCAGCTTTCTCTTCGTGGTGCTGGTCATTGCCATCGTAGTTTTTGCGCTGGTGGGCCGACCGTCGCTATGGCTGATGATACTTTCCCGCATCCTGCTCATCCCGGTGATTGCCGCCTTTGGCTACGAGTTCATCCACTTCGGTGCCAAACATGCCCGGAATCCATTCGTCAGGGCAGTCTTAATCCCCGGCCTCTGGCTGCAGGGAATGACCACCAGAGAACCGGGAGACGACCAGATAGAGGTGGCGCTGGTGGCTCTAAAGACAGCGCTGGAGATAGACCAGACCGAGGAGCTATCTCAGCCTTCGTCCTGATGAGCGGTAATTGAGCCGTCCGGGTTTAGCTGCTGGAAGAAACAGGTCCGGCTGCCGGTATGACACACGGGACCAAGAGGTTTTCCCTTTAACAGAATTGTGTCAGCATCACAGTCCAGCTGCACCGAACTGACTATTATGCGATTTCCCGAGGTGGCGCCTTTGTGCCACAGCTCCTGGCGACTGCGACTGTAAAACCAGGCCTCACCGTTGCTGAGTGTGCGGCGCAGCGACTCTTTATTCATGTAGCCCAGCATCAGCACCTCGCCGGTATCTTCGTCCTGGACTATGGCCGGGATAAGCCCCTTGTCATCGAATTTCAGATTATCAATTGCTTCCATCTCGTTCTACTCCACCTGACTCATAGCGGCAATGGCCCGCTTGAGGTCTATGTCGCCGGTATACAGTGCCTTGCCCACGATAGCGCCTTCCGCGCCGAGCTTCTGCAGCATTTTGAGGTGGTTGAGCGAGGATATGCCCCCCGCCGCAATCACCGGCGCCCGGACCGAGTCAATCACGTCGGAGAGGGCATCAAAATTGGGCTCGGTCAGCGTGCCATCGCGGCTGATATCGGTATAGATAAACCGTTTCACGCCCAGCTTTATCATGGCCCTCATCAGGGCAAGCGCGGTCATTTCCGTCCTGGTGCGCCAGCCGCGGGTGGCGACCTGTCCCTCCTCAGCGTCCACGCTCACCACAATAGAATCGCGGAACTTGCGGCAGGCTTCCACGACGACATCGACGTTCTCGACCGCCGCCGTGCCCAGCACCACCCGGTCTACACCCTCTTTCAGCATCTTTTCAATTGTTTCCAAATCCCGTATCCCGCCGCCAAGCTGCACCGGAATGAGCATGGCCCTGGCTATCTCCCTGATTACCTCCAGGTTGCGCGGCTCGCCCTCCACCGCCCCGTCAAGGTCGACGACATGCAGCCTCGGCGCCCCTTTTGCCTGCCATTTCAGGGCAACCTCAAGAGGGTCGTCGGAGAAGACCGTCTCCTGCTCGTAGTCGCCCTGGTACAGGCGCACGCACTGACCGCCCCTGATATCCACCGCGGGAATGATTTCTATGGCGCTTTCACCTCTCGTTTTCCTCCTATTATAAGTGAAAGGCGGTCTCGAAGACAATTAAGCATTTTTTGTGACCTCACCTCCTGTGTCCCCCTCTCGATGGAGTAAACACCATGTCATATGCGCTAACGGTGTGTAGACCGTCAGCGATAATGGGACACAAATAGGGCCACTAAAACCGTACA
>CAZQWO010000129.1:0-3514 GCA_964597015.1 uncultured Dehalococcoidaceae bacterium
CTTTATTATATCGTATAGTGATGGCGGCTATAAATGGGGTAGCTCATCTTGAATAAAAGCCGAATCCCCTGTATCATTAGTTAATATGGCATTATTTTTGACAAAGGAGCACAATGGCTTCACATAACTATGACGTGAAAGACCAGTCGCTGGCTGAAGCAGGTCGGCAGCGCATTGAGTGGGCTTCCCGGGAGATGCCGGTGGTGAGGCTTATCCGTGAGCGATTTTCCAGGGCGAAACCAATGAAAGGAGTGCGCATTTCCGCCTGCCTCCATGTCACCACCGAAACGGCGAACCTGGCGCTGGCGTTGAAGGAGGGGGGCGCCGACCTGGTTCTGTGCGCCTCCAATCCCCTGAGCACGCAGGACGATGTTGCCGCCGCGCTGGTGGATTATGATATTCCCACCAATGCCATTAAAGGTGAAGACGAGACGACCTACTATAAACATATCAATACCGCCATAGACCACAGGCCACAGCTTACCGTTGACGACGGCGCCGACCTGGTGACCACCTTGCATACCAAGAGGCAGGAGATGATTGGCGACGTCATGGGCGGGACCGAGGAGACCACCACCGGCGTGGTGCGTCTGCGCAGCATGGCGGAAGCGGGGAAGCTGAAGTACCCCATCATCGCGGTGAACGATGCGCAGACCAAGTACCTCTTTGACAACCGCTACGGCACCGGGCAGAGCACCATTGACGGCATCACCCGCGCCACCAATATTCTGTGGGCGGGGAAAAAGGTAATCGTATGCGGTTACGGATGGTGCGGCCATGGCGTGGCCCTGCGGGCCAAAGGGCTGGGCGCCCATGTCATCGTCGTTGAGGTGGCGCCGGTCAGGGCACTGGAGGCGGTGATGGACGGGTTCCAGGTCATGCCGCTCATGGAAGCGGCCAGGGTCGGCGACATTTTTATAACCACGACTGGCGACAAGAGCGTGATTGACCAGGCCCACTTCGAGGTGATGAAGGACGGCGCCATCCTGGCCAACAGCGGTCATTTTAATGTCGAAATCAACATCCCGGCGCTGGAGAAGATGGCCAGGCGCAAGCGGAAGATACGCGACTTCGTTGATGAGTACTCGCTGGCCGATGGACGTTGCCTGTACCTTCTGGGAGAAGGCAGGTTGATAAATCTGGCGGCGGCGGAGGGGCATCCGGCCAGCGTTATGGACATGAGCTTCGCCAACCAGGCGCTCTGCCTGGAATATCTGGTGAAAAACAAGGGCAAGCTGGAAACAGATGTCCATCCCGTGCCGGAAAATATTGACCGGGAGGTTGCCCGTTTAAAGCTCACCGCCATGGGCGTTATCATCGATAACCTTACCGAGGAGCAGAAAAAATACCTGACCAGTTGGGAAGAGGGAACATAAAAGTATGTTTAATATAATAGACGGAGAGGAAGATGCCCAGTAGTTTTGCCAGTTCAGCAAAATACCTGATGACATCGGAATCGGTTGCCGAAGGACACCCGGACAAGATTTGCGACCAGATATCAGACACCATACTGGACGCCATAATGAAACAGGACCCGTATGGTCGGGTGGCCTGTGAGACGGCGGTGACCAACGGCCTGGTCATTGTCATGGGGGAGATAACCACTGGCTGCTATGTTGAAGTCCCGCAGATAGTGCGGCAGGTGGTTCGCGATATCGGATATGTCCGCCCCGAATACGGCTTTGAGTACCAGTCATGCGGGGTAATGGTCTCCATTCATGAGCAATCGGCGGACATCGCGCTGGGCGTGGACAAGTCACTGGAAGCCAAGACCGAAAAATCGGCCACGGAGATGGACGAAGTCGGGGCCGGCGACCAGGGTATGATGGTCGGCTTCGCCTGCAACGAGACTCCGGAGCTGATGCCAATGCCAATCTCTCTGGCGCACAAGCTCTGCCGGCGATTGGCCAAGGTCAGGAAGGATGGAACACTGCCGTACCTCCGCCCCGACGGCAAGTCGCAGGTTACCGTGGAATATCATAACGGGAAGCCGGTGCGGGTAACCAATGTGGTCATCGGTGCCCAGCACGACCCAGACCAATCTCACGACCAGATTCAGCGTGACGTTATCGAGCACGTGGTCAACAAAGTTGTTCCGCCATCGCTTCTGGACAGGGAAACACAGTACTACGTCAATGCCACCGGCCGATTTGCCATCGGCGGACCGGTATCGGATACCGGCTTCACCGGTCGAAAAATACTGGTCGATACCTATGGCGGCCTGGCCCGTCACGGCGGCGGTGCTTTTTCCGGGAAAGACCCCACCAAGGTCGACCGCTCGGCGGCGTACGCGGCGCGCTACGTGGCCAAGAACCTGGTGGCGGCGGGGCTGGCGGACCGACTGGAGATACAGGTCGCCTATGTTATCGGCGTCGCCCACCCGCTCTCCATTTCCATTGAGACCTTCGGCACGGGCAAGGTCAGCAATGAGGTCCTTCTTGAGTTAGTTAAGAAGCATTTTGACCTGCGGCCGGGCGCGATTATAAGATACTTCAATCTGCGACGTCCCATTTACCGCCAGACTGCCTGCTACGGGCACTTCGGCCGCGATGACCTTGACCTGCCCTGGGAGAAGACGGACAAGGCGGCAATACTGAGAAAAGAAGCGCTGGGCAAGCAGGCATAATCGGGGTGTCCAGTAGGGGCGAAGCCCCTCTTCCATAACCCTTCCCTCTCCCTTATCAAAGGGAGGGGGATTGGACACAATTGATACTATTACTTTAGCTCTGGACTTCTTACGTCTGGCTTTGCTCCGGCCGATTCCGAGACGTTTCCATCCAACCCGTAAGCCCCCGACCTAACTGCTCCTTTTATACCAGATAGTAGTGCTAAAAAGTGGGGAAAATGTTGTAAAATAAGAGTGTATGGAAATTTCAAACTCAGCTTGGCGCGAATTACAGCTTAATCTAACGGAAGATTTTGTGGATCTCCTGCTTCCGCCGACTTATGCATTTTGTGTCGATACAAGATATCCGGGAACAGCGGGTATGGAAGCCTTAGTTAAAGACCGCCTGACCAGTATCGACTTTCCTGAACAGAAAATACTCAACCTTGAGTCACTTGTAAAGGAACAACACGCAGAGGATTTCCCAGATAGGGTCGGCGACTGGGGTGTTCTCTTTTCCTACTATGTTCTAGAAGGGTTTGGCCACAAACTCGCCTCTAATCTCGAGGGTGCTGAATTAGAGGGTTTGAAAAAATTGGCGAGCCTGTGGGGTTCGTATCTGGCAAAGGAGATGGAACGCTTCTTTAACAGGCGGCAAATTTTTGCAGCCGCTACTGACTTGACGTTCGACCTCTTCCTCGGCTTGTTTCGACAAATTCCGGCTAAGGAGTTGGGCGAAGCGATTCGCGAATCGGTGACTGTAGACCGTCAGCGATAATGGGACACAAATAGGGCCACTAAAACCGTACACTCTAGACGGGTGGCACGAGCTCCTGAGAGGTAGTAGACTGACTAAACAGTGAAAGGAGCGAGTTGTGTCCCAGAAAATCGAAGATAAAGCTGATGCTG
>CAZQWO010000130.1:0-3511 GCA_964597015.1 uncultured Dehalococcoidaceae bacterium
CGATAAAAGACGGCCTTTGATGAGTATTTAACAACCCCATCCCCTTTGTCCCCTTCCCCATGGGAAGGGGAAGAATTAAAAAAGAGGGGCTTCCACCCCTCTTAGACACCCCTCAGGGCTTTTTGGAGAGCAACTGGCTGACTTTCTGCCAGATAACCGCCGCGATTTTATCTCTGGACTGTGCCGCATCCACTACGAGCCATCTGTCAGGCTCGGCTCTGACCATTTCAAGGTACCCCTGGCGTACCCGCCGGTGGAAAGCGAGAGCCTCCTTCTCGAAGCGGTCGGGCTTCTTGTCTCTCTTTCGGGCCAGACCGGCCTCCACGGGCATATCGAGTAAAATGGTCAGGTCAGGACACAGACCCTGAATCGCCGCCTCATTGACCGCCCTGACCATAGCCAAATCCAGCCCTCTGCCGTAGCTCTGATAGGCGGTGGTAGAATCGGCATAGCGGTCGCAGATGACTACCTTGCCGTTCTTAAGACCGGGCTTGATAACCTCACCAACTAATTGTGCCCGGGAAACGTTGAACAGCATCACCTCCGCCAGAGGGGATATATCCATGTTATCCCCCCATTTCAGCCAGTGCGCGATCTTTCTGCCCAGCTTGGTCACGCCGGGCTCATGGGTCAATACTGCCGGGATGGCCAGGCGGGAGAGCCGACGATAAAGCGCCTTTGCCTGGACGCTTTTCCCGCTCCCCTCCCCACCTTCAAAGGTTATGAACAGGGACACGAGTTATGCTCCCTCCGAGCTTTGCGCTTTCACCAATCTTAACACGGCATTTGTCCTTATCTATAATCCATTTGGCGGATGAGTTGGTAATTCTGGGTCAATAATCTTCAATGAACGGATATCAAATACTCCCCAATCCAAGTCAAACACGTAAATTGATAAAGCAAAAGCGAAAAGCAAGAATGAGAATGTAAAGGAAATTATACAAGCCCAGTGTAGTTTTTTTAGAAACAATAATATAAATGTGATTAAGAGAAATAATAGACTATAAATGCACAAACTAATGGAATGCTGCCGCAAGTTCGCATTATGATTAAAGTGTAATTCTAGTCCACGCCATAAACCTGCAGTGAAACTGTAAATGTCGCGCTCGCTATCATCTGACGTCATTTCAGCCTGTTTTTCACTTAATTTCTTGTTAACCTCTGCCATCTCAGCATTTTGTATAAGAGTGGAATAAGATGAGGCGAAAATTGAAAGACCCAGCACTAATATCGCAAGTAAAGCTGAAAAAATTTCCCATTTCTTCTCTTGTATGCTTTGCAACATGTTCATTTTTTTCTTCAGGCATTCTGAGTTACTCTACCCCTTATAAATCCTGACCCGCCGGTTCGGGTCTTTGCCTTCACTCTTTGAGGCCATCTCATTTCGTTCGGCGATTAAATGCTGGAGGCGGCGGATGTAGGCGCTCTGCGGACTGAGTTCTACCTCGCCCTCACCACCGTTCTTTATCTGTTCCACCGCTTCTTCAGCCTCGGCAAGCGCCACCTGGAACGGGTCACGCTTGCCCGGACCGGTGAGCGGATATATGCTCTGCAGCATCTGCCGTATCTGGGGAGGGGTATTACTTTTCAGAACATAGATGGGCAGGTTGGCCTCCTCGGCGTCCCTGACCTTCTGCGGCTTGCGGCGATAGTAGTTCTTGGAGGTGACGAATAGATTTGCCTGCTTCAGGTTTTCCACGATGTCCAGGCTCAGGTTCATCTCTTTAGCCATTTGTTCCAGCCTGCCACGGTTGACCCCGAAGAGGTAAATGCGTTGCTGGTCTCTGCCCGCTGGTTTCTTCTCTTTGCCCTTTTTCGACTCCACCGGTGGTTTTTCCACGCTGACCTCACCGCTTTCATCCAGCCAGCGGATTTCGGTGTCAACGCGCTGACCCCGCAGAGTGGCATCAACCGCCCCGGCAACATCGGGGTGAATGGCCACGCGGTCCCGCTCCTGAATCTCAACCACAATATCGAAGGTGGGCGGTGACGTCCGTTCCAGTATCGACTTCTGGGTGCCCCTCCGCCGCGCCTCCTCGTCCCCCAGGGTGACCGACTGTATACCGCCGATAAGGTCGGCGAGGGTGGGGTTCATCATCAGGTTTTCCAGTGTGTTGCCGTGGGCGGTGCCGACCAGTTGGACGCCGCGCTCGGCGATGGTGCGCGCCGCCTGCGCTTCGAGCTCGGTGCCAATCTCGTCGATAACGATGACCTCGGGCATGTGGTTTTCCACCGCCTCTATCATCACCGCGTGTTGCATGGCCGGTGTCTTGACCTGCATCCGGCGGGCGTGGCCGATGGCCGGGTGGGGTATATCGCCATCGCCGGCAATCTCATTGGACGTGTCGACAATGATAACCCGCTTATTTATATCGTCGGCCAGCACCCGGGCGACCTCCCTTAACATCGTCGTCTTGCCTACGCCGGGTCGACCCAGCAACATGACGCTCTTGCCCGACTCCACCAGGTCCTCGATTACCTTTATGGTGCCAAAGACGGCCCGGCCCACGCGGCAGGTCAGCCCAACAACGCGTCCCTTTCTGTTACGGATGGCGGAGATGCGGTGCAGCGTTCTCTCGATGCCTGCACGGTTGTCATCGCCGAAACTGCCTATATGTGTAACCACGTAGTCAATATCTGCCTCGTCGACTTCCTTGGGATTGAGTGTCACCTCTCCGTTGGGAAAGCGGGCTTCCGGGGAACGTCCCAGGTCCAGCACCACTTCCAGCAGGTCGCTGAGGTCTTTCTGCTCGCACAGCGGTTTCCGTATGTGCGCCGGCAGGATATCCAGCAACGCATCCAGGTCGTCGGTAATTACCTTCTGCAACTACCCCCTCCCGTAACCACTTATTCTCCTCCGGACAAAAGCTCCAGAAAATACTGGTGAAACCTGAGGTCATCCGTCAGTTCGGGATGAAAGGACAGCGCCAGCATTTTACCTTCACGCGCCGCCACGATGGTGCCGTCGGCCAGTTGTGCCAGCACCTCCACCTTGCCATTTGCCTGTTCAATCAGCGGCGCGCGGATAAAAACGCCGGGGAATGGTTTTGTACCCAGTGCCGGCACATTGAGTTCGGTCTCAAAGCTCTCCCGCTGTCGCCCGAAGGCATTGCGCTTTACCGTGATATCCATCAGGCCCAGCGGCTCGAAGTCAGCGCCGCTGCTTTTCCTGGCCATGAGTATCATGCCAGCGCAGGTGCCGAACACGGGCATGCCATCCTTGACTTTATCGCGAATCGTCTGCGTCAGCTTGTAATCGCGCATCAGCCGCCCGATTGACGTGCTCTCGCCGCCAGGAATAATGAGCCCGTCCAGACCCTCAAGCTCTTCGGGCAAACGGACGGGCATAGCTTCAACTCCCAGCTGGCGCAGTTTTTCTATGTGTTCGATGAAGGCTCCTTGCGAGGCAAGGACGCCAATTTTCATACTACCATCCTCTAGGTGCCAGCAACTCCTCAGACGGAATTTGCTTTATATCAAGTCCGGGCATCGCTTCGCCCAGGTTCTTGGA
>CAZQWO010000131.1:0-3501 GCA_964597015.1 uncultured Dehalococcoidaceae bacterium
TGCTGACAGTTAGCATGTTTGCGCACCGAAACAAGTTCCATTCTACCACAGATGAGGCGAATAACAAAATGTAATAAAAATTTTATGGAAAATTAAGCAAATTCGGGCATAAAGCCTTGACAAACGTGCTTGCCTCGTGTTATAAAGAGTGTTATAAAGTGGTGAGAAGTGGGGAGTGGTGGTGAAAAGGGGAGTAATTGTCTGCCCGAGGGGTTAAAATGTTTTATGGTGAGTACAATTACAAGATAGACGAGAAGGGCCGGGTAGCGATACCGCCAAGGTTCCGCAGGGAGCTGAAGGACGGCGTGGTCCTATCCCCGGCGGCGGAAAAGTGCATTAACGTGTACCCGCTGTCGGAATGGCGCAAGCTGGCTACCTCCCTTACCAGCAGTCCGCTGACCCCCAGCAAAATGAGAAGGCTGAATCGGGCCATATTTGCCACCGCGTTCAGCGTTGCCCTTGATGGGCAGGGCAGGGTAGCCCTGCCAGTACCACTGCGCGAACACGCTGAAATTCAGGAAGACGTCGTCGTTACCGGAGCCAATAACTATCTGGAAATCTGGGATCAGGCTCTCTGGGAAGAAGAGAAAGCTGTCAGCCAGGAACAGGCCTGGCAGATTATAGAAAGCCTGGAGCGACGTGATGAGTCAAAGTAAGCAGCCCTCGAGCCATGTCCCGGTTATGCTCGAGGAAGCAATGGAAGCGCTGGCGGTCCAGCCCGGCGGCCGTTACGTTGATTGTACGGTGGGCGGTGGCGGACATGCCCTGGAAATTCTGGAGCACAGTTCCCCCGGAGGCCAGTTGCTGGGCATTGATGCCGACCCCGAAGCCATAAAGGCAGCCCGGAAAAAACTTGAGGCATACAAGAATTCCACTCTGCTGGTGAATGACAACTTCGTTAACCTGCAGACGACCTGCATTAAATATGATTTTTTCCCGGTACACGGTATTTTATTTGACCTCGGCCTTTCCTCAATGCAATTGAACGGGAGCGGGCGCGGTTTCAGCTTTCAGCATGATGCTCCTCTTGATATGCGTTTCAATCCCGGGCAGGGGATAACCGCTGCTGATATCATCAATGCTTCATCGGAAATGGAACTGGCACGCCTTATCCGAAACTATGGCGAGGAAAATCGAAGTCGACAGATAGCGCGTCTTATTGTCCGTGAACGTCCCATCACTTCCACTCTTCACCTGGCCCGTATAGTGGAGAAGGCAACAGGCCGTAGAACCACCAGAATCCATCCGGCCACGAAGACGTTTCAGGCACTGCGGATTGCGGTCAACCTGGAGCTGGAAAACCTGGAGCTGGCACTGAAACAGGCCATTGAGCTCCTTGGTTTTGATGGCAGGCTGGTGGTGCTCAGCTACCATTCCCTGGAAGACCGCATTGTGAAACGCTTTATGCAGCGGGAAGCCAGAGGCTGTATCTGTCCTCCCGCCACGCCAGTATGCGTATGCGGGCACAAACCTCGCCTGAAACTCATTCGACGACATGTCATCACGCCTTCCGAGAACGAGGTACAGGCCAACCCGCGAAGTCGCAGCGCCAAGCTCCGGGTTGCCAAGCGTCTGCTGGAGCAGGATGATTGCGTGGCCGCCGAAGAGCTGGAGATTCTCTGGGCAGAGACAAAAGCCAGGGCCTGGAGAAGGCCGGCACTATTGCGCAAACTGGAGATGGTATTTGCCATGGCCTGAACTGGCCAGGGATAGAACTAACGCCCGAAGGTGCGTATCTAGAAAGGTGAACAGACAATGGAATCAGTAAAACTAGGAAAATGGGGAGCAGGTGGAGCAGGAACAGGCACCACTCTGGCTGACATGAAGGTGAAAGTAGCCGAACACCTAGTCAACCTGTCTGATTTCTACCGGCCAGACGAGGTATACCACATTATGGCGGAAACCAAAGTAGGCGCCAGAAGAAGAAATGACCTCGTTGATAAATTAAGAGTGGTCTTCTCTGTGTCCTGATGCTATGGGGCAGATGAAAGGTTATAGCCAAGGAGGTTCTGGAGATGTGAAGAATAACAGAACTCTAATAATCCAGTTTATGGAAAAGGAGGGTTAGATGAAAAATCGAACTGTAGCGGCAATTGATGTTGGTACCACCAAAGTATGCACGGTTGTGGCTGACCTGAATGAAGGCGGCACCCCGCGTATTGTCGGCGTTGGCATTGCACCATCAGTTGGTCTGCACAAAGGTCTGGTGGTCAACATCAATGAGGCCAGAGAGTCAATCAGAGAGTCCGTAAAGAAAGCGGAGCAGTCAAGTAACTACAGAGTGGAGTCAGCCTATGTTGGCGTGACCGGGCGCCATGTTACCTCGCTGAACAATCGTGGCGTGGTAGCCATAACGCGGAACGACCGCGTGGTGCGCACGGATGACCTGAAGCGTGTTCTCGCTTCGGCGCAGAGCCTGAAGGTCCCCAGCGACCGGAAACTCCTCCACGTTATTCCCAGGTCATACGCTGTTGACGGACAGGCGCACGTAAAGAACCCCATTGGCATGCATGGTTTCCGGCTGGATGTGGAGACCCACGTTATCACTGCGGCCGTGACCTCAGTACAGAACCTGGTAAAGTGCATCCGCAGCATCGGCATTGATATTGAGGACCTCGTTCTCGAACCCCTTGCCAGCAGCGAGGCAATACTGACTCCGGACGAGAAGGAAGTCGGCGTTATCCTGGCTGACATCGGCGGCGGGACTACTGATATCGCGGTCTTCAAGGAAGGCAGCATCTGGCATACCTCAATACTGCCGGTCGCGGGCTATCAGCTCACCAGGGATGTATCCATCGGTCTGGGCCTGCCTTTTGACGTTGCTGAGGAGATGAAAAAGCGATATGGCAGCGTGATGCCCGTATACGAAGGCAGGACCGAGGACACCACCGCGATATCTCAGGATGGACATGGCGTTTCATATCAGGACCTGTGCGATATCATCCGCGCCCGAATTGAAGAAATCCTGAAGCTCATTCTGCTTGAGCTGCCCAACTCCGAATATGAGACTCTGGTTCCGGCCGGTCTGGTTCTCACCGGCGGCAGCTCCAACCTGGCAGGCATCTCCACTCTGGGGCGTGAGATACTGCAGCTTCCGGTCAGAGTTGGCGCTCCGTCCAATATGGAAGGCATCTCCGATGTCCTCTGCGACCCGGCATATGCGACGAGCGTTGGCCTGCTGATGTGGGGTATAAAGCATGAGCGCAGCCCGAACTGGACGCGCTGGAATTTTGGCTCGGCTATCCGGCGTATGGCTCTAAGGTTGAAGGGCCTGTTCGGCTAGTAAATCGAGCACGTGAATTTGCGGATTTAATGAAATAAGGAGGGGGAAATGGCAAAATCAAGTTTTGTGGCGAACCCAGCCAGAATCAAGGTTGTTGGCCTGGGTGGTGGCGGCAGCAATGCGATAACCCGCATGGTCAGGGAGGATATCCAGGGTGTAGAATTCATTGCCATGAATACCGATGCCCAGGCCTTGGCGGTTACGGATGCGCCGATAAG
>CAZQWO010000132.1:0-3447 GCA_964597015.1 uncultured Dehalococcoidaceae bacterium
GGCTACGTCGATTACGGCTTCCTGGGCGGAGCCCAGGTCGATATGTACGGAAACATAAACACGACCTGCATCGGTGACCATGACATGCCGAAGGCCCGCCTGCCGGGCAGCGGCGGCGCCAACGATATCGCATCGTTCGCCCACAAGACCATCATCATTGTAGGTGGACAATCCAAGCGCACATTCGTCAACAAGGTCGATTTTCTCACAACCCCCGGCTACCTCAGCGGGCCCGGGGCAAGGGAAAAGGCCGGCTTGCCCAGCGGGACAGGCCCCTTCAGGATGATTACACAGCTGGCAGTCTATGGCTTTGATGAGAAGACCAAGGGTATGAAGCTGATATCTCTTCACCCCGGCGTCAGCGTCGAAGAGGTCCGTGATAATTCCAGCTTCGATATCATCATCCCGGACAAATACACGGTCAGCCCGGAACCATCCGACCGCGACCTGGAAATACTGCGCAAGGACATCGATCCTACGGGCATGTTAATAGGCAAATAATTGTCAGGAGACTGAGCACTGATGGACTTCGAACTTACCGAACACCAGCGTATGATAGCCAACTCCGCCAAAGAGATAGCGTCTGAATTTGGCCCCGAATACTGGCGCAAAAAAGAGCAGAAGTGCGAATTCGGCGGGGAATTCTGGAAAGCCATATGCGATGCTGGATTTCTGGGGATAGTGATACCGGAAGAGTACGGCGGGTCGGGCAACGGCTCAACCGAGCTTTTCATCGCCATGGAGAATCTGGCCGCGCACGGCTGCGGGATGGCGGGCGCCTGGTATCTGATCCTGTCAGAGGTGTTCGGCGGCCTGAGCATTTTGAAACACGGCACGGAGGAGCAGAAAAGAAAATACCTGCCGGCCCTGGCTAAAGGCGACATCGAGTTCAGCATGGCTCTGACTGAGCCAAACGCCGGCACTAATACGCTCAATATCAGTACCACCGCCAGGAAAGAGGGCAACCACTGGATCATAAACGGCAATAAGACCTTTATCAGCGGCGCCGACCGGGCCAACGGTATGCTGATCATCGCCCGCACTTCCCCCTGTGGAAGTTCCGGCGGCAAGACTTCGGGCCTGAGCTTGTTTTTAGCAGACCTGCCCGATAAGGCCGTGGCGATATCACCCATCGCAAAACACGCCGTCAACTACTCACATTCCTGCGACGTGACGTTCAACGACCTCAAGCTTCCGGAGAGCGCGCTGATGCCCCCGCTGGACGGCGGATGGCATAATGTTCTTGATACTCTGAATCCCGAGCGCATGAGCTTCTCCGCGGTCGGCGTAGGCATAGCCCACCTGGCCATAACCAAAGCCGTAGAATACTCGCGTGAACGAAAGGTTTTCAACGACGTCCCCATCGGCAGCTACCAATCGCTGCAGTTCCCCCTGGCTGAATCGTACTCCTGCCTGGAGGCGGCACGCCTGCTCAACTTCCGCGCATCCGTTGCTTACGACACAGGCAAGCCCTCGTCGGAGGTGGGCGCAGCGGCCAATATGGCCAAGGCCATCGTAGTGGAGCATGCCACCAAAGCGGTTTACTGGGCGATGCAGATCTTCGGCGGATACGGCTACGCGGTTGAGTACGACGTCGAGAGATGGTGGCGCGAGGTTAACCTGATGAGGCTGGCGCCCATCTCCCAGCAGATGACCCTGGCATACATCGGGGAAAGGGTGCTGGGAATGCCCAAGAGCTACCAGGCGTAGTTTCTAGTCGCTTCTTGGCCAGGTGCGAGAATTCCACTCCGCCGGTTTCTTCCACCCACCTTTAGAAGCTGCATCGAGAGGGTCTTCTCTCTTGTCAATTCCAGCGATACTGCGAGCCAGATTCTGTTTTAAGGCCATATCTGACTCGCGCTCAATCATAACTTTTTGAGCTTGTGGTGAACCGGCGCCATGCATGGACTCAGTGTGATAGCTGGGAGCTGTTAGACCGAAGCTCATGGCGTGGATAAGCGTTATCATTCGGTAGCGAGCCTCAGTAGTTACCTCGGGGATACCGCGTAAGTATTTATCAATATATTTGCCTATCACAGGATGTCGGAAATCCTTCTCTGAGGGTGTGGTTACCAGGATACCGCCCGCTATGTCCTCGGCAAGTCGGGTGAGCTCATAAGGAAACCTGGTTACGTTGTGCTTGCAGACATTGGCTAAAAGTATGTCGCACTGGTAATTGCCTGCTTTTGTCTTCCAGCCCTCGTAAGCACAGGATAATCCACACCCGTGTATTGTTTCCGTGAGATGAATCATTTCACCGAGCTTCTCCCTGATATGTGGGGCTTTCCGCACACCGTTGTAATCAGCTATGGAGGCAGCGGCGCCAATAAGCACATCGCCGATACCGGCCTTGCAACCGCCGTAGCTCTGCCGGTGGTAACCGGCAAATCTCTCCACCAGCATGATGGAGAAATCAATTTCACCGCACATGAAAACCCTTTCCCAGGGAACGAAGACGTTGTCCAGAATAGTCAGCGCTTCATGCCCGCCAAAATTATAGTTACCCACGTCGATATCCCCTTCCTCAAGCTTGCGCGTATCGCAGGATTGTCTACCGTAGATAAGCGTCACCCCTGGAGCATCGGTAGCTATGGCACAAGTTACTGAATAGTCCTCGTCACCCTCTCGCATTCTGAGAGTGGGCATGATGAGCATCTCGTGTGAATTGGCAACTCCGGTGATGTTCGCCTTTGCCCCCCTGATTACAATCCCGTCACTTTTCCGCTCCACGACGTGGACAAACATGTCCGGATCAGGCTGTTGGCTTGGCGCCAGACCACGATGTCCCTTGACATCAGTCATCGCACCAGCAACACAGAGGTCATTCTCCTGAATATGTCTCAGCCATTTTCTAAACCTCTGATGGTAGTCAGTGCCGTGTTTTTGATCAATCTCGTAGGTAGTACTGAAAACAGCGTTAATAGCATCCATGCCCACACATCTCTGAAAGCAGCAGGCTGTCCTCTGCCCCATCTCCCTCTGCAACTTCACCTTTCTGACCATATCCTCGGGGCTTTTGAAAAGAGAATTAAATCTATTGACCTTTTCCTTGGTGAGTATTGAGGTTGTGACTGCCAGGTCTTTACTCTCCGGCTCATGGGCGAGTTTATAGGTCATGGCAATGGCGTTGGTAGAGGGTCTAATGATACGATTATCAACCCAATTTTCCACCTTTTCGCCAAAGAGGTAGAGGTTAAGGTTAAGCTGGCATAGGCTTTCTATATACTCGTTAGCCGTCTTCAAAGCCATAATGGACTCCTTTCATCTTTTGAATTTTGGTCTGCCGGTCAGATTCATTTTTATTGTAACACTTTTTGTGCACAAGACAAGCTTATGTTTAATACGGTTTTAATACATGATGATAAATCAGCCGGGCTTCTTCTTATCCTGCTCAAGCTTGTCCAGCGCTGCCTTCAGACGTGTCATGCAGCGATCCCTGCCCATTAC
>CAZQWO010000133.1:0-3435 GCA_964597015.1 uncultured Dehalococcoidaceae bacterium
TATTTAAGGATGGAACCGCAGACGCTAAATCTGCTAAAGCGTGATTTCGGCTACCTAAAAAAGGTTAGCGGCGCCCGCTTCCGCCATGAACTTGAGCTTATCTTTGAGGAAAAATTTCCGGAAAAAGCCCTGAGACGGGCCGGCGAGCTCGGAGTGCTGAAGCGGCTGCACCCTGAATTGAAGGCAGGTGACTGGCTTTCGAGCCAGTATGAACAGGCGCGGCAGCGCAGTTCACCCGATGTAGCCTCGTTGGGGCTCTATTTCGCCCTGCTCGTTTACCCTATGAAACCTGAAGAAACCGAGGAGGTTTCCTCTTATCTACGACTGCGCAGGTCGGCGACTCGAATACTGCACGATACGGTTGCCATAAAAGATGGACTGGGACAACTGGCGACCCCGGGCATAACCGCCAGCCAGATTTATAAGCTGCTCATCGGTTATACCATAGAAGCAGTTATCGCCAACATAGTCGCGGCAGAATCGCCTGAGGCGGGCCAGCGGCTCGCTGAGTTCATCAATAAGCTGAGGTTTATAAAACCCGGTCTCAGCGGCGGGGATTTAATAAAACTGGGGGTGGCACAGGGGCCGCAGATAAAGGATTTTCTTAATCGACTCCTTGAGGACAGGCTGGAAGGGAAGTCGAAGACCCGACGGGATGAGGAAACCCTGGTCAGGAACTGGCTGGCGGGGAAAGACGGATAAGCTATGGGGGAAAGGAAATCGTATTTAATTCTGTTCGGGTTGCTGGTACTGGTGCTGGCGCTTTTCGGCTGGGCGCTATCGGCTCAGATGCAGGTTCGAAAGATGGGAAACACGGTGTTGGCCGTGCACCAGCAATTTAAGTATAAGGGCAGTGAGCATAACCTGAGCCTTTCTATACCCCTGACGAAATACCTATACTACAAGGAAAAGGCGCGGCCTTCATGGTTGAACTACAATAACCGTCATCCCTACCACTATTTCGTGGAATACGCAGCCATGGCGTCGGACACCGGTGATGACGCAGTCATTGACGCGGTGGCCGCTTATCTTAATCAAGCGGCGGCGGTTGAAGGCCTTGATGAGCGTGATAAAGCCGAGCTGGCGCTGGTCTTTGTGCAGAGCTTCACCTATATCGGGGACAACGTTACCGAGGCCGCGGACGAGTATCCCCGCTATCCGGTGGAAACGCTAATCGACCGCGAGGGCGACTGCGAGGATACGTCCATCCTGCTCGCCGCCATTCTGGATGAGATGGGCTACGACGTGGCGCTGCTGCTCTTTGAGGAGTTCGACCACATCGGGCTGGGCATCAACATCCCCCCGGAATACACGATGTACGGCAACTCCTGGATATATGAGGGACGGCGCTACTGGTACCTGGACACCTCCGGGAAACATTCCATCGGCTGGTGCCCTGAGCCTTACAATGTAACTTCGGCGTATGTCTATCCGGTGGGGAAGTAAGTCTCCGCCAGATATGTCTCCATGTTCTGATGCTTACAGCGGGTGTAGAGTTCTTCGGCTTTGGCTTTATCTTTTAAAAGCGTGAAGAGCGCCGGGCCGGAGCCGGCCAGGTGGACGTGGGGCGCGCCGAGTTTTGTAATATGGTCGCGGTAGACCTTTAATTTCGACCCGCCGGCGAAGGCGACATTCTCAAAAGTGTTGAAAAACGTTGACGGCTCTTTGCCCTCTTTCAGTTCTCTGCCCATCCGTTCCGTTATCTGTCCATCGGTGAAGTGACTTGTATTCAGGCTGGCGTAGAGCTTTGCCGTCTTGCCAGGGAGTCGGGGCACATCGGGCATGACCAGGACAATCCAGTGGTGGGGGAAATCGGGGAGTGCTGATACTACCTCGCCTCTTCCTTGCACAACTGC
This sequence comes from uncultured Dehalococcoidaceae bacterium, assembly GCA_964597015.1. GTDB lineage: Bacteria > Chloroflexota > Dehalococcoidia > Dehalococcoidales > RBG-16-60-22 > E44-bin89. The sequence goes on from CAZQWO010000133.1 coordinate 1,857, forward strand.
TGTCCCCCCATAAAGGAAAAAAGGGGCATCCGAGCCAAGCTGCGCGGCGAGTTCAAGCAGCCTTGCCTCTGTCAGGTTCAGCCCCCAGACCTCGTTAAGACCGCGCAGGGTGGCCGCCGCCGCACTGCTGTCGCCGCCCAGTCCCGAAATCAACGGGATGCGGTTCTCAACCTCGATGGCGATTCCTCCGGTTGAATCGGTTGTTTCTTGCAGCAGGGTCACCGCCCTTGAAACAAGGCTTTTCTCCGCCGACCATTCCGGAGAGCCCGACTTAATCTCCACCGACCGGCTGGCTTTAAAAGTGAGACGGTCGCAGAGGCTGATGGTCTGGATGACGCTCCTGATTTCGTGATAGCCGTCAGGTCGCCTGGCGAGCACCTCAAGGGTCAGGTTCAGCTTGGCCGGCGCCATAACGGTCAGCATGCTACTTCTCCCTCCGCCATTGGCTGTATGCCTGCCACAGCTGCGCCCATTCCTCGAGGGTCAAAGTCTCGGCGCGGCGCTGGGGGGCAATGCCCGCTTTTTCAAGCAGGTGAGCAATATCAGCTTTGGGCGCTTTAAGGCCATAGGACAATGAGTTGGCAATTTGTTTGCGCGGGCTTACAAAACCAGCCCTGACCGTTTCGAAAAAGCTGTCGGCATCATCAACTGCTACCACAGGTTTGGGATAAAGTTCAATGCGCAGTATAGCGGAATCCACCTCCGGCACCGGGTAGAATGATTTCGCCGACACCTTGCTGATAATAGCGGGTCGACCGTAAAACTGCACGCTGATGCTGAGCAGGCTCCTCTTCCCCGGCCCGGCGACAATCGCTTCCGCCACCTCTTTCTGCACCATCACCACCATCAGCGCTGGCTTTATTGAAGCTTCCAGGAAGTGGCGCAGTACCGGCGAGGTTATATAGTAGGGCAGGTTGGCCACCACTTTGTATTTTTCTGCTTTCGGCACCACATCGGCAGGGTCAATTTTCAAAATATCCTCATTGATAATGGTAACGTTGGATACAGAACGCATTTCCTGTTTCAGATGGTCGGCCAGTTTATCATCAAGCTCAATGGCAATGACCCGCCTTGCCCTCCGGGCAAGTTCTCCGGTCAGGATTCCCTGCCCCGGGCCAATTTCCAGAACGGTGTCGGCGGCGGCGAGTTCGGCTGCGGCCAGTATCTGCTGCAGTACGTCACTATCGATGAGAAAGTGCTGCCCCAGCCTCTTTCTGGCCCTTAAGTCGAATTGGCGCAGCCGCCGCCTGGTCTCCGCCAGCAGCGATATTTCTTTCAAATGACACCCGCCCGTAAACCGCTATTCAAAGTAGTGAGGTCGTGCACCTGCCCTCGACTCTGCCCAATAGCTTGCTCGAGCTAGCCAGCTCCAGCCAGGCAACCCTGCGGCACCCGGAAAATACCATTTACCGCTGCTTCCTCTCGGACCTGACGGGATTCATAGCCTTCCGCCGCGCAAGACCCGGCCTTCAACACCGCTTGGCCAGAGTAGTCCTACCAGACAAGAGCCTCAAGCTGGAATTAAACCCTGCTATAGCGGATTGCAGGTTCAGGGCACCGCTAGCTCCCCGTCTAGCAC
>CAZQWO010000134.1:0-3388 GCA_964597015.1 uncultured Dehalococcoidaceae bacterium
GAGCTGATGGCGTTTGAGATGATTTCCCCGGCGACGTTGGGCTGGGTGGGCTCAAAGGTGCCGATGCAGCCCCGCAGCTCACCGAACTTGTGCAGGGACACGAAGACGCCCGCCTGCTGCTTCATCTCTGGGGTGAGTTCCTCGGGCGGAGAGATTACCCTGCCCTCGTTGACGTACGTTTGAATGGTGTCTTTGGCCAGCTGCACCAGCGGGTGCATGGCGATGGCCCTGATGATGATGCCGGCATAGCCGACCACCGCCGAATAATCGCCCGACGTATCACCGCTGGTCTGGTATTTCACCAGCTCGGCGGAGGTGGCGCCCAGTTCCCTGGCCGCGGCAATCAGGCTGGCGACCGGCGCACAGCCGCACATTGATATATTGTACTGCTCGACTCGTCTGAACAGCTCGTCCTCGTCAAGGCGCAGTATGGCGTCAATCGCCTGCCGGTCCTTCCTGGCGGCAGCATCTTGAGCCTCGTAGTGGGTCATATCGCTGCTGGCCATGATGACTGCCTCCCGTTTAGTCTCAATGATGGCCCTGGCAATCTCCTGGCCGATTTCCTTATAGGCGTCAATACTGGCAAGTGAGAGCGTTATGGGCACTATTTTAACGTCCGGGCGAAAATACTGCAGAAACGGAAGCTGGACTTCAATGGCATGCTCAAACTGATGGGCGGCATCGTCCTCCTGCAGGTGCTCGCTTATGCCCAGCAGGTGCCGGGCCAGTTCCGAATCAATCTCAACATCGCCCAACGGTGTCTGCCATTTACCCTGCGTCATTATGCTCAGCGGCTTGCCTCTTCCGGTGTGGTTCGGCCCGAGAATGATAAAGGTGTCTTTGAACCTGACTCTGGAGATGGCCGCCCCGGCCACCGGGCCGGAATAAACGTAGCCGGCGTGTGGGGAGACCAGTCCAATCACCTCCTGCTTCTCCACCTCCTCGTCCACCATCTTCTCAATCATCGTCCTGAGCTGGGAAGCTGAAGCGGGATAAAACTGTCCGGCGACCACTGGCTGCCTGTTCATTTTAGCTCTCCTTGATTACGTTCTGAAATTGAGTTCCGCGCCGCAGAATCGACACTTGGAGCCATCCAGACCAACGATTTCCGTATCATAGCCGAACCTCCGCACCACGAGCTTGCCGCAGGCGGAGCATACCGTGTTTTCGCTCTGGTGGCCGGGAACGTTGCCCGCATAGATGAACTTGAGGCCGACCTCGCGGCCGATGTCATAAGCGCGTTCAAGGGTGGCGATGGGCGTGGCGGGCAAATGCATCAGGTGGTGGTGGGGATAGAACCGGGTAACATGCCAGGGAGTCAGCTCACCCAGTTCGTCCTTTATCCAGCCGGCGATGCCCTTAAGCTGCTTATTATCATCGTTCATCGTCGGGATAACATTTGTAATTACCTCAACGTGCATCTGCCATTTTTCCTTGGCCCGCTTGGCCACCTCAAGAATGCTCCGCCAGTTGCTTATCCTGGCCAGGTCGCGGTAGAAGGTATCGGAGAAGCCCTTGATGTCCACCCGCCAGGCGTCCAGATAGGGACCGATGGTGTCCAGTGCTTCCGGAGTGATATAGCCGTTGGTCACATATACCGTATACAGGCCGTTTTCCTTGGCCAGTCTTGCCGAGTCAAGAGTGTACTCAAACCAGACGGTGGGCTCGTTATAGGTCCAGGAAATTCCCTGACAGTGGTACTGTCTGGTGAGGTCTATGGCCATTTGCGGGGGGACATCATTGGAATGTCGCCACGGTTCGTTTTCCGGCGGGCAGGATATTTCCCAGTTCTGGCAGTGCTGGCAGTGAAAGTTGCAGCCCCACCCCCCGACGGAGAAGCAAAGCGAACCGGGGTAGAAATGAAAAAGGGGCTTCTTTTCTATCGGGTCGGCCGCCACCGATGAAGCCCTGGCGTAGTTCAGGTTGTGCAATACACCATCGCGGTTCTGGTACATGCGGCAGACGCCGGACTTGCCTGGATTTATGGTGCAGCGCCACTGGCAGGTAGAACAACGTACCCTGGAGTCGGGCAGCTTTTCGTAGAGCATTGCCTCGGGCATTACCCATGCCTCGTTTTTTGATTAACCTCATTATATCACTCAATCAAGGTCAAATATAGGGCTGGTATACCGGGCAGGAACGTCTGTCCGCCGTTTTCCCTTTACGAAAGATGGATTAGGAATTATAATGATAAAGCACGTTTCGGTTTGTAACGAGGAAAGCTGGAGGCAGGCTCTATGGTTGCTTTGTTTATAGTCTCGGCGCCGGCGGCGTCCGGCAAAACCGCCCTCGCTGTCGGCCTTGGCCGGCATTTGACGGGGGAGGGGAAAAAAGTCGGCTTCCTCAAGCCGCTGGTCGGTGAGAAGCCTTCAGATGTGTCGCTCAGTGACGCCGGGTTTGTGAAGCAGGCCCTGAATCTGCCGGAAGAGGTCGCTGTATTAAGTCCATCACTCGGTGGCGGGAAGGCTCTGGCGGATAGGGCCAGAGAGGCTTACATCGATGTCTCCCAGAACAGAGATGTGGTCATTATCGAGGGGTGCTGCGGCAAAACACCGAATGACGAGAACAGCCAGGCAGCGTATGAAATAGCGAAGGCTCTGAAAGCGAAAGTAATCGCTGTGGAGAACTATACCGGGGGGAAACCGGCGCCGCGGTATAGGGATAGTTGTCTTGGCTTCGGTGAAAACCTGCTCGGCTTCATCCTGAACAGGGTGCCGAAACGGGAATTGAAGCGCACCTGCGAGGAGCTGACTTCACGGATAAAAGAGTCGGAAATGCGTATCCTTGGCGTCCTGCCCGAGGAAAGAGCGCTGCTCACGTTTACGGTGGGCGAGCTGGCCGAACAGGTACAGGGAAAGCTGCTGAACAACGGGGAAAAAGCAGTGGAGTTGGTGGAGAATGTCATGGCCGGGGCAATGGTTGTTGATTCCGGCCTTGATTACTTCGGCCGAAAGGCAAACAAGGCGGTGGTGGTCAGGAACGACCGACCGGACATGCAGATGGCGGCGCTGGAAACATCAACGAGGTGCCTGGTTATCAGCGGCGGCGGTGAGCCAATCGACTTCGTCCGTTTCAAGGCGGATGAGAAAGGCGTTCCCGTCATTATGACTAAGAATGACACGGACACGGTCATCAAGCATATCGAGACCCTGCTGGACAGGACAAGGTTTCATCAGGAGAAAAAACTGAACCGGCTGGCCGAAATCCTGCAGCAAAACCTCGATTTCAAGGCAATCTATAGCGGTCTGGGCCTGGCTTAATTGTTGTTAGCAAATATAACTGAAGCTATTGAGGTAAACCTTTTTCCCTGTATTCTATCTCGGGGGCTGAGACATCAGCATATTTGACGTATTGAACTGGCGTAAAAGGTATCTGCTATGAGCAGTAA
>CAZQWO010000135.1:0-1093 GCA_964597015.1 uncultured Dehalococcoidaceae bacterium
CCCTTATATCATGCTTCCCCAGCTCGTGCGCCAGGCTTCTGGTCAGCGAGAGAACAGCACCTTTCGACGCCGCATAGGCCGCCATGCCGTCGCCGGAAGAGTGTACCGCTTCAATGGAGGCGATATTGATGATGCAGCCTCCCCTTCCCTGCGCAATCATCTTTTCACTGGCCGCCCGACTGCAGAGCATTGTGCCTTTTAAATTGACCGAAATAACGTTGTTAAAACTTTTCTCTGTGAGTTCAGCCAGAGGTATCTGCGGATAAATGCCGGCATTGTTCACCAGTATATCAATGCTGCCCAGCTTGCCCGCCGCCTCCCTGACCATATTCTGAACCGCTGTCTCCTGACTGACATCACATATCAGTGGCTCGGCCCGGTAACCACAATCCTTCAGCTCCTCGCTTGCCTGGGCTGCCTTTTCACCATTGACGTCAACGATGATGACCCTGGCGCCGGCTTCAGCCAGGCGGCGGGCGATGGCATACCCGATGCCGACGGCACCGCCGGTAACCAGAGCACCCCTGTCCGTAAGTTTGATAAGTTCCTGAACAGCGGGATAATCGCGACGCCTGGACATTACCACTACCTTTTATCCAACAATACCTAGATTTCCTATGTATTTTATAGCTATAAATAGTAGCTGTCAATCGATTGGAACGGCGCTGAAAATGCGTCAAGGGAAAAAAGGAACCATTGTGACTATGTAACTTACGCTGAAAGATGACGAGTTTCCTCTTACTGTTGGGTTTACTACGATTTTTGAGGAAGAGATATATCTGATTAAGTTGCCGGTTGGTAATCCAGCCTAGAGAGTAGCAGCGGTGCCAAATCTGTTCTTATGAAGCCAGCTAAAGTCTGGACGCGCTACGCCAAATTCTCTTTTACGGGGAACTTCTGCCGGTACACCTATCAACACCATAGTGGCTAATTCGTAGTCTTCTGGAATGCCCAAGAGTTTTTCCACCGCTATTTTGTGAGCCTCCCGAAGAATGGAGATTTGAATACCCAGTCCATCAGCAGTTGCCGCCAATGCCATATTCTCGATGCACATCCATGTGCTGGCTATATTTTCGATATTCATCCATGGCTT
>CAZQWO010000135.1:1193-3385 GCA_964597015.1 uncultured Dehalococcoidaceae bacterium
TATTCTCGATGCACATCCATGTGCTGGCTATATTTTCGATATTCATCCATGGCTTTCTCCCGATTCCATGCCCTTTCCTATTGCAGACCGCGACTACAGTGCAACTCCGATAGGCATTTTTCTGTCTCGTAGCCCTCTGCGGAGAAAGAGGCTCTTTTAGAGTCTGCTGATAGATTTGTTCAATGATTCTGGGATCATCAAGGACCATTTCATCAATGACCATTTTTAGAGTCTGCTGATACTTATGCTCGGCGATTTGCTCAATGATCCTGGGGTCATCAATGATAATAAATTCCCATGGCTGAACATTTGAGCCGGAAGGTGCCTCCACGCCCGCAAGCAGCAGTTTTCGCAATTGCTCTTCTGAGACTCCTTGCTTAAAGGTACGTATTGTTCTTCTTCTTTCAATCGCTTCACAAACGTCCATCTTAACCCCCCTACCGCTCCAGCAGGTCCTTGGTGCTGGGCAGCTCTCCGCAGAGCCGCTCGTCAATCCTGGTCGCCCTGTCCAGAGCCCTGCCCAGCGCCTTGAACAGCGCCTCCGCCTTGTGGTGGTCGTTGGTGCCATAGATTATTCGGGCATGCAGGTTCATTCTCGACTCAATGGCGAATGACTCAAGAAAGTGCCGGATAAGGTCGGTGGCAAAGCCGCGCATATCATTGTCGCTGAAGGGCAACTCCAGCACCGTATAGCCCCGGCCGCTGATGTCCAGCACCACCGTTGCCAGGGCGTCATCCATTGGCACCGAAGCGTCCGCCATGCGGACGATGCCCCGCTTTTCCCCCAGCGCTTCCGCGAATGCCTTGCCCAGGCAGATGGCAACGTCTTCCGCGACGTGATGCTGGTCATTTCCGGCTGCGGAAATGGTGAGGTCGAAAACGCCATGCTGTGCCATCTGCGATAGCAGATGGTCAAACATCTCGATGCCGGTATTAATCTGCCAGTTACCACCGCCTTCCAGATTGAGTTCCAGACTGATTTTTGTTTCCCTCGTTTCCCGCTTTATTACTGATTTCCGGTTAGCCATTTACTTTCTCCCCCAGTTCTCGGAGTACTTTGATAAGGGTATCGGTGTGTTCCGGTTTGCCCACGCTGAAGCGTATGCTGTTCTGCAAACGCGGCTGGTCAAAATAACGGACCAGTATCCCTTTTTGCTGAAGCCTTTGCTTCAGTTCACCGGCATCGCCTTTCAGCACGTTGCAGAAGATGAAGTTGGCCTGCGATGGCAACGGCCTCAACCATTCGATTTTACCCAGCTCCGCCAACATCCTTTCCCGCTCGGTGATTATGGCCTTCACATTGCCCATTAAATAGTCAACATCCTCCAGCGATGCCTGCACCGCTACCAGAGCGGCCACGTTAACATTATAAGGCAGTTTGATTTTAATCAGGTAGTCAGTTATTTCCGGCGGGAAAATCCCGTATCCCACCCGCAGGCCGGCCAGTCCAGCCCATTTGCTGAAAGTCCTCAACACCAGCAGGTTTTGATACCTGTCAGTCAGCGAAATCACCGTCCGGCCATAGAATTCATAATAGGCTTCGTCCACCAGCACCGGCATGCCGGTCTCCAGCAACGCCTGAATGTCCTTTTCCGGGGTCGCCGTCCCGGTGGGGCTGTTCGGGTTGGCCAGAATAATCAGTTTTGTCCTCGATGTTATGGCCGCCTTGACTGCATCGACTTCGATAGCATAGCCATCATCTCTAGGCACATTCACCAGCCTGGCACCGTTGATAAGGGTCCGGGTGCGGTACATATCAAAGGTGGGGATGCAGTTGATAACCTCATCGCCGGGCCTGATAAACAGGCATAAAATATCGTCCAGCAGCTCGCCGCTGCCGCAGGCAGCCACGATGCGACTGGCGTCAGCACCGGTGTAGTCCTGCAGTTGACGCCTGAGTTTTGCCTGCGCCGCATCGGGGTAGATATTCCAGTTCCGGTAGTCAGACAGCGCCTGCAGTACTCCTGGTGAACAGCCATAAGGGTTCTCATTGGCGTCCAGCTTGAGTATCTTATCCACCGGCACGTCAATCTTGCCCGCCAGCGTTTCCGGCGACGTGTGCGCCGAATAGCCGCCCAGGCTCTGCAGTTCCGGCCTTATCAATTTGGTGATATCATCTGGTGTCATATATTAAGCGCCTCTCTGTGTTAACAAGTACGGTATCAAGACCATTTTGAACGAGTGATGATAAT
>CAZQWO010000136.1:0-3355 GCA_964597015.1 uncultured Dehalococcoidaceae bacterium
TGACGGTCGACGTTAAATGAAAGACGGTGGGAAACGTCTCCAGAATAGCCATCTCGGTTACCCGGACCGTGCCGTAGCGACAGACCCGGCCGATATCGTTGCGCTCAAGGTCAACAATCATTATATTTTCCGCCCGGTCCTTAACGCTGGAGAGCAGTTCCTGCGCCAGAGCTTTGTCTTCCGACTCGGTCTTACCTCTCGGTTTCGTGCCCTTGACGGGACGGGTTTCCACCCAGTCGCCCCTCACCTTGAGAAATCGCTCCGGTGAAGCACCAACGATGCTCACCTCTTCAAAGTTGAGGTAGGAGGCAAATGGCGCCGGATTGATACGGCGCAATCGCCGGTAAAGCTCGTAAGGCGGGATGTTTAAATCAGCGGCAAAGCGCTGCGACAGGTTCACCTGAAAGATATCGCCGGCGCAGATGTATTCGCGGGCCATAGCCACGGCCCTGAGGTACTCTTCATGAGAGAAATTCGATTTCAACACGGTGCCCTCGTCAATAAAATCCAGCCCCGATTCCCCGTTAATCTGGTCGGCACCTGTTAAAATGCTGCGTAAATGTGCCATTGTTTCTCTGGCTTTTCTTAATCTTTTTCCGTCATCTAACTCGGGCAACCCCGTAGCTATCAGGTAGGTTTTCCCATACAGATGGTCAATGGCAATGACAGAGTCGTAAAAGGCGAGGTAGCATTCGGGAAGCCGCAGGTCGTCAACCGCCGTGGTCGGCAGGCGCTCGATGAAATGGCACAGGTCGTAGCTGAAATAGCCGACGGCGCCGCCGGCGAAGGGGATATCGGCCAGACAGGTATCCAGCGCATACATTGTTAGCAATTCCCCAACGACGTCAAACGGATTACCATTTCTAATCTCTTTTTCGCTTCCCCGCAGGAGCATTATTTCATCGCCGCGACTCTTGAGAACGAGAAACGGACTACTGCCGATGAACGAATAACGGCCCAGCCGGTTCGGGTCCATACCGCTGTCCAGGAAAAAACTGTGGGGCTGGTCTTTAAAAATATGGAAAATCTGAGGCGCGGTGAGTGGGGTGTGAATCTCTTCAATAAGTGGCTGTCGTCTCATTCTGCCCCTGATTATACAACGCGCCATAAACTTGATAAAGTCAAATTGCGGTTATAAGTATTATGTCAACTACTGCCACGATTGCCTGTTAGCGGCCGCTCTGCTATGCTTTAGGACAATGAAGGACGAGTTCGGTCGTTTTGATTACGTTAAAATAACCATTTATGGTTTTGCTCTGTCTGCCCTGTGGAGCAGCCTGCACAGTATTGTACTCCCCCTGCGATTGCTCGACCTGGTGCCCGAGGCGGAAAAAAACACGCGCCTCGGCCTGCTCACCTTTGCCGGACTTTTACTGGCCATGATTGTCCAGCCGATAGCCGGCGCCATAAGCGACCGCTCCGGCTTCAGATGGGGACGGAGGCGACCCTATATCCTGATAGGCAGCCTGATTGGTATCCTGCTCCTGCCGGGAATAGGCCTTTTCCACAGCTACATCGTCCTGTTTATTATCTACTGCTTGCTGCAGATGTCCATCAACACGGCGCAGGGCCCTTACCAGGCATTCATCCCCGACCTCGCCCCGCAGGACAGGAAGGGGCTCGCCTCCGGGGTCAAAAGCCTGCTGGAGATAATCGGCGGTATCGCCTTCGTCAGGCTCATCGGCCACTTTATGGGCAACTATACCCCTGGCGAAAGCGCTTTCTGGCTGTGGCTCGTGCTGGCGGTGCTGGCCATCGTGCTTCTGGTTGCCACACTGGCGACGATAATAATGGTGAAGGAGGCACCAGGCCGCGCCAGCGCAGCGCAGCTGCCCGTATGGAAAGTACTTGCCCACAGCTTCAGGATTAATATCAGGACAGACCACGATTTCATCATCTTTCTCGTCTCGCGCATGCTTATCTTCATGGCACTGGCGACCATTCAGACGTTTGCCCTCTTTTACCTGAAAGATGTCATCGGCCTGGCCAATCCGGCCACGGCCACCGCCGACCTGCTCATTGCCGCCGGTGTCGGTATGCTGCTGGCCGTTTATCCGGCGGGAAGGCTTTCTGACAGAGTCGGGCGGCGTCCCGTGGTCATTTCCTCAGGCCTTCTCGGCGCCGGCGGCATACTGGTCATTTTCTGGGCCAGCAGCTACAGCGTGGTCATTGTCGGCGGTGCCATCATTGGCGTGGCCACGGGAGCTTTCATGAGTTCCAACTGGGCGCTGGCAACTGATCTGGTGCCCGGAGGTGAAGGGGCGCGGTATCTCGGCTTGGCCAACGTGGCCACCGCCGGAGGAGCGGCGCTCGCCCGCCTTATCGGGCCGGTGATTGACTTCTTCAATCATCTCGGTGCCGGCCTGGGCTACCAGGTAATGCTGGGCACGTGCTTTGTCTATTTTACAGCAGGCTCATTGCTGCTCCTGAAAATAAAAGAACGGCGTTAGCCAAAGGCAGGCAGCAGCGCTCTCATGCCCAGCGCGGCCAGCGTTATAAAAACGCTGTATAATAACATCCTGCCCAGTCCACAGAGGAGAATAAATTTCCAGAAGGGAAAACGAAGAATGCCGGCGGCGATTCCCACCAGGTCGAAAATAAACGGTATCAGCGAAAACAGGAATATGGCCGGAGCGCCCCATTTTTTCACCCGGTCCTCCACCCTGCTATATATCTTACGGCGCTCCACGATTTCCCGTCCGCTGTAGCCGGCGATATAGCCGGTAGTCTCCCCTATAGCCGCCCCGATACCTCCCAGGAGACCAATCAGTATCGGACCGTACAATCCGGTGCTGGTATAGATAATAATCCCCAGATTGGACAGTAGAACGATGACCGCGCCCGGGAAAAGAATGGTGGCGTTGCCAATGAGGCTGATGAGGAAAGCCCCCCAGTAAAAATGCGCCCTTAATGCTGCCAGTTTTTCCGGGTGGAGGCCGTAGTTCAACTGCAGAGCCACCGTAACCGCAATGACAAACAGAAGCGCGATTACGAAGAGCAATCGTCTCCGCTTTGATTTTTCAACCTGTTCCTGAGACTGTTCGGCCATAGGCGGACACTTAATCTCCAGAATGGACTTGCCGGCAAAACGCCATTTGCCTGCCGAGCCTGTTTTTGCTATACTTGGCTCGTATGCCCCCATCGTCTAGAGGCCTAGGACACCGGCCTTTCAAGCCGGCAACAGGGATTCGAATTCCCTTGGGGGCATTTTACCTTGTTATGCAGAAGACTGGCAAGAATAAGCCTGTTTTGCAAGGGAGGCAACCATGGAATTAGGGCTCAAGGGAAAGGTAGCCATCGTTACCGGCGGTGCCAGGGGCATCGGCGGGAGTATCGTTGAGGGACTGGTCAGGGA
>CAZQWO010000137.1:0-3316 GCA_964597015.1 uncultured Dehalococcoidaceae bacterium
GGTATAAGTGGTCGGCCACCCAGTCCTTCCCCGTGATGGCCAGGTCGAAGTTGCCGTTGGCCACCTGCAAAGGCATATCCTGCGGTCTTATCACCTTGACCGCAACGCCTTCTATATTGATAGCCGGCCGACGATTTCCCGTCGGCGATGGATAATCTTCAATCTTGATACCCGCTTTCTCCAGCATCTGGAGCATTGGTGCCTGCTGGTGACCATCTGGTAAAGCGAGTCGGACAAGTCCATCCCCTCCCTTTTCCACCGTTCTGGTTATCGCCCTTCGTTCTCCACCTTCTTCCGGAATTACCTCCTCAGGGGGAAGCTGGTCACAGCTATCACATATGGAGGCAATGACCTCGTCCAGTTCCTTGTCCCCCCAGCTGTTCCGATTGGCAATCAGGCAGGCGCTGAAATCGAGTATCCGGGCAACCGGCACCATTCCCTTATCGGTTATTTCTGCTTCCGAACGGCCACTGATAAGAGCCAGGTCGGCACTCTCCGGTGGGTAGGCTTCCGCCCCACCCCACACCGAAAAGATGCTGAACCGGCCCAGTCTTTCTCTGAGAGCAAACGACTCGGCCAGGTTGGCATACTCGCTGACAATGCGCACCACGTCCTGCTCGGCCTTACTCCGCAGTGTGCTCATTGACATACCGGCAAGGCCAGCCACCACATAGAGACTGCCCGTTCCGTAGCCCAGGTCTCTGACCCTGACCACGGCGCTGCTTGGATATTTCACCAGCAACTCCTCAATCCAGTCGCGACCGCAAATCCCCAGGTCATAGTTGCCAATGGCTACCTGAATGGGGATATCTCTCTCATGGAACATCTTCGCCGAGATATCGGGATACGCGCTGGATTTCAGGTTATAGAGGCGTGCCTTCTCATGGTAACCGTCTATCCCCCAGCCAGCCATTTGCAGCAGGCTGGAGGTCTTATCCAGAAGGCGCCCTTTTGGCAGGGCTATCTTGATGTCCACTCTCTCCCTCGATTATAGCCAGGACTTCGTCAAAAGTCTGCGCTTCAATCACACTATTTGCCACTGCATCCCGGAGCATATATTTCGGCGGCTTGTCCCGTATGTCCAGAAACCAGCGTGCCTCCGCCGACTCTCCTTTTCCAAGGCCAAGCTCCGCCGTATACCCGGCGTCGCGGAGCCGACTGGCCGCGCCGAACGCGTCCTTTATCTCCCCATCACCCTTCGGTCTTATCAGCACCGACTGCCCGGCAGGTTTCTGCATTGCCCCGGTTTCCACCAGGTCGATAAGGCGGTCAATATAAAGCGCAAAGCCGGAGGCAGGGATATCACCGCCGCCCATCGCCGGAATGAGGCCGTCATACCGCCCACCGCCACCAATTTTTTCTTTACCGCTGTAGAGCTGAAAGATTATGCCGGTGTAGTATTCAAAGCCGGCACCGGAGGCGATGTCTATCTGACATTTACAGCCGAGTTCCTCCAGAATGCTGACCACAGCAATGAAGTTGTTCAGGTATGCTTCGAACTCTGGCAGGTTGCGCGCTGAAATCGCCTTCATGTTTTTCAGAAAGCCAGATGATTGACCTTTCAAACTGAGCAGGGGCAACAGGATGCCCTCCAGTTCCGGCTTTTCAGCTTTAATTCCCGCCAGCGCCCTGGCGTCCCCGTCAAGAATCCGGTCGAAGACCCTCGCCTGTTCCTCGGGGCTCAGGCCAAGCCGTTCCAGCAGTGCTTTGATAAGACCGGCGTGGGACAGCCTCAATGTTATGTTCTTCAGTTTCAGGCTATTCAGGACTTCCAGGGCAAGAACGATAAGCTCAGCATCGCTGGCCGGTGTATTCACGCCGATAAGTTCCGTACCGCACTGCCATCTTTCCCTGTTTTTCCTGCCCGTCTCTTCAAAAATGAAGGTGTTGGTCACGTAAAACAGCCTGGCCAGCCCTTTGCCCGCCATGGTATCGATATAGAGCCTGGCGATAGGGATGGTGCCGTCAGGTCGCAGCACCACTCTCTCGCCGCTCCACCCGTCCCAGTCCAGGAATGAATACACCCTTCCCAGCATGCCCGGCGTGAGCGTCCCGGCCGAGGTGAACAGGTGGAGGTACTCAATGGTCGGCGTGCGCACCTCCCGGTAACCCCACCGCAGACACCGCTCGCGGAAGGCCTCTTCAATCAGACGGAACCTTGACATGTCATCGGGAGACAGGTCTCTGGTACCCTTACACCTCTGCACTCTCATGTTCAACTCTTAATCTGTAGTTCGTAAATTCTACACCAATCTGACCAGCCTGTTCAACATCGGGCACGACGATAACGCTGGCGGCTATTTCTTTTGTGCATCATCTATTGTATAGTATATATATAAAGTCCGTTTATCGATTATAGCACCAAGGAAATCAATGCCCCGAATTGCACGCATACTGTTTATTTTAATAGTACTGTTACTGGCCATTTCGATTGGCGTCCGCGCCCAGACCGGGAGCTCCAGAATAGACGTGCTCACCGTAAAGGGCACCATTAACCCGGTACTGACCGATTATATCAGCCGCGGCATTGAACAGGCGGAAGAGACCGGCGCCACTGCGGTTATCATTCAGATGGACACCCCCGGTGGACTGGACACCGCCATGCGCGACATTATCCAGAGTATTATCAACGCCAGGGTACCGGTGGTGGTCTATGTATCTCCGGCCGGAGCCCGCGCCGCCTCCGCCGGTGCCTATATCACCCTCTCCGCCCACGTCGCGGTGATGGCACCAAATACCGCTATTGGTGCGGCCACGCCGGTGGCGCTCGGCAGCGAGGGCGAAGCCCAGATGTCCGAGGAAATGAAGCACAAGATAATCAATGACGCCATTGCCTACATCAGAGACCTTGCCTCCAGGCACGGGCGCAACGCGGAATGGGCGGAAAAAGCCGTCCGCGATGGCAGCTCCGCCACCTCACAGGAGGCACTGCAGCTAAACGTCGTCGATATGGTCGCCTCCGACCTCAATACGCTCGTAGCCCAGCTCAACGGACAACAGGTTACCCTCATTGACGGCCGCGAAATCGTCCTGAACACGCATGGTGCCACCGTAAATTACGTTGAGATGAGTCTCATCGAGGACTTCCTCTACACTATCGCCGACCCGAATATCGCCTATTTGCTGCTCAGCCTGGCGATGCTGGGCATTATGGTGGAAATCTTCAACCCGGGACTCATTTTCCCCGGCGTGGTTGGTGCTATCAGCCTGCTGCTGGCTTTCTTTTCGCTGGGCGTGCTGCCGGTAAACTGGGCCGGCGTCCTGCTTATCGCCCTGGCTTTTGGCCTCTTCGTTGGTGAGGTATTGACCACAACCT
>CAZQWO010000138.1:0-3121 GCA_964597015.1 uncultured Dehalococcoidaceae bacterium
CTAATATACTTTATTTTATCCGATGGGTCCCCACCTGTCTGTGACTAATATCACTCCCGCCGTGACGTCAATAGCCCTCCGGCCCCAGGCACAGCCCCCCGTCAACGATGATATTCTGGCCGGTTATATAGCTGGACTCATCGGACACCAGGAAAAGCACGGCACTGGCGATTTCCTCCGGCTTGCACAGCCTGCCCAGCTTGATTCCCTTTTCCCACTGGGGAATGCGGTCCGGCGCCATTTTAAAGACACGCTCAGTGCCCACAATGCCCGGGGAAACGCAGTTGACGCGTATCCCGTACGGCACTGCCTCCTTGGCCAGCGTTACCGTCATGCCAATAATGCCCGCCTTGGCCGCCGAGTACTCAACGCCCTTCATCATGCCGATTACTCCGGCCGTGGAAGCGATGCTGACAATAGCGCCAGTGCGCCTTTCCATCATGTGATTTATCACGGCCCGCGCGCAGTTAATCGGCGCGAGCAGGTTAAGGCGTAAAATTTCCTCGCCACGCGTCTTCTCCGACTGGGCGAAAAAGTCCATCTTCGTCTTAATCGACGGGCCGGTGGAGCCGCCCGCCACGTTGACCAGTATGTCTACCTGCCCGAAGTGCTCCAGTGCTGCCCCGACCAGTTTGTCCGCCTGGTCAATTTCAATCACGTCGGCAGCCACGGCCAGGGCCTCCGAGCCCATAGCCTTGAGCTCGGCAACCATCCTGCCGCTGGCTTCTGTATTCACATCAGCGATAACCAATCTGGCACCCTCACGCGCCAGCAGCTTTGATATCTCCCCCCCAATGGCCCCGGCACCACCGGTCACGATGGCAACCCTTTCTTTTACACGCATTATCGTCTCTCTACTCCGGTCTATATTTGCTCATGCCTCCTAATTATACTCAATTAGCCCTCCACTGGGAAATTACCACTGCTAAAATAGAAACAGGACACTGAATATAGCTCTGGATTGCCTGCTTCAGTGCCCGTTATGTCTTTTCCGCTAATGGCTAATCTTCACCACCCAAGAGTACCGATGTTACTGCCGACTATTCTAACCTTCTTTGTCGGCGGTATTGCCGAAAGCCAAGCATAATTACTGGTCAATGTTCAGCTTGCCAGCTCTGGCCACATTATGCCTTGGCATGTCAAAAAAGTTCACAGTCACCCTGTCCGGCTCAACCTTGAAATTTTTCACCACGGCATCGGTTATGTCCTTAGCCAGCTGCCACTTTTGCTCCACAGTCCTGCCCTCAAAAGCCCTTATGGTTACTGTTGGCATGATGTCAGCACCTCCCGGTAAAATATTCTTATTTACTGCTTCTTGTTCTCTTGTAGATGGCTGCCACTTGAGCTTTCCATGCCGGAGCCCTGTCCCGGACAAAGCGTCTTGTCGGCTCCTGTTGTGTGCAGACCAGCATAGAATTGACGTTGACCCAGGGCACAAAGATATCTTCACTGAACTGTTTCACCCCGTCCAGCTGGTCATCCCACTCCACCTGGGTCATGCGTATGCCATACTCGTCCAAAGCCTGCACGAGGCCGATGTAGCAGCCTTCTGGTGCTGTTTCTGGAATCAAACTGATGGCCACGAAATAGCCTGGTTTGAGAACCCCTGGTTTTGGCATATTCCACCTCCTAACTGTCGTAAAACAATAATAAACGGTTATGCGGCAAACGTCAATCTGTTTAACACGGCGCTGCCCGCTTCATCATCCTGTTTGACTTTTAACAGTGCTCACCCTATACTTGGCTCAAGTCTTTGGACAGTGGAGGGGAAAAATGAGCATGCTATTTATTTTAATACCGTTTATCGGCATTATCCTGCTCATTTCCGGGGGCATCGGGCTCTTTATTGTTAACCTCAATTATCCCGCCGGCGACCTTCTCTGGATGCAGGGCAACCTTACCTACGGTATCTTCACTCTTCTCGGACTGGCCATCACCATCAGTTACATGGTCAGCGGGCTGGAAAGGGAATAACAGGAACCGGGCAACGGCCGATAAAGCTATTACCGCTTACCCTCCTCCCACGGTGAGTTGCCGAAGTACACCTTGGTATGTGGCC
Source organism: uncultured Dehalococcoidaceae bacterium (assembly GCA_964597015.1). Classification (GTDB taxonomy): domain Bacteria; phylum Chloroflexota; class Dehalococcoidia; order Dehalococcoidales; family RBG-16-60-22; genus E44-bin89. The sequence continues at coordinate 2,060 of CAZQWO010000138.1, forward strand.
AGGGTATCTCGATGCCCTCAGCATCAAACGCCTTCTTGATCCGATAGCGCAGTTCACCCATTACATTCCACTGCTCCAGGGGCTTAACATCGCCCAGAATCTTGATATCAATTCCGGAATCGCCCAGCTTGTTAACTCTCAGCACCTGGGGTATGGTCCTGACACGCCAGTTCCACTCCGGCTCTTCCGCCAGTTGCTGACCGACGCGGTTGATGACACTGATGGCCTTGTCAAGGTCGGTGCCATAGGAGACTGAAACATCCAGATTTACACGTGAAAAATGCCGGGTATAGTTGCTGGCCACCTTTATTTCTCCGTTGGGAATGTGGTGCACGATGCCGTCCAGGTCGCGGAGCACCGTCTTCCTCATGGTGATATCCTCCACCAGACCGGCAATATCGGCAACCTTGGCCACATCACCCACCCGATACTGGTTCTCCATCAGAATGAAGATGCCGGCAATCAGGTCACGGATTAAATACTGCGCGCCAAAGCCGACGGCAATACCGGCGATGCCAAAACCGGCCAGAATCGGGCCGATAGGGACTTTAAGTTCAGATAGAACCATGAAGAGGATGAGCAAAATAATCAGTATCTTGCCCAACCCCATAAAAACATTTTGAATAGTGTCCGCCCGTTTCTTCGTTCCCTCCCGGCTCTCCCCTCGCCTCGGTTTGGTCATGGAGCGCTGCACCAGCAAAGGGAGAAACTTCCTCAGGAGATACCACAACACAAACCCCACCAGCAGGATGATTAGAACGCGGGTGCCATGCTCCAAAATCCATTGCTGAACTGTTTCTATCGTTATCACACTGTAAACGCCCTCTTCGGACAGGACAATGGCCACTCCCGTCATCCCGATGAGTACCAGCGCGATACCTTCCAGTGACCAGAAGGCGATATTTATAACTCTGTGTATTCCGGTGGAGTGTTCTTCTGATACCAGGCCTTCAAGTTTGACCTGAACGCGGCCTTTTATAATCAGCAGAATAATCAGGGCAAATGCCGAGGCAATGAAGAGCCACCAGCTGTTATCCGTAATCCATTCCCACATATCTTGAC
>CAZQWO010000139.1:0-3108 GCA_964597015.1 uncultured Dehalococcoidaceae bacterium
GAAGCCTCATCGGTTAGAATATCGCCAAACGTATTCTCGGAGACAACGACGTCAAAATGCTTCGGGTTCTGTATCAGACGCATAGAGGCCGCGTCCACCAGCATGTGCTCCAGTTCCACGTCGGGGTAGCTTTTAGCCAGTCCCGTCGCTACCTGCCGCCACAAGCGTGAACATTCCAGCACATTGGCCTTATCAATCGAAATGAGCTTCTTCTTTCTTCTCCGGGCAAGCTCGAAGCCGACTCTGATAACGCGCTCGATTTCCGGTTCCGAATAGGTCATGGTGTCTACGGCCCGCCATCCCCTGTCCGTCTGCCATCGCTTCTTCGGTCGGCCGAAGTAGAGCCCGCCGGTAAGCTCCCGGACGAAGATGAAATCAACTCCCTCAACAACTTCGGGCTTCAGGTTGGAGGCATGGACCAGCATGGGCAGGGCTTTGACCGGACGCAGGTTGGCGAACAGGTCCAGTTTCTTGCGCAGTGCCAGCATCCCGTCTTCGGGTCGAACTTTCGTCCCCGGGGTGTCAAACCTGGGGTCGCCGACCGCGCCCATGAGTACGGCATCGCTTTTCCGGCTTTCTTTCAGCACGTCCGGCGGCAGCGACAAGCCGGTGGCATCAATCGCCACCCCACCGATAAGCCCATCATACAAATCAAAGTTGTGCCCGTACTTCTTGCCCACGACCTGCAGCACGTTGACCGCTGCCCGCGTTATCTCCGGGCCGATGCCATCGCCGGGCAGAACCACGATGCGAAACTTCATCTTAAACCCTCCTGTCCGTTAAGCGCTTCCTGGTGTATTCAATCAACCCGCCCGAGTCTATAATCTCGGTCATGAAGTCGGGATACGGGCTGGCGGTGAAGGTCTTGTTCTTGGTCAGGTTTTTTATCTCCCCTTTGGCGAGGTCTACTTCCAGAACATCGCCGGACTCGGTGCTGTCCACGGCGTCATCGCTTTCCAGCAGCGGCAGGCCGATATTGATGGCATTGCGGAAGAAAATGCGGCCGAAGCTCTTGGCGATGACGCAGGAGATGCCGGCCTCCTTGATGGCCATGGGAGCGTGCTCCCGCGAGGAGCCACAGCCAAAGTTGGTGGTCGCCATCATAATGTCGCCCGGCTCTACTTTCTTTAAGAAGTCCTGGTCAATATCCTCCATGCAGTGCTTGGCCAGCTCCACGGGGTCGTAGATATTCAGGTAACGCGCCGGGATGATGACATCGGTGTTCACATCAGCGCCATATTTATGAACTTTGCCTTTTAGCATTGGGAAATACTCCTTTACCAGCGTCAAAATAATTGCGAATTAACTAATAATAAAGGCTATGACAACATATACTTTGCCTTCCCGTTCCAATTAATCTCACCTGTATTTTTCCTATGCTGAAGGACATTACGAACATTTCTTTTCCACTTTGGTGTATTTGATATAGGAGATTGCGGCTTAAAATCTTCATCATCCAAACTCCCGAATTTCTCAACAATCTTATAGACATCTTGAAGTGATATCCATTGTCCCCTTGTTAACCTAGTCTGTATTACATCCCAAATTTTTTGTGCGTGTATCATCTTCATTAATTAAATGTTTCTGATTTTTCGTAATAATTACAACTTAACCAGCGCCTTCTCAAAGTCTTTCACTTTACGGGGCTTGCCGCTCCGGTCCGGCTCGATGGTGTGCCCTTCGGCCCGCAGACGTTTCGCCTGCGCCTCCAGTCCCCCGGGGTACTTCTCGTTCAGTTCCCCTTTCGATTTTAAAGTCCGCCAGTATGGGGTGATGTCTGCCTTGCCCTCGCTGGCGTCTTCCTCGGCGGCACGGGCGGCAATGTTGCTGAAAATCCCGGTGGTGATGGGACAGCCGATACTGGCACCATGCTTTTTGGCCAGCGACTCCCGTATCAGATTGATGGTAATCAGCTTGCCCGACGGCACCTTCCGCATGATTTCGTCCACCTCAACCGGCGCGGGGATGACACATGTCCCGGTTCCCCACCGCTGGCTCATCTGGTCGGTTATTTCCACCACTCTGGGCAGGTCTTTGCTGTCGTGCAGTTTCTCGCGCCAGCTTTTCCGCATCTTTGCCATCTCGCACCCTTCTCTCTTCAATACCCCGACTTTTTGCCGGTAATATGTTCGATTTCAATCTTGATGACCGCAGCTGAGTCGAGTTTCTCAAATTCAAAACCGGAAATATTTGCCGAGTACTGACCCATGATTACGCTCAAGCCGTGCCTCTTCTCTTCGTTATCCTTCAGAATAACTGCCCTGCCCACCCCGATAACACTCCGATACCTTGTCGACCAGCCGCAGGGCTTCTCCGCACTTACTATCTCTACATCAGTATCAATCTCAAAGCAGACCCGATTATTGCGCTTGATGAGGTCAATTTTACGGCCCTCAGGGGCGCTATGGAGGTATAAGGCGTTTCTTTCATAGCCAAAGCAGACCGGCACCACATAGGGCTCACTGCCATCCACGAAGCCAAGCCGGCATACCTCTGCTTTTTTGATTATCGCCTCTATCTCAAGGGAGTCGGTGATTTCTTTCTCTTTTTTCCGCATTTAACCGTTTACTTCACCACTTCATCCGGGTGGATTATTCTACCGGCTACGGCACTGGCGGCGGCAACTGCCGGGTTGGCCAGATATACTTCCGATTTAGGGTGTCCCATTCTGCCCACGAAGTTGCGGTTGGTAGTGGATATGCATCTTTCCCCTTCCGCCAGCACACCCGTATGACCACCGAAACACGGTCCACAGGTAGGCGTACTTACCGCAGCACCGGCTTCAATGAATATCTCGATAAGCCTCTCATTCAAGGCATCGGCGTACACCTGCTGGGAACCCGGAATGACGATGCAGCGTACTTTGCTGTGCACTTTCTTCCCCTTCATTATTTGAGCGGCCACCTTTAAATCCTCCAGTCGTCCATTGGTGCAGCTGCCGATAACGGCCTGGTTGATTTCAACGTCGCCCGCCTGACTTACCGGCCTGGCATTGGCCGGCGAATGCGGAAATGCCACCTGCGGCTCCAGTCCTTCGATATCATATTCCACAAACCCGGCATACTCGGCATCCGGGTCGGGCTCATAAACATTGTAGGGATGCTGGGC
>CAZQWO010000140.1:0-1713 GCA_964597015.1 uncultured Dehalococcoidaceae bacterium
TTGCCGTGCCCAATATCGGTGCCGGGGTGCCAAACAGGATGTCCTGGAGTTCGGTGGCAATCATGCTGCCGCCCCAGCCGTCACCGATAGCTGCCCTGACCCCTTGTTTCAGCAGGTTTTTATAGTCCTGGTCAACCCCAATGTGAGTGCGGTGCATTATCTCCACAATTTCTCTATCTATACCCCGGGGAGTGGCCCCCTGCTGCCGCCATAGTTCCTGGCGCTTCAGTGGCGCTCTCTTCAGGAACAGGATTTCACCCTCCTGCCTTCCGAACTCAGCCAGCGCCTTCTCCCCGATGTCAATGGCTATTTCATTGTTAGTGCGGTCGCCAATCTCAATGCCAAATTCCAGGGCCAGTGCCAGCAGTTTTTGCTCATCCCTTATTAGATAGCCGGGGGCTTCTCCCCTGGCGACCGCCAGAAAGAGCTCGGCCACCCCGCGGCCGTGGTCGGAGTGAGCTGCCGCCCCGCCGGCTATCATCCGGATGAAATTACGGGCGGCGATAGTCTCACTGGTAGCCCCGCAGATACCCCGCCGCTTTCGCTTCTCTTCCGGCGTTTCCTCTTTGCCTTTGGGCAGGGGCACCCGGCAGGGTCCCATGCCGCAGTTCTTGCAGCAACTGCCCACGGCACCGATGGGGCAGGGCTTCATCTGCTCGGCTCTATCAAAAGCAAGGCTGACCTGGTCGGTAGCGGCTTTATCGATTAGCTCAAGGCTGGCGGTATCGACACTCTTTTTGGTCTTTTCCACTTCTTCGGCCATTGTATTCTCCTCCCAGTCCTCGATTTTATATCAGGCGGCGGTCAGTTCGGCCACCGTCTCTTTTATCAGTTTGATTGCCTCGGGATGCCTCATGACCAGCACGTCAGCACCGGCCAGAAGCAAACACATGGCAGACATGGCCTCAAGCAGAATGCCTCGTTTTTTGGCGTCTCCCATCTTGGGGTCATCTTTTTCCGAAATCTGGGTTTCCTTGGCCTTCCAGACCTCCTTGGCAATGTTGCAGATAATAGGGAACTGGAGCTTATCGTCCTGCTGGGTTAATGCTGCCATTCTCATTCTTTCCATTACGGAGTATGAATACTCAAGGCCGTAGCCAATGCCGCTGACAGTGGGGTCCATGACAATCAGTTCTTCGGGGACACCGAGGTTGCCCAGCAGAATATTGAGCTGCTTGGCCAGGTTGATGTCAATCGGCGTTGAAGCCACCACCGTGTGCTGGTAGCCAATGGCCGCGGCACCGAGCTGCTTGTAGTCACCCTCTTCAACCGGCCCCAGAATCAGGTTTTTCCCGTGGCATACTTCGGATATCCTGCGGAAGACCTCGATATCTTTGTCATGGTTGGCAGTGCCCCAGACGATGAGCGGGACATCTACGGCGTCAGCAACTTTCTTGACCACCTCGGTCGCCTCATTGGCACCGCGGTCAAGCCCGTTGGGGTCGGTGCTGACCAGCTGCAGACAGAGCATCTCCGCTCCGTAATCGTTGATGCACTTCTTGGCCCAGGCAACGGGGTCATCGGTAACGCTGGCAAATGGTTCCATAGCAGCTTCGGGCCATTCCTCGGGAGGGGAGTCGTAGACCTCCATGGCGATTCTGGGCAAACGCGGCATCTCGCCTTCAAAAAGATAGAATGGGTAGCAGCTCTCCCCGCCAACGACGACGGCCTTGGCACCCATCCCCAGTTTGATTTCTTTTATCTTACCGGTAT
>CAZQWO010000140.1:1723-3072 GCA_964597015.1 uncultured Dehalococcoidaceae bacterium
CCCTAGGCCGGAGTCTTTCTCTTTTCGCTGCCAAACCAGTCTTTCCCGTACCAGTACCGTTCCGCGGTGCTCAGATATTTCAGTTTATCGGCCCGATTTTCCAGTTTCTGCCGCCACTTCCCCGCCTCTTCACCCGCGGGCTTGCCCTCTTCGTAGGTTTCTCCGAGCAATTCCACCTTGTCGCGATTAGGGGCGCTTACTTCTTCAACCTTGTATTCTTCCATAAATTGCCTCCTTTTAGGTCAGGCCTGCGGCTAGTTTGGCGGCCTTGACTGTATTGAACATAAGCATGGTTATGGTCATCGGCCCGACGCCACCGGGTACCGGCGTGATGGCGCTGGCCTTCTCTTTGACACCTTCAAAGTCAACATCGCCGACCAGAATGCGCTTGCCTTCAGGCGTTTTGCCGACCTGGTTCACGCCGACGTCAATCACCACCACTCCCTCTTTGACCATATCGGCGGTAACGGCGTTGGGTCGGCCGGCAGCCACTATCAGTATATCAGCCCTTCTGGTGTGAAAGGAAATATCACGGGTGCCGGTATGGCAGATGGTGACGGTGGCATTGGCCCCCGGTCTTTTCTGCAGCAGGATATTGGTGATGGGCTTGCCAACGATGTTGCTCCGGCCAACGACGACGACCTCGGCGCCTTCAATCTGCACTCCGGACCTGACCAGAAGCTGCTGAATGCCGTGCGGCGTGCAGGGCAGATAGTCCGGCTCCCCTATCATTAATTTTCCCACATTTACCGGATGAAATCCATCAACGTCTTTTTTCGGGTTGATGGCGTAAAGCACTTTCGTCTCATCGAGGTGCTTGGGGAGAGGGAGCTGCACCAGGATACCGTGTATCTTGGGGTCCTTGTTCAGCCGGTCGATGAGCGCCATCAGTTCGTTTTGAGCGGTCTTCTCCGGCAGGTCGATACGTTCCGAGTAAATGCCGAGTTCAGTTGATGTTTTCTCCTTCTGCGCCACGTATACCTGAGAGGCGGGGTCCGCGCCGACCAGCACGGTAACCAGGCCCGGCACCAGGTTGTGCTTTGCTTTCAACTCGGCAATTTCCTGCTTCAACTCCTCACGGATTTGGCTGGCTATTTCCTTCCCGCTGATAATCTTGGCTGTCATTTCATACTCCTCTAATTGGTTTTTATCGCCGGTACTTTACCCTGCAGCAGTTCGGCCATCAGAGTATCAACCGCGTTCATCGCTCGGCAGTCGGGCAGGTCGAGAAGCGGTTTCATCGCCATATCAAAATTGTTCACCGTTTCATCCAGCGGGATGATGGCGGCCGGTTCTATCCCCAGTCTGGTCATCTCTTCACTTACATGCGGGTCTATGCTGTCGGGGAC
>CAZQWO010000141.1:0-3056 GCA_964597015.1 uncultured Dehalococcoidaceae bacterium
ATATACATCAGCGTCACAGATTGCCGATTTTAACCGGCGGCAGCGGACTGTATGTATGGGCTCTCCTGGAAGGATGGCAGCTTCCAGAAGCGAAACCTGACCCTGAACTGAGACGCCGTCTGGAAAAACAGGCCGCCGATGCCGGACATGAAAGTCTTCACGCCGAGTTGATGAGCATCGACCCGGCGGCGGCGCAGAGAATTGACCCGCGTAACGTACGGCGGGTGATAAGAGCCCTGGAAGTGCACTTCCAGGCAGCCAAGGCCGGCTCCCGGCTAAAACGCCAAAAAACAGCGCCTTACCACACGCTGATAATTGGCTTGACGGCGGAACGAAAAGAGCTTTACCGACGGGTCGACCGGAGGGTGGACGAGATGATGGAGCAGGGGCTGGTCAAAGAGGTGGAAAAATTGGTCAATTTGGGTTATGATAGTTACTTACCAGCCATGAACAGCATTGGCTACAAGCAGGTAGCCATGTTTCTCAAGGGCGAAATAAGCCTGGAGATGGCGGTACAGCAGATAAAATATGAGACGCACCGGTTTATTCGTCACCAGTATGCCTGGTTCCGCCTGACTGATGAGCGAATCCACTGGTTCGATGTGGTTGAGGTTCAGGAAGCAGAGATAGAAGAGCTTGTGACAGGGTTCTTGAAGGGCGAATAGAAATGAAGTTCACCAAGCTGCAGGGCACAGGAAATGATTTTGTGCTGGTGGAAAGCAGCGATGAAGGGCGCGACTGGTCAAAGCTGGCTTCAGCCATGTGTGAGCGCCATTTCGGCATTGGCAGCGACGGCTTGCTGCTGTTGCTGCCGTCCAAAAGCGCGGACTTCCGTATGCGCATGTTCGACCCGGACGGTTCCGAGGCCGAGGCCTGCGGCAACGGCATCCGGTGCCTGGCCCGCTATGTTTACGACCGAGATATGATACCAGCCGGTGCCGACCGGATATCCGTGGAAACGATAGTCGGCGTGAGACAGCTCAGGCTCAATAAAGAAGCTGATAAGCTCACCAGTATTCAGGCTGGCATGGGTGAGCCCGCATTCGAAGCTGAAGAAATACCGGTGAAGATTGAACAGGGCCGGGAGCGAATAAGCTATACCAGGAATATGATTGGCTATCCGGTAAATGTGGCTGGTATTGACATGCTCCTCAATTTTGTCTCAATGGGCAATCCGCACGCGGTCTATTTTCAGGAGAAGCCGGTAGCCGATTTCCCGCTGTCACAGGTAGGGCCGGAGGTGGAGCACCTAGCCATTTTCCCGCGGCGGACTAACTTCGAGGTCGTTCGCGTAATAAGCAGGGCTGAAATTGAGGTCCGTACCTGGGAACGGGGCGTAGGGGAAACGCTGGCGTGCGGTAGCGGCGCCTGTGCCGTAGCCGTGGCCGCCCAGCTATGCGGATATGCAGACAATAAAGTTAACATAAAGTTACTTGGTGGCACATTGCAGCTGGAATGGGATGGAGCCGGTGAGGTATTGATGACCGGGCCGGCAGAAACCGTATTTAGTGGCGAATGGCCAGATTAAGGAGCAAGGGATGAGATTAGCCAAGCGCGTTGAAAAACTGCCACCTTATCTTTTCGTTGAAATCAGCCGTAAGATAGCCGAGAAAAAAGCCAGGGGCGAGGAGGTCATCAGTTTTGCCATCGGCGACCCGGATATCCCCACGCCGCAGCATGTCATTGACCGGCTCTGCGAGGCGGCCCGCGACCCGGCCAACCACCGTTACCCGGAATCGGACAGCCTTCCTGAGCTGCGCCGGGCCGTAGCTGGGTGGTATAAACGGCGCTTTGGCCTGTCCTTTGACCCCGATAAAGAAGTGCTGCCTCTGATAGGCTCCAAGGAGGGCATCGGGCATATCTCTTTCTGTTTCATCGGTCATGGCGATATCGCTCTGGTGCCTGACCCGGGATATCCGGTCTACTCGGTGAGCGCCATGCTGGCGGACGGTGAGCCGTATTACCTGCCTCTCAAGGAGGCGAACAACTGGCTGCCTGACCTCGATTCCATTCCCAGGAACGTTCTCGATAGGGCGCGGCTGCTGTGGATTAACTATCCCAACAACCCCACCGCCGCCGTCGCCGACCTTGAGTTCTTCAACCGGGTCGCCCGGTTTGCCAGGGAGCACGACCTGGTGGTGTGCCACGACGGCCCGTATACCGAGGTCGCTTATGACGGGTATCAGCCGGTGAGCTTTATGCAGGCGGACGGGGCCATGGATATCGGTGTGGAGTTTCATTCGCTTTCCAAGAGCTACAATATGACCGGCTGGCGCATCGGGATGGCGGTGGGCAATGCCACCATGATAAACGCCCTGATGAGGCTGAAATCGAACCTGGACTCAGGAATCCCGCAGGCGATTCAGTACGCGGCCATCGAGGCACTGACCGGACCGCAGGACTGCATCCAGGAGCACAATGTCATTTATGAAAAACGCCGCGACCTGATTATTGAGGTTTTGAACAATATCGGGCTGAAGGCCAAACCGCCCAGGGCCAGCCTCTATATCTGGGCCAGAGTCCCGGAAGGTTACAACTCGATGGACTTCACCGCCGACCTGCTGGACCAGGTGGGGGTGGCGGTTACTCCCGGAGTGGGGTACGGCAAAAGCGGGGAAGGCTATGTGCGTCTATCTTTGACCATACCGGACGCATCGCTGGTCAAGGGATTGTCGCGATTATCCGGCTGGCGGAATACCCGGCGGCGGACAGTGAAGAAGTAAGTTGACATAAAGGGGCGCAGATTACGAGGAGAACGGTTCTCACCAGAAACGGACCGGAGCATGCCTTCCTGGTGGCGGTGGAGTCAAAGGAGACCACGGGCAGGTGGTCGGCCGGGGCATCAATCGAGGAACTATCGCTGCTGTGCAGCACCGCCGGCGCCGGCGTGGTCGGCAAAGTGATTCAGAAACTGCCAGCGCCTTCAAATACGCATTACGTCGGCAGGGGGAAACTCGAGGAATTAATCGCCCGGAAAGACCAGTCCGGCTACGATGTTGTCATCTTTGATGATGAGCTGACGCCACGGCAGCAGCGCAACCTGGAAGAAGCATTGC
>CAZQWO010000142.1:0-3013 GCA_964597015.1 uncultured Dehalococcoidaceae bacterium
CTATCGCCAGTTCCTGTTGCAGGAAGTTCCCCGCGATAGCCACTCCGTGGCGCATCAATATCTCGTTGGCGGTGCAGCACATGCCGGACAGGTTTATCCCCTTGGCTCCCTTGGACTTGGCAAGCTCCAGCATCTCCGGTTCCCGGGCGGCGGCGACAATCATCTCGGAGAGCAGCGGCTCGTGGCCGTGAATGATGATATTGACCTCATCTTCTTCGAGCACACCCAGGTTTGCCTTCCCTAATATCGGGGCCGGAGTGCCGAAAAGGATATCCTGAAGCTCGGTGGCAATCATGCTGCCGCCCCAGCCGTCACCGATAGCTGCCCGGACTCCCTGCTTGAGCAGGTTTTTATAGTCCTGGTCAACCCCGATGTGGGTGCGGTGCATTATCTCCACTATTTCCCGGTCTATGCCCCGCGGGGCTACACCCTGCTGGCGCCATAGCTCCTGGCGCTTCAGCGGTGCCTTCCTTAAGGTAATAAGCTCGCCTTCCTGCTTGCCGAATTCGGCCAGGGCCTTTTCACCGATATCAACGGCTATTTCATTGTTGCTGCGGTCTCCGATTTCTACGTCCCAGTCCAGAGCCAGCTGCAACAGCTTCTGTTCATCCTTTATCTCATAGCCCGGTGCCTTTCCTCTGGCTACCGCCAGGAAAAGCTCGGCTACGCCCCGGCCGTGGTCGGAGTGGGCGGATGCTCCACCGGCAACCATGCGGATGAAGTTACGGGCGGCAATGGTCTCGGCGGTAGCGCCGCAGATGCCTCTTCTTTTTAATTTATCCTCCGGGGTTTCATCTTTGCCTTTGGGTAAGGGTACCCGGCATGGCCCCATGCCGCAGTTCTTGCAGCAACTGCCCACGGCACCTATGGGGCAGGGTTTCATCGCGTCGGCCCTGTCAAAGACGGTGTTAACCCCGTCTTTGGCTGCTTTTTCTATGAGTTCCAGGCTTGCTTTATCAATGCTCTTTTTTGTCTTTTCTTCTTCTGCCATTTATTTTCACCTCACTTATTTAGCGGTCAGGTCAGCTATCATTTCCCTGACCAGTTTTATCGCTTCGGGGTGTCTCATGATTAATACGTCGCCTCCGGCCAGAAGCAGGACCATGGCTGACATGGCTTCCAGCAGGATGCCCCGTTTCCTGGCGTCCCCCATCTTGGGGTCTTCCGCCTCGGATATTTTAACTTCCTTGGTCTTCCACGCCTCTTTGGCTATATTGCAGATAATGGGAAACTGGAGCTTTTCATCTTGTTGGGTTAAGGCTGCCCTCCTCATTCTTTCCATGACCGAATAGCAGTACTCGATGCCGTAGCCTATGCAGCTAACGGTGGGGTCTATGATGAGCAAATTGTCGGGTACACCAAGATTGCCAAGCAGGATATTGAGTTGCTTGGCCAGGTTGATATCTATGGGTGTTGAGGCGATAACTGTATGCTTATAGCCAATGGCGGCGGCACCGATTTTCTTGTAGTCACCTTCTTCAAGCGGTCCCAGAATCAGGCTCTTGTCCTGGACAGCCTCGGCGACGGCTCTCAAGACCTCGGTGTCTTTATCGTGGTTGGCCGTACCCCAGACAATCAGCGGCACATCGATAGCGTCGGCCACTTTTTTCACTATCTGAGCCGCTTCATCGGCCGGGCGGTCGAGTCCGTTAGGGTCGGTGCTGACCATTTGCAGGCATATCATCTCTGCCCCGTAGTCATTGATGCACTTCTGTGCCCAGGCTACCGGGTCATCGGTAACGCCGGCGAAAGGCTCCAGGATGGCTTCCGGCCACTCATCGGGAGGAGAATCGTAGACATCCATGGCTATCTTGGGCAGGTTGGGCATCTCGCCCTCGAAAAGATAGAATGGATAGGCTGTTTCACCGCCGACGGTTACCGCTTTATCGCCCTTTCCCAGTGCCATCTCTTTTATCTTGCCGCTGTATGATGTCTTTGGAATTTCAAATGCCATTTTGCCTCCTTTGCTCAGGCCGGATTCTTCCTTTTTTCACTACCAAACCCCTCATCACTGTACCAGTAGCGCTCGCCGGATTGCAGGTATCTCAGTTTGTCTTCCCGGCTTTCCAGTTTCTGGCGCCATTTACCGGTATCTTCCCCTTCCGGTATACCTGCCTCGTAGGTTTCGGCCAGTATTTCCACCTCACCCCGGCCGGGCGCTTCCTTTTTTACGGTCTTGTAGTCCATATTTCCTCCTTTACTATATCAGGCCGGCCGCTACCTTGGCGGCTCTTACCGTATTCATCATAAGCATGGTGATGGTCATGGGGCCGACGCCTCCGGGTACCGGCGTGATGGCTTTGGCCTTGGGACTGACCGTGTCGAAATCGACGTCGCCGACCAGGATTCTCTTGCCTTCCGCCGTCTTGCCAATCTCGTTCACGCCGACATCAATCACCACCACGCCTTCCTTGACCATATCTCCGGTAACGGCCTTGGGTTTACCCGCCGCCACTATCAGGATATCGGCTCTCTTGGTGTGAAAGCTCATGTCTTTGGTCCGGGTATGGCAGACGGTCACCGTGGCGTTAGCCCCCGGCGCTTTCTGGAGCAGCATGTTGGCGATGGGTTTGCCGACGATGTTGCTCCGGCCGACGACGACTACTTCGGCGCCTTCGATCTGAGTCCCGGAGCGAATCAGAAGCTGTTGAATGCCGGCAGGGGTGCAGGGCAGGTAGTCCGGCTCGCCTATCATCAGCTTGCCCACGTTTACCGGGTGAAAGCCGTCAACATCCTTCCTGGGGTCAATGGCATAGAGGACTTCTTCCTCGTTTAAATGCCTGGGCAGGGGCAACTGCACCAGGATACCGTTAATCTTGGAATCCTTGTTCAGCTTTTCAACCAGGGCCAGCAGCTCCTGCTGCGTGGTCTCCGCCGGCAAGTCATACCTTTCCGAGTAGATGCCAAGCTCTTTGGAGGTCTTTTCCTTCTGGCCGACATATACCTGGGATGCCGGGTCAGCGCCGACGAGCACGGTCACCAGGCCGGGCACCACGTTGTGCTTCTCTTTGAG
>CAZQWO010000143.1:0-2969 GCA_964597015.1 uncultured Dehalococcoidaceae bacterium
TGGAGAGGGGGAAAAGAAGAAAGAGGGGCGAAGCCCCTCTTAAACTCCCTTTACTTTTTAAATAATTGTCAATAGTCAAAAATCACATTTTGTATTAATATTTGCATATGCTTTGAAAATGTTTTTTACCATAATATAAATGATTTTATATTAATTCGAGGTGAAATATGGATTCCAGAAAACGTGTAAAAATATGGAACACTTTCTTTAAGATGGCTCGTGATAGTGCGGTATCGCTGAAACAATTTGAATCTCCAAGTTGGAAAGACCCTGGTTACGACTGGGATAAGCCTGGTTCTGGAGGCACTCTTGGAGAAGAAGACATGTTAAAACTCTCACTTTTATCCTGGTGTATACTAGCTGCTCAAGCAAGGTCTTCTCATCTTATACAAGAATGTAAAGAGGATGGTTTTATATATGATAATCAAGCAGAAAGCTTCAGTCAGCTTAATTTTAAGCAGCAATGGCTTATACTACCAGTAATAAATACGAAACCTCACTGTAAATATAAAATAGATTTTAAAGAATATCCGCATAAGGTTATCAAAGAACTGTATGAAATACGTGATAAATTATTTCATGTTAATCACAATGAACTCAAAAAACAATTGGATGGAATAACTTCTGATGAACTATTGGATTATTTTGTTCATTTTGTTGAGGCTATGGAAGATATGAACGTTATACTAGAACGAGACGGTAGAACAGAACCAAAACCAGAAGTCCTAGAAATTGCCAAAGCTTTCCGCAAGTAATAATGAAATTAATTTGCTAACCTTTTTGCTAACGAACTCCTACGTATCAAGCAGTATTAAAAGTTACTATTAAGTCTACGCCTGCTAGGGGTTTACTTAAACTTCTCTAAACTCGCCTTCCACAGTGCCTTCGCCTTCCTCACCGCCGCCTTCGCCGCCGCCTTCCTGTTCCGGCGGTGCCTCCCCGCCGGGTGGCGGAGGCTGCTGCTGGTATACCGCCGCGCCGACCTTCTGCATAACTTCATTCAGTTCCTGAGTGGCCTTTTTGATGGCCTCAATATCTGAGCCCTGTAGTGCCGAGCGCACCGCGGAAACCTTGGTCTCCACCTCCTGGTTCAGTTCCGCCGGTATCTTGTCTTTATGGTCGCGGAGAGTCTTTTCGGCGGTGTAGGCGAGCGTATCGGCCATATTGCGGGCTTCCACTTCCTCGCGTCGCTGGCTATCTTCCGCAGCGTGCGCTTCCGCCTCTTTCTGCATTTTGTCTATCTCTTCCTTGCTCAGGCCGCTGGAGGCGGTGATGGTTATCTTCTGCTCACGGCCGGTGCCCTTGTCCATCGCCTTGACATTGAGTATGCCGTTGGCATCAATGTCAAAGGTGACCTCAATCTGGGGCAAGCCGCGCGGCGCGGGCAGGATACCATCGAGAATAAATCGACCCAGCGTGCGGTTGTCGGCGGCCATGGGCCGTTCACCCTGGAGAACGTGGATTTCCACGCTCGGCTGGTTGTCCGCCGCGGTGCTGAAAATCTGGCTCTTGGAGGTGGGTATGGTGGTGTTGCGCGGGATGAGAGATGTGGCCACCGCGCCCAGCGTCTCGATGCCCAGGGTAAGCGGGATAACATCGAGCAGCAGGACTTCCTTTACCTCGCCCTTGAGCACGCCGGCCTGAATTGCCGCCCCGATGGCCACCACCTCGTCCGGATTAACGCCCTTGTGCGGCTCCTTATTGAAGAACTGTTTGACCTTTTCCTGCACCAGCGGCATTCTGGTCTGCCCGCCGACGAGGATAACCTCGTTGATTTGCGTGTTGGTCTTGCCGGCATCTTCCATTGCCTGTTTACAGGGCTCCAGGGTCTTTTCCACCAGGTCCATGACCAGCTGCTCCAGCTTGGCCCGCGTCAGCGTGTAGTTCAGGTGTTTCGGGCCGCTGGCGTCAGCGGTGACGAAGGGCAGGTTTATTTCCGTCTGCTGGACGGTGGAGAGCTCGATTTTCGCCCTCTCGGCGGCCTCCTTCAGGCGCTGTAAAGCCATCTTGTCCTGACGGAGGTCGATTCCCTGGTCGCGCTTGAACTCATCGCCGAGCCAGTCTATGATGCGCTGGTCGAAGTCATCACCGCCGAGGTGAGTATCGCCGGCGGTTGATTTCACCTGGAAGGTGCCCTCGCCAATCTCCAGGATAGAGATGTCAAAGGTGCCGCCGCCCAGGTCATAGACGGCGATGGACTCCTCTCCCTTTTTGTCCAGGCCGTAGGCCAGCGAGGCTGCGGTGGGCTCGTTGATGATGCGCAGCACGTTCAGTCCGGCGATAGCGCCGGCATCCTTGGTCGCCTGCCGCTGGGCATCATTGAAGTAAGCCGGCACGGTTATTACGGCATCCGTAACCTGCTCCCCGATATAGGCCTCCGCATCCGCCTTCAATTTCTGCAGAATCATGGCGGAAATCTCTTCGGGACGGTACTCCTTGCCTCCCATCGCCACCATGGCTTCATTATTCTTACCTTTAGTTATCTTGTAGGTCTTGCGCTTGGCGTCCTCTTCCACAGGGAGCTCGCGCCCGACGGGCTCTCCCCATTTGCGTCCCATGAACCGCTTGATGCTGTAAACGGTATCGTCCGGATTGACGATTGCCTGGCGCTTGGCTATCTGCCCGACCAGTCGCTCTCCGTTCTTGCTTACGGCCACAACTGACGGTATAAGGTTGCCTCCTTCTGCTGATGGTATGACCACTGGCTCGCCACCCTGCACCACCGCTACTTCGCTCATGGTCGTTCCCAAATCAATGCCAACAGCTCTTCCCATTTACTCTGCCTCCTTCTCCGTGTCTTCTCCATTGCCCACCACCACCATGGTCGGGCGTATTACTCTGTCATGTAACTGGTAGCCTTTGCGTATCTCCTCGATAACGATTCCTTCCTCACCTTTGTCCTGCCTTACCGCTTCATGAAGGTTGGGGTCAAACGGTTTCCCCAGCGCTTCAATCTGGGTGAGCCCCTG
>CAZQWO010000144.1:0-2941 GCA_964597015.1 uncultured Dehalococcoidaceae bacterium
ATATCATCCGGCCTGGGCTGTGGTAAAGCGTTAAGCACAATCGCTAAACTGCTGGAACTTGAGTGCAAAGGGGTGAATCAGCTTTGTCCCTGTCTGGTGCGTCTCAGCAAGAAAGCCGTGCCTGCCAGCAGCAGACAAATAGCTGCAGATAGGTAAAAGACGACGGTCAATCCCAGGCTATCAGCCAGGTGGCCAGAAATCAAGGGCCCCAATAACATCCCAACCGCATAAAGGGCCTGATAGACTCCCATAGCAGTGGCCCGTTGCTGCGGGGCTACTGCCTGTATGCTCAGCGACATCAGAATGGTGGCTAGTATACCTCTGCCCAGCCCGTTTACCACCATAACTATTTCAAGTGCAGACACATCATGAATCAAGGGGACAATCAGCGTGGTACTGCCCAGTAATATCGCTCCCAGCACAATAGTGAAGACGTTCCCCCAGCGCCTGGCGATGCTGGCTACGGCTAGTGCTACCACTGCTCCCGAAGCCAGAGCCAGCATGGTGATAATGCCCAAGTCCGCTTCTGAAGCGCCGATTTGCACCGCATATACTGGTATGAAACCAAAAAGGCCTGCCCAGTTGGCGAATTGGGCCAGAATACCCATGAATGAAACTAAAAGCAATTGGGGATAGGTGGCTACCAGAGTGAAGCGCCGCCAGGAGGCCGATTCAACATGAGCGACGGCAGGTTCTCGGATGGACAAGAGCGCCATCAACGCCACCACCCCCAGCCCGGTGGCCCCCCAGAAGGTGAAGCCCGCACCCCACACCTCGGCGATAATGCCTCCGCAGAAGGTCGCTGTCAAAACGGCTGTTCCCTGCACAAAGTTGATGAGACCAATAGCCTGACGTACGCTTCCCTCAGGGTAGAAGGCGGTAAAGAACACGGTGAAGGTGACCCATGTGGTAGCCCCAATGCCGGTAACGATTCTGGCCAGAAAGAGAAACCAGGGGCTGGGGGCGAAGCCAAGCCCCAATGCCCCTAAAGCAGCCATCAGAACCCCCAGCGCCAGTAAAAGCTTTCGCTTGGTCATAGCATCAAATAGCACGCCTACTGGTATACGGAAGAGCACCTGGGGTATGGCATAAGCAGCCACTACAGTGCCTACCATTGATAGGTTGGCCCCGAGCGACCTGGTATAAACGGGCAGAATAGGCACATAAAGGTAGAGAGCAGTCCAGAAAAAGAAGGTGGTGGCACAGAAAAGGAGGATGTATTTGCGATTATCTGGCGGCAGGGAGCTAAAAGCCGGTCTTTTCAGGAATTGCTGCCAAGGCTCGCGCTGTGTGTTCTCTGGCATGGCCTAACATTATAGCATAATCGGCCATACTTCAGGCGGTTGGATAATTCACCGCTGGTAGAATAAGTCCGAAAACCGGACCTAGTTATAGCTGTTCATCGCTGCGGTCAGGCCTTCGCTGAGGAGACAGGTTATGGCTTCGCAAACTTTATTTATGGCTTCGGCGACAGACCTGTTTTCTGCAGTATCAAAATCGCCGAGCACATGGTCGATGACCTCGCCATCCCTGTCCATGGATGCACTGTCCGCATCATCCGGTCGGCCAATGCCCACCCTGATGCGAATGAAGTCGCTGTTTCCCAGGCAGTCTATTATCGACTCGATGCCTTTATGCCCGGCGGAGCGGCCTCCCTGTCGGATGCGGATTTTACCCAGCGGCAGGTCAAGGTCGTCATGGATAACAATCAAATCTTCCGGGTCTATTTTATATCTTTTTACCAGGCGACCTACCGAATTGCCGCTAAGGTTCATCATCGTCTGCGGTCTGGTCAGCAGCAGCTTCGTGCCGGCAACTTCACCTTCGCCAGTCCGTGCCTGACTCTGTTTGCGGGTGAAGCGTATGCCGTGCTTCCGGGCGAAGCGGTTGAGGCACATGAAGCCGATGTTGTGTCGGTTGCGGGAGTAGCGCAATCCGGGGTTGCCCAGGCCAACGATTAGTTTCATAGCGCTATTTCTGCTCCAGAAGTTTCAGGAATTCAGTTTCGTCCAGTATTTTGGTGCCCAGGCTGCGGGCCTTATCCAGTTTGGAACCGGGGTCGGCGCCGGCCACCAGGCAGGTGGTCTTTCTGGTCACGCTGCTGCTCGTGGTGCCGCCGAGAGCCTTTATTTTTTCCTCGGCTTCTTTCCGGGAAAAGGTCTCAAGGGTGCCGGTCAGGACAAACTCCATGCCGGCGAGGGGCAGCTTATCGGCTTTGATTGGCTTTTTCGTGAGCTTGACGCCGGCTTCTCTCAGTCTTTTAATTATATCTCTGTTTTCCTCCTGTCGGAAGAAGGCGGTGATGCTGTCGGCAATCTTGGGCCCGATGGTCTCAATGGACTTAAGCTTTTCTGCGGAAGCCTCGGCCAGAGCGTCAATACTGTGAAACTCCCCGGCCAGAAGCTCGGCGGTCTCCTCGCCGATATGTCGGATGCCGAGGGCCAGAATAACCCTGGCCAGCGGTCGTTCCTTGCTGTTTTCAATAGCGTTAAGTATATTGCTGACGCTTTTCTCGCCCATCTTTTCCAGTTCCAGGAGATGCTCTTTATGGTCTTTAAGATAGTAAATGTCCGCGATATCTTTTACCAGGCCTTTTTGAAATAAGGTGGCGGACAGGTTCTCGCCGATGCCTCTTATGTCCATGGCGCTGCGTGAGGCAAAGTGCTCGATGCGCTGCTGTGCCTGGGTGGGGCAGGCGGCGTTTGAGCAGTAATACATCACCTCGCCTTCAGGTTTGACTACCTCGCTCCCGCAGACCGGACACGCCGGGCGTCCCTTCTTCTTATCGTAAATTGCCTCCAGCAGCTTGAACTCCTTTTCCTTTCCGGTGCGCTTGCTGGCGACGGGCCCAACGACCTCGGGTATGACTTCGCCGGCGCGCTGGATGATTACGGTATCACCGATGCGGATGTCCTTGCGCCTGATGTCATCCTCATTGTGC
>CAZQWO010000145.1:0-2905 GCA_964597015.1 uncultured Dehalococcoidaceae bacterium
GTCAGGGCCAGCACCGGGGAGATGTTCTTGCCCTTGAACCGGACCACCAGGGCCTCCCGGCTGTAGCGCTTACCCCCGAAAACCTCGCAGGGGACGGTGACATCGGGCAGGAACTGCATCTCAATCTGGATAAACCCGTCACCCCGGCAGGCCTCGCAGCGTCCCCCCTTAACGTTAAAAGAGAACCGACCCGGCGCATAGCCTCTCATCCGGGCTTCGGGGACGGTGGCAAAAAACTCGCGGATGGGGGTAAAGGTACCCGTATAGGTGGCCGGATTGCTCCGCGGCGTCCGGCCTATCGGCGACTGGTCAACATTGACCACTTTATCGATATTCTCCATGCCGGTGATTTCATCGCAGTCGCCAGCCCTTTCCCTGGAGCGATAAAAAGCCTGCGCCAGCTTCCGATATAAAATTTCATCGATAAGAGTGCTTTTTCCACTGCCGGATACGCCGGTGATGCAGACAAATTTGCCCAGCGGGATGTGGACGTCTATATCTTTCAGATTATTTTGCCTGGCCCCCCGGACCACGATTTCCCCGCCGTTGCCCGGCCGTCTTTTACCGGGCAGTGGAATCTGCTTCGTGCCGCTGAGGTACTGGCCGGTGATTGATTCCTTGCTGGCGATAACATCAGCCAGAGCACCGATGGCCACAATTTTGCCGCCGTGCTCTCCCGCCCCCGGCCCCATATCAATGATATGGTCGGCGGCGCGCATCATGGCTTCATCGTGCTCAACGACCAGTATGGTGTTGCCCAGGTCCCGCAATCGTTTCAGGGTATTTATCAGGCGGGCGTCATCAGCCGGGTGCAGCCCCACGGTGGGCTCATCGCAGATATAGAGCACCCCCATGAGCCCACTGCCAATCTGTGTCGCCAGCCTTATTCGCTGCGCCTCACCACCGCTCAACGTGGCGGAAGCGCGGTCAATGGTCAGGTACTCCAGGCCCACGTCTTTGAGAAAGCCAAGTCGTGCCTGTATCTCCTTTAAAATCTCACGGGCAATCATCTGCTCACGCTCGCTGAGCACTTTATCGCCGATTTCGGTTATCCACTCCAACTCGTGCACCACCGACATCTCACAGACGTCCGGGATATTCCGATCGCCAATGGTCACCGCCAGCGACTCCGGCTTAAGCCTTTTGCCCTGACAGGCGGGGCACGGTGTGGAGACCATATAGCGCTCAATATCCGCCCTTGAGTTCTCCGACTCCGTGTCACGGTAGAGGCGCTCCATTCTGGGAATCACGCCCTCAAAGCCGGAAAAGTATTCCCTGACCCGTCCGAAGCGGCTCCGGTAACGATGCCAGTCCCCCTCCTCGCCATAGAGCACCAGCTTAAGCTCTTTTTCGGCGAGGTCCTTGACCGGGGTGTTCAGCGAGAAACCGCAACGATTTGCCAGCGACTCCAGGTGATAGAAATACCAGGACTGGAACTGCCAGGGACGGATTGCCCCTTCGGCGATGGATAATTCTTTGTTGGGGATAACCAGGTCCGGGTGTATTTCCAGCTTGACGCCAAGTCCGGCACATTCCAGGCAGGCGCCGTGCGGGCTGTTGAAGCTGAAGGTGCGGGGCGTTATCTCGCCCAGGCTGATACCGTCGTAGACGCAGGCAAAGTGCTCGGAGAAGAGCAGTTCCTCCCCGTCAACGATGGAGACCAGCACTACGCCGGCACCCAGCTTTAGAGCGGTCTCCACGGAATCGGCAATCCGCTGTCTCTCCCCCTGCCCGACCACCAGACGGTCGACCACCACCTCAATGGAGTGCTTCTTGTTCTTGTCCAGCTGGAACTCCTCGGCAAGGTCGTGAACCTCGCCGTCAACCCTCACCCGGACATAGCCCGCCTTGCGCAAATCGGCAAACACCTGCTGGTACTCTCCCTTGCGGTCGCGGATGAGCGGCGCCATAATCATAATGCGTTTGCCTTCCGGGAGTCCCTGGACCGCGTCCACAATCTGCTGCACCGTCTGGGTGGTGATTTCCCGACCGCACTCGGGGCAGTGGGGATGACCGACCCTGGCGAAGAGCAGCCTAAGGTAATCGTAGACCTCGGTCACCGTGCCCACGGTGGAACGCGGGTTTTTGCTCGGCCCTTTCTGGTCAATGGAAATCGCCGGGCTCAGGCCCTCGATATAGTCGACATCGGGCTTTTCCATACGGCCCAGGAACTGGCGGGCATACGCCGAGAGCGACTCCACATAGCGCCTCTGTCCCTCGGCATAGATGGTGTCAAAGGCCAGCGAGCTCTTCCCCGACCCCGATACACCGGTGATGACCACCAGCTTATCGCGGGGAATGGTGACGTCTATGTTTTTCAGGTTGTGCTCGCGGGCACCTTTGACAATGATGGCATCCAGCGGCATCTTTCTTATAAATCCTTCCCGCAACGTCCAGAATTTATTCTAACACTGGAACGGCAGCCCTCACAAGAATTTGTCTCCTGTGATATCAGGTGCTACAATCGAGACACGAGTTTTGATGTACAGCAATCGCTATCACCACAAAAAGATTACAGTGCCAGATGAGATACGCCTTCGCCAGCTCACGGTTGACGAAGCGCTATTCCGGCTGGACCAGTACCTGCACGACGCCTTTATGGCCGGGCTGATTCAGGTCAGGGTGGTACACGGCAAGGGCACCGGGACACTGCGCGATGCTGTTAAAGAGAAGCTGTCCGGGCATCCGCTGGTGAAATCATACCGCATTGGCGGGTATGGCGAGGGTGGCACCGGGGTTACCATCGTCCAGCTCGCTGATAAATAATCGGACGGGCGCAGGAAACGGGTTAATTTGAAAGCACGGTCATTTTTCGGCTATAATAGCTCTGGTCTGTGGTGAGTGTAGCCGAGTGGTTTAAGGCGCCAGGTTGTGGCCCTGGAGAACGAGGGTTCGAATCCCTCCA
>CAZQWO010000146.1:0-2829 GCA_964597015.1 uncultured Dehalococcoidaceae bacterium
ACCTCTCCCTTTCCTAAAGGGAGATTGAGAGGGATTTCAAATCCCCCTTTATCCCCCTTTTCCAAAGGGGGAATAGAGTACCACAGGAGGTGAGACTAATAAACTCTAGTTTGGCTGACAGAGTTGGCGAAATTATTGAGGCCAGCACCACCGGCTTCACCGCCCAGTGCTATGAACTCTATGAGCTGCCGCCCCTGGGCAGCTTGGTGAAGACGAAAGACGGTGAGCTGGACATGTACGGCATCGTCTGCCACGCCACCACCGGCAGCCTGGAGCCTGGACGAAAGCCCATCGCCCGCGGCAAAGATGAAGAGAGCGAGGAGGCCATATACCAGACCAGTCCCCAGCTATCAAAACTGCTGCGCAGCGAGTTCAACGCGCTGGTGGTGGGGCATAAAAGGGGAGAAAATATAAACCAGTACCTGCCGCCAAATCCGGCACGCCTCCACGGCTTTGTCTACGCGTGCTCACCTGATGAAGTAAAGGAGTTCGGGCGGTCGCTGAACTTTTTAAATATACTGGTCAGCGCCCACCTGCCCGTATCCATAGATGAAATCATACCCGCCGCGCTACGCCTGATGAGCCAGTCGCAGGAGGACCCGCGCGCTTTTCTGGTGGCGGCGGGCAAGGAACTGGCGGTCATGCTCGGCGGGCAGTATAACCAGCTCAGGGCGATTCTGGGGAGGCTGAAATGACAGACAGACTGGGCATCGTGGTCTCTGGCTCTCTGGAGGGCGGGGTGGAGGTCAAGCTGGACGGGACGGTATCGGTGGAGGATATGGCGGTGGGCAGGTATGTCACCATCGAGGGGCAGAAGCAGCGATTTTTCGGCATGGTTACCGATATCGGCCTGGGCGTTATCGACCCGCGCTTTACCCTGACGCCGCCCGACATTACAGATCCCTTTGTTTCCGAGGTACTCACCGGCACCAGCACCTACGGCACCCTGCACGTCCTGCCCATGCTCACCATAAGTGGCGACGTGGACACTCTCATTGAAGGGCCGCAGCCGGTAAAGACCGTGCCAACACATTTCTCGGCGGTCAACCTTGCCTCGCAGCGGGATGTTGAGCTTGTCTTCGGCGGCGAGGACGAGAAGCGGTTCTACGTGGGGACGCCGCTGGATATGGAGACCAAGATATGCCTCGACCTGCCGGAGCTGGTCAAACGCTCCAACGGCATCTTCGGCAAGAGCGGCACGGGTAAAACATTCCTCACCCGCATATTGCTCATCGGCATGCTGCAGAAGAGCGCGGCGGTGAACCTTATTTTTGATATGCACAACGAGTACGGCTGGGCGGGGACGAGCGAGGGAGGCAAGTCGGTCAAGGCGCTGAAACAGCTTTTCCCCGCCAAGGTGGCCGTGTTCACCCTCGACGAGGAAAGCTCTCGCAGAAGAAAAGTAAGCACCGACTTCGTGGTCAAGATTGGCTACGATGAAATAGAGCCCGAGGACATGGCGCTGCTGCGCCAGACCCTTAATCTCACCGAGCCGGCGGTGGAGGCCATCTACCAGCTGCGCGGCAGGTTCGGCGGTGAATGGTTGCAGAGGACTTCAGACCTGCCTGATAGCGAGGAAACCATCGCCCTCCTGAAAGACCTGAGCATCCACGAGAGCACTTTCCAGAACCTTAAGCGGGGCCTTAACAGCATCCGCAGGCTTCCTTTCATTGAGCCACATACGCCGGTAAACTCCGTTAAAAGTATTCTGGAGTACCTGGATAGAGGTATGAATGTGGTCCTGGAGTTTGGCCGCTACACGGACATCACCGCCTATGTTCTGGTGGCCAATCTACTCACGCGGCGGATTTATGCCCAGTACCGGGAGCGGATGGAGAAGGCGATGGCGGAGGACTCGGCCAAGCCCACGCCGCTGGTCATCACCATCGAGGAGGCGCACCGATTTCTCAATCCGGAGGTCGCCAGCCGGACCATTTTCGGCACCATCGCCCGCGAGATGAGGAAATACAATGTAACACTGCTGGTCATTGACCAGCGCCCCAGCGGCATTGACGCCGAGGTGATGTCGCAGATGGGCACCAAGGTCACCTGCCTGCTCGACAACGAGCGGGATATCGACAGCGTTCTCGCTGGCGTATCCGGCAAAGGCGCCTTAAAATCAGTGCTCTCAAGGCTGGAATCGAAGCAGCAGGCGCTCATCTTCGGGCATGCCGTGCCGATGCCGGTGGTCATCAGAACGAGGGAATACGGCTCGCCAAAGTCCTATCAGGAGCTTCTCGCCACCGGAAAGGTCAAAGGCGGGGAGCAGGTGGAAAAGGACATTGAAGAGCTGTGGGGGTGAGGGGTTGACCCGCCACAGTGAATAGAAACGATCGGACTGAATTACAGTATGTCACGTCGAAACTGGTTCGCTGCTGTCGCCGGCATTATCCTGGGCCTCGTTTTTCTGGCCGCCGGTCTGGGGAAACTGCTTAACCAGACGGAATCGTTCCTCATTTTCGTCTTCCCGGAGTTCCTGCCCACCGCGCTGGACAGGTTCATTTTCCGGTGGTTGCCCGGCATTGAAGTTGCTGTTGGCGCACTGCTCATTATCGGCATTGCGGCTCGACTTATTAGTTCTCTGGCGCTGGTGCTTACCGCGAGCCTGATTGTCAACAACAGCGTATTGTTCGTTCAAGGCTTTGGCGACAAGCCCTGCGGCTGTTTTGGCGCGGCGGAGAGGTGGGTGCAGTATCGACTATCGGTTACCGGTGCGCTCTGCATCGATGTGGTGATGCTTATTCTGGGCTTTATCGTCCTGTTCTTTTACCAGAGCAGGTTTCTGGATATCAATCCCTGGTTTTTAAGGAGACGTTAAGTTGATAAAGC
>CAZQWO010000147.1:0-2827 GCA_964597015.1 uncultured Dehalococcoidaceae bacterium
GAGTTGCTTCTTTTCGAAGAAAAGTTCGGGAGCTGTTCTACCTGGCCAGCCAGTTTATAAAGGTTTTAAGAAATGAGCAAGACAAAAGTTGGCATCATCAACGTTACCGGCTATGCCGGCATTGAGCTGGCGCGAATCCTGCACGGGCACCCGGAGGTCGAGCTCGTCTCGGTCACCGGGCGCAGCGCGGCGGGGCAAAAGCTGGGCGCCGTCTTCCCCCACATGGACAGCCTCGGCCTTACCGTGACCGCCGAGCTGGGCGAGGTCGACCTCGCTTTCTCCGCCATGCCGCACAAGGAGAGCGCCGACGTCATCCTGCCACTGGTCAAAAAGGGCGTCAGGGTGGTGGACATCAGCGCCGATTTCCGACTCAACGACGCCAGGGATTACACGCGCTGGTACGGCTTTGACCATCCCGCCCCCGACCTTCTTTCAAAAGCCGTATACGGCCTGCCCGAGCTTCACCGGAAGGACATCGCCTCAGCGCAGATTGCGGCCAACCCGGGCTGCTACCCCACCGGCGCCATTCTGGCCCTGGCCCCGGCGGCCAAGGCGGGAATCATCACCGGCGACGTAATTATCGACAGCAAGTCGGGCATCTCCGGGGCGGGGCGCAGCCTCAACCTGCAGGCGCACTACGCCGAGGCCAATGAAGACGCCGCCGCCTACGCGCTGGGCGGGCACCGCCACCTGCCCGAGATAACGCAGGAACTGAAGAAGCTCGGTCTGACCAAGCCATCAATCACCTTCGTCCCGCACTTGATACCGATGACCCGAGGCATACTGACCACCGCCTACGCGCCGCTGGTGTCCGGCAAAATTGGCAAAGGGGAGCAGGGCAAAGAGAAGTTGCGCAGGCTTTACCTTGATTTCTACCAGAACGAGCCGTTTACCCTGGTAACCGATGCGCCACCCCATACCAAGCACACCTGGGGCAACAACCTCTGCCTGGTCTACCCCACCATCGACGACCGCACCGGCCGACTCATCGTCATCAGCGCCATCGACAATCTTGTAAAAGGGGCGGCGGGGCAGGCAATCCAGAACATGAACCTGATGCTGGGGCTGCCCGAGGCCACCGGGCTTGAGGCTCTGGCGGTCTATCCTTAAGACGTCAACTATGCCGTCTCCCGCGCCACCATCTCCCGATAGGCGTTCATCAGGCGTTTGGTTACCTCGCCCGGCCTTCCCGAGCCGATATTAGCCGTTTTGCCCGTTTTATCCCTGATGGCCACCAGCGGCATTATCTCCATCACCGAGTTGGTCAGGAAAGCCTCGTCAAAGCGTGATATATCTGATACCCTGATATCAGCTTCAACGGCCCTTATTTTTGAACCTGCGGCGAGTTCCAGCACCACCTCTCTGGTTATGCCCGGCAGTATGCCGCTTGCCACCGGCGGCGTGACCAGTTCGCCCTGTTTTATGAAAAAGACGTTGCTGATGCTGCCCTCGGAAATTGCGTCTCGCTCGTTGAGGAGCAGCGCCTCGTCCATGCCGGCGCTCTCCGCCTCCTTCTTTGCCAGCACACTGAGCAGGTAACTGGTGCTTTTCAGTCTGGATAGCAGTGACTGGCTGTCACGTCGGAAGCTGGAAATAAGTGCTTTATAGCCCTTTTCATAGGCCGCGTCCGGCAGAGGAGTATAGACAGTGGCGGCAACCAGCACGGTAACGGCAGCGCCCTGTTCTCTACCCGGAAAAGGGCCGGCTTCTCCTGCCGTTACGGTCAGCCGCAGGCGTGCCTCTTTCAGGTTATTGGCTTTCACAGTATCTGCACACGCCTGCTCAAGGTCAATACCAGCCAGAGTTTTGCTTATCCCGAGCGCCTTCGCCGATTCGGACAGTCGTTTCAGATGTCTGTCCAGAAGGAATATCTTCCCGTTATAGGTGCGCATGGTCTCAAACAGGCCGTAGCCGTAGAGAAAACCGTGGTCAAACGCCGAGATTTTCGCTCTGGAACGGGGAATGAGAGCGCCGTTCAGGTACACAAGCTCCGCCACTACCTCTTTCCCCCCGTTTTAAACTGCGGTCCGGGCAGGCTCAGGAAGTTGGCCAGTATATCGTGGCCCTCCTCGGTGAGTATGGACTCGGGGTGGAACTGTATGCCCTCCACCACGTCGTCCCGGTTTCTCACCCCCATTATCTCCCCTTCCTCGGTCCGGGCCGAGACTTCGAGGGTGTCAGGCAGGCCATCAGCGTCAATCACCAGCGAATGGTACCTGCCACCCACCAGCGGCGATGGCAGCCCCTTGAAGACGGTATCGCCATCGTGATAGATGAATGAGGTCTTGCCGTGAACGGGTATCATCGCCCTCTTGATGGCTCCGCCGTAAGCGTAGCCGATGCACTGGTGCCCCAGGCATACTCCCAGTATTGGAATATTACCCTTGAAATGCCTGACAACATCGTTGGAGATGCCCGCTTCCAGCGGTGTGCAGGGGCCGGGCGAGATGACAATGTGGCTGGGCGCCATCGCCTCTATCTGCGCCAGCGCGATGCGGTCGTTGCGGAAGACAACGGGCTCCCGGCCCAGTTCCCCGAGATACTGTACCAGGTTATAAGTAAAAGAATCGTAGTTATCGATGACCAGAATCATGATACCGCCTCCACCGCCACCTGCGAGGACAGCTTGAGTGCCTGAACGAGCGCCTTGCCCTTGTCCAGCGTTTCCTGATACTCAGCCTCCGGCTCGGAATCATAGACGATGCCGCCGCCCACCTGGAAATAAGCCTTCCCGTCCTTGACGATTATTGTCCGGATAACGATGTTCAGGTCCATGCCGCCGGCGAAGCTCAGATAGCCGATGGAGCCGGTATAGACGCTGCGTCTG
>CAZQWO010000148.1:0-2792 GCA_964597015.1 uncultured Dehalococcoidaceae bacterium
GTCTTTTATCGAGGAAGAGGAGCTGCTGGCCCGGGGCATACGGCTTGTTGCCGGGGTGGATGAGGTGGGGCGGGGCTCTATAGCCGGCCCGGTGGTGGCCGCCGCCGTCATTATGCCGGATAGTCTCAAAGCACCATGGCTTGCCGAGGTGAGAGACAGCAAACAGCTGCGCCCGACAAAGCGTGAGATTCTCGCCGGCCATATCAGGGAAACGGCCGTATCATTTGGCGTTGGCGTGGTAAATCAAAGGCTTATTGATACTCTGGGCATCGTCCGGGCAAGCAAGCTGGCCATGAAGCTGGCTATAAACAGGCTTTCGCCAGAACCGGAGCACCTGCTCATTGACTACCTGTACCTGCCGGAAGTGCCCCTGCCGCAGAAAGGAATTACCGACGGCGACTGCAAGTGCTTTTCCATCGCCTGTGCTTCCATTGTGGCCAAAGTGGCCAGGGATAAAATGATGGTCAGGCTGGACAGGCTTTTTAAGGGATACCGGCTGGCGGAAAACAAGGGCTACTGCACCGAAGCACACGTGGCGGGACTGTCGCGCCTGGGGCCTTCGCCCATCCACCGGCGGACCTTTCAGCCGGTCAGAGGGTATATCTAGGCAAACGCCATGAAACGCCGGGAAACGGGGAATCTGGGTGAAAAACTGGCGGCAGAATTTCTGCAAAAGCGGGGATACCGTATCGTGCAGTCGAATTACCGCTGCCCGGAAGGGGAAGTGGATATCGTGGCCCGATATAAAAACTGCCTGGTCTTTGTCGAGGTGAGGACAAAGCGGAGTCGGGAGTTCGGCAGTCCGGAAGAATCAATCACGCCGGCGAAGATGGATAAATTACGCAGAGTGGCCGCGCACTACCGGCAGGCACACGATGATATACCCGCTTCCTGGCGGATTGATGTTGTTGCCATTGAACTTGACCGGCAGAACCAGCCGCGGCGCATTGAGCATATTGAAAATGCCATTGGCGAGACATAAGCATCAACAGCTTTACCCTCTAGATAAGCTATGTTAGAATTAACCCACCTGGAAATGGATAAGTTGCCCGAGCAAACGCTGCGCATTATTGACGCCAACCTGAACCGCATTGGTGAAGGCCTGCGCGTGCTTGAGGAGGTCAGCCGCCTGGTGCTCAACAGCGGCGACCTGAGCCAGCAGTTGAAAAACCTGCGTCATGGGCTGGTGATAATTGAGCCGGCGCTGGAGCAAAAGCTCATTCAGGCCCGGGACGCTGCCGGTGACGTTGGCCGTGACCTTGAGGTGCCGGGCGAGGCAAAGCAGAGAGACTTGCCAGCTATGGTGGTGGCCAATTCGCGGCGGGTGCAGGAATCGCTGCGCGTTATGGAGGAACTGGCCAAGCTGCCGGCCCTGGTTCTCGATTCGGGAAAATACAAACAGGCACGCTTCTCGCTGTACACCATAGAGAAGGAGCTGCTGGGTCGACTGGCAGCGTAACGGGGGCATGCCGACAGATAAGCAAACAATTTGAGGTAAAGAAGTGAGCGGGTCAAGTGATAATCTGGAAAATATTGCGGAGCAGATAAGGCAGGACTTCACCGAACTGGATGCGGCCAGGGAGAAGGTGCTGCCCTGCTGCCGCGAGGTGATTCGCAACTGCAGCCAGGCGATACGCGCCGTGCACCGTCAGGAGTTCGACCTGGCGGTAGAACGTCTGAAAACGGCTCAAGGTCTGCTCGTTGAGGCTGAGAAGATGGTGGCCAGCTACGGCGAACTGAATCACACCGGCTTTTTCCGGGATGCGCAGAAGGAGTATGCCGAAGGCAGCGTCCTCCTCTCGGTAGTTAGCGGGAAGTCGATACCGTCGCCATCGGAGCTGGGCATTGATGATGCCGCTTACCTGAACGGATTGGGGGAGGCGGTGGGAGAGTTAAGGCGTTATCTGCTGGACGGCATGAGGCAGGGTGATGTATCCCGGGGCGAGGAACTGCTGCAGGTAATGGATGATATTTACAGCGTGCTGGTGACCATGGACTTTCCCGATGCCATTACCGGCGGGCTGCGCCGCACCACCGATATGGTTCGCGGCGTGCTGGAGAGAACCCGCAGCGACCTCACCCTTATCGTGCAGCAGAAAGGCCTGGAGAACAGGCTGGAACAGATAAGAGAAGATAGCAAATAATTACTTATTGACCGATGCCATAAAATGCGCTAAACTATCAACGTCGGTGAACAAGCAGAAGCAATGAGGTGAATCTGGAGAAGGCGGTTAAAGACCGGCCTTCTTTTTTACTATTAAGGGCGCTAATTCAGGAGGTCTGACACATGAGTGAAATGGTTCTGCGTATACTGATTATACTGGCGGGTGTACTGGCCCTCGGATTTGTCGGTTACCTTGTGGCCATAATCCTGCGCGAGAGCCCGGGTAATGAAAAAATGTGCGAGATTTCCCATGCCATCCGGCAGGGAGCGATGGCCTTTCTGCGCCGGGAATTCACCACGCTGGCTGTCTTTACCGTGGTGGTCTTTATTGTTCTGGCGGTATTTATTGCACCGAGGCCGTATGTTGCTATCGCCTATCTCTGCGGTACCTTTACCTCGGCGCTGGCGGGATGGCTGGGGATGAACATCGCCACGCTGGCCAATTCCAGGACCGCCAATGCCGCCATCGGGAGCTGGGCGAAGGCACTGAAAATCGCCTTCTCCAGCGGCGCGGTGATGGGTTTCTGCGTCGTCGGTCTGGGGCTGCTCGGCCTTGCCATCACTGCCTTTATCTGGGAGGACAGCCACGTCTGGCTGGGATTCGCCTTCGGTGCTTCTTCAGTGGCCC
>CAZQWO010000149.1:0-2772 GCA_964597015.1 uncultured Dehalococcoidaceae bacterium
TGCGGTTAATATCTTCGTGCCGCCGAGGTCAATACCAAGACTCAAAGTAGCATGATTTTCACCCATTTTCGGTTCTCCTTTAAGGGAAATAGCGACAATTTCTACATAAACTCATCGAGCAGTGCTTCAAACTGCAACGGGTCGATTTTCTGTTTAACCAGCGGCATCTCCTTTAGAGCCGGAAGCTGCTCTTCATAAACCGGTCTTTCCTTCCTGTAAATAAGCCCGATTGGTATCCGGTCGCCCCATTCCTGTGCTTTGGCAAAGGCAGCCGTTTTATCGCTGGGGTCATACCCCTGTTCTTCCAGCTTATAAACCCGTTCACGGTACCACTGAAAGGTATTCCTGTGATTGAAGGAAACACATGGCTGCAGGATATCTATCAGGGCGAAACCACGGTGCCCTATCCCCATCTTCAGAAGGCCGGAGAGGTGCTCGACATCCCCGGCGAAGCCTCTTGCCAGAAAGCTGACATCAGAGGCAAGCGCTAAAGCCAGCGGATTTAACGACTGGCTGGCTCCCAGCGGTGTCGTCCTGGTGACAAATCCAGTGTCGCTGGTTGGAGAAGCCTGTCCCTTGGTCAAGCCGTATACCTGGTTATTGTGTGCCATGTAGGTAATGTTGACATTACGGCGCATCGCAGCCAGCAGATGACCGATACCCTCGCCATAGGCCCCGCCGTCACCATCAATACCAAGCACAATTAGTTCATGATTGGCAATCTTGGCACCGGTTGCTGCGGGAAGAGTTCTGCCGTGAAGCCCGTCAAAGACATTGCCCTGCGTATAGTGAGGCAGCTTTGGCGCCTGCCCGATGCCGGATACAAATAGCATTTGATGTGGCTCTATCGCCAGGTCAACCAGTGCCTTCCGCAGAGCTTGAAGGATGGCAAAATTACCGCAACCCGGGCACCAGGCAATGGGTATTGACTCAGCGTAGTCCTTTACTGTGACCATGGTTAAAGAACCTCCTTCTTCAAACGGTCGACTATCTCCTCAGCGTAGAATGGGCGGCCATCAGACTTGAGAATTGTAGCGTCTATCGCGTGTCCGGTCTCGCGCCGAATAAGTTGCGCCATCTGTGCCGTGGCATTGCTCTCAATTACTACGCTCTTAGCGCCGTTGCCCAGCACTGATAAAACCTTCTCTGCCGGAAACGGCCATATCTCGCTTAGATGAAGAACGTTAACTGGCATCCCATCTTTTTTCAGTAAATCAGCAGCCTCCTTGATGGCTCCATAGGTGCTACCCCAGCCAAGTAATGTAAATTCAGCATTTGGCACCTTGTGAATCTTCGGGCTGCCAATCTCGGCCATAAGACCATTTTGCTTGCGCAGTCGCTTTAGATTCTGCTGGTTACGTGTTTCACCATCCTCTATCATATGACCGACTTCATCGTGTTCATCGGAATCAGTCACCACCAGCGCCTTTCCCTGACCGGGCAGAACCCGTGGCGAGATGCCGGAATCCGTAACCAGATGCCTTTTATAATCGGCCAGCTTACCCGCTTCCTCATCGGATAGCAGTTCTCCCCTGTCTATCTTCACCTGCTTCAGGTCGAATCTATCCACAGTGGTATACGAAGTGGCCAGATGATGGTCGGTTAAGACAATCACCGGGGTCTGATACTTCTCTGCCAGATTAAATGCTTTGATAATGAAATAGAAGGCTTCTTCAGCCGTGGCCGGAGCCAGTACGGCCCGGGGGAACTCACCATGGCCGGCGTGGAGGGCAAACCAGAGTTCACCCTGCTCGGTCCTGGTAGGCATGCCAGTTGCCGGGCCGGGACGCTGTCCCAACACCACCACAATGGGAGTCTCGGTTATGCCAGCTAACGCAAGCCCTTCCACCATCAGGCAGAAACCGCCGCCTGATGTGGCGACCATAGCCCTGACTCCGGCATAGGCTGCCCCGATAGCCATGTTAATGGCGGATATCTCATCCTCGACATGCACTGTTACTACATTGTAATCCCGGCCTTTATCCGCCAGATACTCCATGATGAAGGTCGCCGGCGTCATCGGGTAGCCTGAGATAAATTTACAGCCGCCAACCATAGCCCCCAGAGCCATTGCCTCGTTACCATGAATTAGCATTCTCCGGCTATTTCCGGATATCGGCTTGATTTTCTGGCTTAATTTCTGCGCACCGTACTCAAGGGCAAAGTCAAAGCCAGCCTTCGCAGCAATCACATTGTCCCCGGCGATTTTCTCGCCATGCCGTGCAAACTCTTTTCTCAACACTTCCGCCAGGGGGTCAAAATCGTAGCCACAAAGTCCGATAGCGGCGCCAACCGCCACGGTATTTGTCATGAGTTTGTTTTTGACTTTTTCCTCAGCCATCCTTGCCAGCGGTACATTGAAGTAGATTTCACCCTGGGTATCAACTTTTGTTTGTTCCTGGTCAAAGACGATAACGCCGTTATTTTTTACTTCGTCGCGGTGAAGGTCTATCGTTTCTTTATTGAGGGCTACCAGAACATCCAGTTTTTCCGATAACGCCAATACCTCTCTATCGCTCACCCTGATACGGAAAAAGTTGTGTCCACCTCTAACCCGGTTCTCATAGTCCTGGTCGGCGAAGATGTGGAGGCCGCCATCTGCCATTGTCTTTGCCAGAATCATGCCCACCGACTGCACACCCTGGCCCGCCTCCCCACCAGCCATGATATTGAAATCGATTGCCATCGTGCCACCTCCCGGGGAAAATTTGGCCTAGCTGATAAGTATTTGGTCGGCCAAGGATAATTTATTATTTAAGCAGCCGTTTCGCT
>CAZQWO010000150.1:0-2665 GCA_964597015.1 uncultured Dehalococcoidaceae bacterium
CTGCTCGACCTGCTGGTAGAGCCTCAGGCTGGCCTCATAATCGAGCTCCACCCCCGCCCGCTCCAGAATATCATCCACCTCAGGGTTGCTGTACTCGCCAGCGTTATTTTCCTCGCCGGTGCGGAAAAGAAGTTCGAGGAAGTTCTGGGGGTGGGGATAGTCGGCCACCCAGCCCAGGAGGTACATTTCATCCTTCTCTTCCTTCAGGTGGTAGAGGAACGGCGCCGGCTCAAGCTGCCTGACCGTGACCTCCACGCCGAGGTTCTGCCGCCACTCGTGGATAATCGCCTCCAGACCGCTCGAAATAAGTCCTCCCCAGCCCATGGTCGTCACCGTAATCGGCGGCAGGTTGTCCACGCTGCCATAGCTGGAACTGGCAATAAGCTCCTTCGCCTGCTCAACATCGAACTCCAGACCCCTCAGGTTTTCATTAAAGCCGGGAATGCCGGGCGGCAGAATGCCGTCGGCCCGCTCCATCATGTCCTTGAAGACCAGAGAGACCAGCCTGTCCTTGTCCAGCGCCATGCTGAAGGCACGCCTCAGATTGGCATCGTTGAACGGCGGCCGGGTGTGGTCGAAGCCGATGTAGCTGAAGCTCAGTTCGGGCGCAATCTGCAGTTCCTTATAAAAATTGCCCGCCGGGTCGGTTACCTTATCAACATAATTGATATCGACCTCCGTGGCATCAATCTCCCCGGTCTCATACAGATTCATCGGCACGCCTCCCCAGAGCTTGAAGACCGCTGTGTCGACTTTGGCTCTTTCTCCGTGGTAGTGGTCGTTCTTTTCCAGCACGAGCTGGTTTTCCTCCTGCCACTCTACCACCCGGAAAGGGCCGGTGCCGTTGGGCTCCCGCCACCACTGGCCACCCATTTCCGCCTCGTTCCGGTCCACCACGAACGCCACGGGATAGGTCATCTTGGCCAGGAAATAGGACTTCGGGGTATCAATGGTTATCCGGAGCGTATAGTCATCAATTGCCTGGACGCCGCTGATTTCCGCTGTTCTTCCCGCCAGCACATCTTCAATGCCAACGATGTCCCCCAGGTAGGTAGCCGCCGTCTGCGACCCCGTGGCAGGATTACAGGCGCGCTCCAGGGAATACTTGAAGTCATATGCGGTGACCTGCCGACCATCCTGGAATTTGACATCCCGGCGCAGATAAAAGGTGTAAGTGCGCCCGTCAGTGCTGATGTCCCAGCGCTCGGCGATGTCCGGGACCGGTTCCAGGTTCTCATCGAGGCGCACCAGCCCGTTGTAAATCTGCTGGATATATTCATGCGAAATCATTTCCCCGGAGACCGCCGGGTCGAGGGTAATGGGGTCGATACCATAAAGGTTCAGCGCCGCTTCCTGCCCGCACTGGCAGCCGGTCAGCACCAAGCTGCACAGCACTAATAGAGCGAAAACGGTATAAATGAAGCGTTTCATCGCTGGTTCCGATTCACACCTTATCTATAGATTGGCCCTGACCGCCTCGCAGAACTCGGTCGTGGTGGCGCTCCCTCCCTGGTCGCGGGTGAGATATTTGCCGTCCTGGTAGACCTTGTATATCGCCGCCGCCATATGCGCCGCCTCTTTCTCATAACCGAGATGTTCCAGAAGCATGACACCGGACAGGAGCATGGCGGTGGGGTTGATGATGTTTTTGCCGGCGATGTCAGGCGCGGTACCGTGCACCGACCCGAAATAGGCATAGTCCTTGCCGACGCAAGCATTCGGCGTCAATCCCAGCCCACCGATAAGCGCCGATGCTTCGTCCGCCAGAATATCGCCGTGCTCATTGTCCATGACCAGCACATCAAACTGCTGCGGATTTATGACCAGCTGCTGGGCGCAGTTGTCAATTATCAGCTGGCTGAAGGTCAGCCCGGAATACTGCCTGACCGTCTCCTCAGCAATGCGGCGAAACATTTCATCGGACTGCGTTAACAGGTTGTACTTGCTGGACACGGTAACCAGCCCTCGACCGCCCCTGGTTTTTCGCTTCATGGCTATTTCGCAGGCCATTCGGCAAATGTCCCTCATTATCGCTTCCGTGTTTACCTTGACGGCAAACTTGCCCTTCATCGTGGTGTCCAGTGTTATGCCGAGCATGTCATTCTTGAGTTTCAGTGGCGTCAACTGCTCGATATCCCCTTCCCAGCCGGGGTAAAGCCCCTCCAGGTTCTCCCGCATAATGATAAAGTCAATGCCTTCAGGGTTCTTCAGCGGGCTTCTCAGACCCGGCATGTATTTTGTGGGGCGGATATTGCCAAAACATTTCTTTCCCCACCGCAGGTAGCCATGCACGCCACTGATATTACGAGTTGAGCCCATAATGGCACAATCGGACTCATCAAGCATCTTTTTTGCTGGCTCGGGAAAGCTGGCGCCATACTTGGCGACGGCTTCATCGCCGGTCTCGGCCCAGACAAATTCAATGTCCAGTTTCATTTCTTCCAGGAGCTGAACAGTGGGCGCCACCACCTCCGGCGCCGCGTCTTCTCCCTTTACCACGCACACTCGCTTGGTCATTCATACCTCCCGCTCAATACACTATTAGCTTCTTGGCCAAACAACAACTAACTAGTGTAGCATATTAGCCTTACCCCTGCCTACTTGGTATACCGAAGCGTACCTGAAGTATTATAATCAAGGCTAAAGCAAGGTGAAACAGATACAT
>CAZQWO010000151.1:0-2658 GCA_964597015.1 uncultured Dehalococcoidaceae bacterium
ATGTTATTATAAATAATGGCACTGTTGATACGATGAAAACTAAAAAAGAGGTGAGCGCATGAAATATGCATTTCCGTCCCGGCGCACGGTGGTGATGAGCACGGGCGGTATGGTGGCGTCGAGCCAGTATCTGGCAACGCAGGCTGGGGTGAGCATACTCCAGCAGGGTGGCAATGCCATTGATGCCGCCATCGCCACCGCCGCTGCCCTGAATGTGGTCGAGCCGATGATGACCGGCCTGGGGGGTGACCTCTTTGCTCTGGTGTATACCGGTAAAAACGGGGAATTGAAAGCCCTGAACGCCAGCGGGCGTGCCCCGTATGCCGCCAGTCTGGATAAGATGAAAAGCCTGGGCTTTCAAAAGATGCCGGAGACGGGGATTCACGGCGTTACCATTCCCGGGACACTGGACGGCTGGTGCACCCTGCTTGAATCATGCGGCACGATGGAACTGGAGCAGGTGCTGTCGCCGGCCATTGCCCTCGCCGAAAAGGGATATCCGGTAACGGAGATAACCGCCAACCGATGGCGGGACAGCCGGCCGAAACTGGAGAAGGATGCTGCCGCTGCCCGTACCTATTTGCCCGGGGGTAAGGCGCCTGAGCCCGGTGAAATTATCATACAGACTGACCTGGCGAGCACATTTAAAAAAATAGCGCGGGGAGGACGGGACGTATTCTACCGGGGTGAAATTGCCGGGGCAATCGTCGCCTGCTCTGAAAAGCACGGCGGCCTGATTACTATGAAAGACCTGGAAGACCATAAGTCCGACTGGGTAAGGCCCATCAGCACCAGCTACCGAGGATACGAAGTGTTTCAATGCCCGCCCAACGGACAGGGTCTTGTAACACTGCTCGCCTTGAATATTCTGGAAGGATATGATTTAAAGCCAGTGGGGCACAATTCCCCGCAGTATCTGCACTTGCTGGTAGAGGCGCTGAAGCTGGCCTTTGCCGATGGCGATAGATACATTGCTGACCCTGATTTTGTAAATATCCCCTTGAAGCAGTTGCTCGGTAAAAAATACGCCGAAAACAGACGGAGTCTGATTGATGAAAACCGTGCCGGAGAGAAGGTAACCGCCGGCATTCCAGATAAGGACGGGGACACGGTTTATCTGGCGGTGACGGACAGAGACGGCAACAGCATATCTTTAATCAACAGCCTGTACCAGGCCTTCGGCTCCGGCGTTGTCGTTGACGGGACTGGCATCTGCCTGCAAAATCGCGGGGCTTTATTTTCACTGGAAAAAGACCACCCCAACGGCATCGCCCCGCACAAGCGACCCTACCACACCATCATCCCGGCCATGGTCTTCAGGGACGGCCGGCTGTTCCTGACCTTCGGCGTGATGGGTGGCTTCATGCAGCCGCAGGGGCAGTTGCAGGTGCTGCTCAATATCATCGATTTTGATATGGACGTGCAGACGGCGTTGGACGCGCCGAGGTTTCGGTATATCTCAGCCAGCAACGAATGTGTCTTCGAAGCGGGGATTCCGGACGATGTCCTTCAGGCGCTGGCGGAAAAAGGACACCACATCGCTTATCTGGATGACCCGTACTCCCAGCAGTTTGGCGGGGGGCAGATAATCATGGTGCACCCGGAGAACGGGGCGCTCGTCGCCGGCTCCGACCCGCGCAAGGACGGCTGCGCCATGGGCATATGGTAGGGAAAGGCCAGTAATATTACTGGCATAATTAATAAGAATATATTGACAGCAGCCAAAATAGGACTATAATTAATGACACCTGTAATAAAAAAGCCTTGAGAGCTAATTGAGTTTAGATGTGCGAATGGGGGCGCTAGGACTGTTCAAATTGAAGAGCGGTCGCTGGCGGCTTTTTTATTGTAATTAAATGTACGGGAGGTGAATAGAATGCCCGAAGAAAAAATCCCCTCTATCATGCGTGAGTTCGTCAAGACAATGGAAGACGGAGATGTGGAGAAGTCGCTGGCCTACTTCACTGACAATGCAGTCTGGGTGAACCCCAATGGTACATTCAGGGGCAAGGATGAGTTGCGGCGTTACGTAGCGTGGATGTACAGTCAGATGAAGGACACCAAGATCAAAGAATGTGGTAACGGCATCATGTTCCAGGGAAACAAGGGCTTTTTTGAGCATGAGATATCCGGCACCGTGGAAGGTAAGAAGGTAGTCGTTCTGGCCTTTTGTGCCTATGAGTTTGAAGGCGGCAAAGTCAAAGAAGTCAGGACGACCATGGATAGACTTTCCATGGCGCAGCAGGTGGCCAGCGGTCTGCCCAAGATGATGGTCAATATGATTGTCAAGCAGACGGAGAAAGGGCTGCACTAGTCAATTTCAGGCAAGTCCGTAATATTCGGGCCTGGTGCGCACCTCGTTGATGAAGTCGGCCACCATATCTTCTAATTTGCTGAACAGTGGCTGCCAGCCCCATTCGTCCCGCGCCCGGCTGTCGTCGATTACCTTCATGGTCTGGTTCTTATGGAATGCCATGACCACGGGGTCCGGCTTGTAGGTGACCTTGATGTCGGGGATGAATTTCCTGATGGTAAGTTCCAGTTCCTTAGCCGTGGGCGATGGTGAAAACTCGTTGATGTTATAGCAGGCCGTTTTGATATTCTCCCTGGGCGCTTCAGAGAGCTGCAATGTGGCGCGGATGGCATCTTTGAAATAGG
>CAZQWO010000152.1:0-2544 GCA_964597015.1 uncultured Dehalococcoidaceae bacterium
GATTCCTCTTACCATACTCAACGGATTCCCTGTGGAATATCTGGTTTATGCGCTCGTCGGTGTCGTGTTTATAATCGTTGTTCACCGTGACAACATCGGTCGGCTGCTGGCGGGCACGGAGCGCCGGTTAGGCGAACGGGTCAAGCTTTGACAGCAGCCGATCGCTTTCAAACCCGGCCGGCAAGGTCTTCCTAAATACCCGCAATTGAGCTAAAATAAGTTATGCTTAAAGTTGGCATTATAGGTACCACCATATGGGGCATTACTTTATCTATTATTCTGGCGGAAAAGGGGATGGACGTCGGTCTATGGGCGCGCACCGAAAAGGAAGCCAAAGACCTGCAGAAAAGTGGCCCCGACCCGGAAGAGACATCAGACAGGGCCTTCCCGGACAACGTTCTGATAACCCATGAAATAGAAGCAGCTCTTGATGAGGCCAAAGCGGTGATTCTGGTGGTGCCATCCCAGTCAATGCGGCAGAACATCAAGCTGATAGCCGGTCATCTTGGTAAATCAATGCTCGTGGTCAGTGCGGCCAAGGGACTGGAGATTGGCAGCGGCTTGCGTATGTCGCAGGTTATCGCCGAGGAGATAAATCCTCGCTTTCATGACAATATCTGCGTGATTTCAGGCCCTAATCTGGCCAGGGAAATCTTATGCGGCCTGCCGGCGGCCACCGTGGCTGCCGCCGAAAATGGCTCTGTAGCCAGGCAGGCACAGAGACTGCTGACCACGCCGAACCTCTGCGTTTTCACCAATACTGACGTTGTCGGCGTGGAGCTGGGAGGCTCGCTTAAGAATATCATCGCCCTCGGTGCCGGTATTGCTGACGGACTGGGCTATGGCGATAATGCCAAGGCAGCTTACGTAACGCGGGGTCTGACCGAAATCACCGCACTGGGTGTTGCTCTCGGGGCGAACCCGCTCACTTTTTCCGGACTGGCCGGGCTGGGCGATGTCATCACCACCTGCGCCAGCCCGCTGAGCCGCAACCACTATGTCGGCGTGGAATTGACTAAAGGCCACCCGCTAGCGGAGATATTGAGCAACATGAGCGGTGTTGCCGAGGGAGTGACCACCACGCTCGTCGCCCGCAATCTGGCCCAGAAACTCGGGCTGGAGATGCCGATTACGGAAAGAATTCACCAGGTTCTCTACGAGGACGGTGACCCTAAAGAAGTAGCGGCGGAAATGATGGGCGCCAACGTGCGGCACGAGCTGTCCGGGAAACGCTGGCGGCTGTTCTCTTTATTCCAGCGCAAGAAGCGAACGCCGGAAAGCAAGTAACCCGCTGAAACCGTAACTGACGCCGAATCAGGAATCGGTTTTTTTATCGCCCTTTTTCATCGGGCCGAGGCTATCGGACAGTTCCTTGAAGAGCCGGCGCTGCTCTTTGGTCAGCGAGTCCGGCGTCACCACCCGCAGCTTTATTATCTGGTCGCCATGACCGTTCCGTCGCAGGTGAGGGACGCCCTTGTTCTTCAGGCGGAACTCCTTACCCGTCTGGCTCCCGGAAGGGACGGCCATCCTGGTATTGCCGTAAAGGGTGGGTATTTCAATCTCGTCCCCGAGCGCTGCCTGCGCAAAGTTAACCGGCAGTTCGTAAATGACGTCATCTCCATCCCTGGCGAACAGTTCATGTTCCTGTACGCTGATGGTCACATACAGGTCACCTGATGAACCGCCCCTCACTCCCACATCCCCCTCACCGTTGAGGCGTATCTGGGTGTCATCCTGTATGCCGGCTGGAATCCTGACCGAGATGCGGCGCTGCTGTTTTTCCTGGCCTTTGCCCCGGCACTGTGGGCAGGGCTCGGCTATAACCCGTCCCTCGCCCTGGCAGCGGTTGCATACAGTGGTGTTAATGAAACTGCCGAAGAGGCTGCGCTGGACGTGTCGCACCTGTCCGGTGCCGTTGCAGTCCGGGCAGCGAACCGGCTGGCTGCCTGGCTTGGCGCCGGTGCCGCGGCAGCTGGCGCACAGCTCGGTGCGTTTTATTTCGATTTCCTTCTCGCAGCTGAAAGCAGCCTCCTCAAAGGATATGGTCGCTTTGTAACGCAGGTCGGCGCCGCGCTGCGGCGCTCTCCGGTGGGCGTGGGTCATGCCGCTGAAGAAGGCGTCAAAAATGTCGCCGAAGCCGCCGAAGTCAAAGCCTTCGAAGCCGCGGGTGAAGAAACCGTCGGTATCAACGTGCCCGAAGCGGTCATAGCGAGAGCGCTTGTCGGGGTCAGAAAGTACCTCAAAGGCTTCGCTCGCCTCCTTGAACTTTTCCTCAGCCCCGTCATCACGGTTGCGGTCAGGGTGGTACTTAAAGGCGAGCCGGCGGAAGGCCTTTTTAATATCTCCTTCGGTGGCGTCCCTGGATACGCCCAGGATTTCGTAATAATCTCGTTTCGGTGCCATGTAAAATATCTATTCTGTGCGCAATTTCTCTACTATGATACTAACAAGGCCACTATCAACTGTCAAGAAGAAGGCGACAAAACAACGTTGACTGATATAGAACATATGTGCTAAATTCTTATTGCTTAACTTTAGAAGTGG
>CAZQWO010000153.1:0-2508 GCA_964597015.1 uncultured Dehalococcoidaceae bacterium
ATACCCCCCTCCTGGCGATAATGTATATTCCGACGTACATCCTCATTTAAAAAGTTAGCTCATCCCACAGAATTTCATCTAAATTAAACACCGGCCCGTCTTTGCAGACCTGCTTCAGGCCTTTCTTCGTTTTCACGGTGCAGCCGTAGCAGACGCCCACTCCGCAGCCCATCCTCACCTCAAGGGAAATCTGGACGGGCTTGCCTTCGAGGCCAAGCCTTCGCCTGTTGAGCGCCATGTAGCGGAGCATGGGCACGGGCCCGCAGGCGAAGACTTTGTCCGCCCAGGCCGCGAGGCCGGGCATGCAGACCGTTGCTAGGCCCCTGGTGCCAGCGCTGCCGTCCACCGTGCTGGCGGAAGATGGGATACTGTCGGGACGGCCGTATAGCGTAGCTTCGGCAGGTGCGTTAGAATAGGGGACTTGGACGTAGCGCGTGGGAAGGGCATCCAATAGCTGACTGGCCGTATTCACTCCTTGGTGAAGGTGCACCATGCTGCCCTTGCTCTTCGCCGTATCGGCCAAGAAGGTTAAGGGTGCAATACCGGTGCCGCCGGCCACCAGCAACAGATTTTGTGGGGTGGGGGGCAGGGCAAAACCGTTGCCCAGCGGCCCGAAAACGGTTACCGACTGTCCGTCTTCCTGTTCGGCAAGCCAGCCGGTACCCCGACCGCCTTCCCGCACCGCATAGAGAAGGGCGATATTGTTGCCGTCCACCTGGTGGATGCTGAAGGGGCGGGGCAGGGTGGTCTCCGGCCCGCAGCGCACCATTATGAACTGCCCCGGCTTGGCTTCCCGGGCTATCTCCGGGCATTTAAACCAGATGAGCCAGCTGCTGAGAATACCCCGGGCGTGCACA
This sequence comes from uncultured Dehalococcoidaceae bacterium, assembly GCA_964597015.1. Lineage (GTDB taxonomy): Bacteria > Chloroflexota > Dehalococcoidia > Dehalococcoidales > RBG-16-60-22 > E44-bin89. Next base: position 858 of record CAZQWO010000153.1, read on the forward strand.
TGCGTATGGCCGGGCAGAACCTGGCGGTTTTCCAATATCTCGGCATCGATTAAATTCATTTTATTTCCTTTCTGCGGTATTTGGGAAGGGGCTGAACGAGGTATGTCTGACTGGGGCTGGACAGCGCCTCCACCGCCGCCCGCACGGTATCCAGCGAGGTGAAGCATGGCACCTGCTTCTCGGCGGCGGCCCGTCTTATATGGAAACCGTCGCGCAGGGAGGCTTCTCCGCCGGTGATGGTATTGACCACGCCGTTCACCGTGCCATTCTGGATGACATCAAGCACGTTGGGGTGCCCCTCGCCGAGCTTCTTGGTAATCTTGGTTACAGGTACTGCGGCGGCCTCAAGCATGGCGGCGGTACCTTCGGTGGCGTAGAGCGAGTAACCAAGTTCCGCCAGCTTTCTGGCAATGGGCAGCACCTCGGGTTTATCACGGTCGGCGATGCTGAGCAGTATGGCGCCTTTCTGGGGCAGCATCATGCCCGCGGCGAGCAGGGCCTTGGTCAGGGCGGCGTTGAAGTTGACGTCAATGCCCATCACCTCGCCGGTGGACTTCATCTCCGGCCCCAGGTAGGTATCCACGCCGAGCAGCTTGGACATGGAGAAGACGGGCGCCTTGATTCCAGCCAGAGGCTGTTCCGGCCAGAGGCCGGTCTGATAGCCCTGCTCTTTGAGGCTGATGCCGAGCATGACTCTGGTGGCAACCTTGACCATGGGGACGCCGGTTACCTTGGAGAGGAACGGAACGGTGCGACTGGCACGCGGGTTGACCTCCAGTACATAGACCGAAGAGCCCAGACCTTCCCGCCGTGGCACGGTCACGAACTGGATATTCATCAATCCCTTTATTTTCAGAGCCAGCCCAATGCGGACGGCATAGTCAATGATGGTATTCACTTCCTGGCGGGTCAGGTTCAGTCCCGGGTAAACCGCCATGGAGTCGCCGCTGTGCACGCCGGCGCGCTCGATGTGCTCCATGATGCCGGGGATAAGAATTGTTTCCCCGTCGCCGATAGCGTCCACCTCCGCCTCCTTCCCTTCCAGGTATTTGTCGATGAGGACGGGGTGGCCGGTATCCAGTTCCATGGCGAGGCCCACGTAGCGGGAGAGCTCGGTGGCGTTGTGCGCTATCTCCATGGCGCGCCCGCCCAGAACGTAGCTGGGGCGGACCAGTACCGGGTAGCCGATGAGCCCGGCAACGGTGACGGCTTCCTCCACCGAGGCTACACCCGACCCGGGTGGCTGGGGGATACCCAGGTTGGACAAAAAATTCTCGAAGCGGCGCCGGTCTTCGGCAAGGTCTATGGTCTCGGCACTGGAGCCGAGTATGGGCATGCCGGCCTGGGATAGGGGGTTGGCCAGGTTGACGGCTGTCTGTCCGCCGAACTGGACGATAGATGGCGTGGCGCCGTTGCCATTGCCCTCGTTTTCCAGAATATCGCGCACACTCTCCTCGTCAAGGGCTTCAAAATAAAGGCGGTCGCTGGTATCAAAGTCGGTGGAGACGGTCTCCGGGTTGGAGTTGACCATGATGCTCTGGTAGCCGGCCTCCTGCAATGCCCGGGCAGCGTGCACGCTACAGTAGTCGAACTCAATGCCCTGCCCGATGCGTATCGGGCCGCTGCCGATGACCACCGCCTTGTTCCAGTG